>WVZK01000027.1:328-3201 GCA_011772475.1 Candidatus Aminicenantota bacterium | reverse complement strand
TGAAGAGCAGGCTAGAAGAGTGGAAAAGCACTGGGAAGATCACTCCTAAAAAGCTTTCTAGCATGGTTCCACCCAGGGAGATAATCGAGGGCGAAGTTAACAAGCTCAAGGAAAAAACAACGATACATGATTCGGAAAGGCATCACAGCTCTGAGTTGAAGATGTTAAGAAACGCTCTTGAGGTGGAAACTGAAACTAATGAGTTCTACAAGAGGATGGTAAAGAAATTACCCGAAGAAGGACAAAAACTCTTCGCCCGTTTCGTTGAAATCGAAGAGGGTCATAGAGCAATTGTTCAGGCTGAGATAGATTACATAAGCGGGCCAGGTTATTGGTTCGACTTCCGAGAGTTCGATTTGGCTGGTGGTTAAAATTGCCCAATTAATAAAAGATTAGGATGTGATATGATGACAGAGATAGATAAAGTACTAGGAACCATTAAACAAGCCATTGCAATTGAAAGATTTGGTTACGATTTCTACTACAACATGAGGGATTTTATCAAGGATAAAAATGGGCAGTTATTGATGTCCTATCTTGGCAGATTGGAGGTGGACCATATAAAATGGCTTGAGGAGGAATACCATAGGCAACTTTCGAAATTGGACGAGCTTCAAGAAGAAAAGTTGGTGGATATTTCTCTAATTGGAAAAGAGGAAATATTTCTGGGCGAAGATAAATTGCCTGACATATTCAAGGATTTTGACCCATTGAAAGCGATAAAATTCGCAATAGGTATTGAGAATAGATCAGTGGAGTTCTATGAAAAGAACATGAAAATTACAGATGACGATAAAATAAGGGACCTTTTCAATAGACTAGCAGATTTTGAAAGGGACCATATAACCATTCTGAAGGATAATCAAAAGAGTTTACAAGAAATGGGACTATGGAGGGCTTCATCTATCAAAAAGGCTGAATGAAAAAAATGTTGTTTATGGAGGAGATGATATGGCTAAATTGAAGGTTGGAGATAAATTTCCTGATCTAAAAGGGGAGACAGTTGATGGTGAAATTGGAATAAAAGACTTTCAAGGCAAGAATATTGTGGTGTACTTCTACCCGAAGGACAATACACCAGGCTGTACTAAAGAAGCCAAAGATTTCAGAGATTACAAAGATCAATTTGACGAGTCGAATACTAAGATAGTTGGTATAAGTACCGACAGTATAAAATCTCACAAGAAGTTCTCTGAAAAATACGAGCTGAACTTTGCTCTATTGAGCGATAAGGACAAAATATTATGCTCCGCTTGTGGAGTAAAAGGCGCTACCGGAAAAACAGCTAAAAGAACCACATTTCTTTTGGACAAAAACGGTGTCATTAAGCATATATGGGAAAATGTGAATGTGAAAGGACATGCGGAAGATGTATTACAAAAGATCAAGGATCTGAACATGCAGTAAACAATCGAATAAAATAACATTAAAAGGAGGTGATGGATTTGGTAAATACTGAACAGACTGTGTTGAAGGCTATTCAGAAGGCCGGGAAACCGGTAAGGCCAGGAGATGTGGCAAAGAGCACAGGCTTAGATAGTAAAGACGTTTCCAAAGCAATTAATGATCTGAAAAAGAAGGGGAAAGTGTCTTCCCCGAAAAGATGTTATTACGCACCCGTTAAATGAAATTAGGGAGGTAGAAGAATGAAAAGTATAAAAGGAACAAAAACGGAAAAAAACACACTGACAGCATTTGCTGGCGAGTCGCAGGCAAGGAACCGCTACACATATTTCGCCAGTCAAGCAAGAAAGGATGGCTTCAGGCAGATCGAATACATATTCCAGGAAACAGCCGATCAAGAGAAAGAGCATGCGAAGAGATTATTCAAGTTTCTTGAGGGAGGTGAAGCAGAGGTAAAAGCATCATTCCCAGCAGGGGTGATAGGCACTACAGCTGAAAATCTCAAGGAAGCAGCAGCAGGAGAGAATTACGAATGGACAGACATGTACCCCGGATTTGCTAAGGTTGCTGTGGAGGAGGGTTTCGAGGAGGTTGCAGCGGCTTTCAAGGCCATAGCAGTGGCAGAGAAGCAACATGAGAAACGCTATCTCGGATTACTGGCTAATGTTAAGGCTGGAACGGTATTCAAGAAGGACAAGCCTGTAGTATGGCGCTGCCGGAACTGCGGCTATCTTCATGAAGGCACTGAAGCACCAGAGATTTGCCCTGCATGTAATCATGAGCGGGAATACTTCGAGCTGCTGGGAGAGAATTGGTAATAAAGGTAACTGGAGGATGAAGAAATGGATAAATTCGGATCGGTAAACGAGCTGTTAGACTTCGCCATAGAAAAAGAGGAGGAAGCTAATAGATTCTATATGGATTTGGCTGGTAAGATGGATAGGCCATCAATGCAGCAAGTGTTCAAGGACTTCGCTGGAGAGGAGCTGAAGCACAAGGAAAAATTGCTGGGAGTTAAGGAGGGTAAACTCTTGGTGTCTGCAGAAAGTAAGGTCGTTGATCTCAAGATAGGTGACTATCTAGTGGTTGTGCCCCCTAGCCCGGACATGGACTACCAAGAGGCTCTGATACTGGCAATGAAAAAAGAAAAGGCGTCATTCAAATTGTACACCGATCTCGCTGCAACCACTGAAGATGGCAATCTAGAATCCCTTATGCTTGGACTGGCCCAAGAGGAAGCTAAGCATAAATTGCGGTTGGAAATAGAGTACGACGAAAATTTCCTCACAGAGAAATGGTAAGAGTGCCTTGAGAATATCAAGGTGCATGAGGTTTGCTTATAATCTGTCCTAGATTGCCCCCTATTCAATTTGTACCATTAAAAGTTCGGCATAGTGAAATCCCTTTTCTAATAATGACCGTAGCCTTTATCTTTATTATATAGATTGTGTATTAGGACCGATATTAAT
>WVZK01000027.1:0-288 GCA_011772475.1 Candidatus Aminicenantota bacterium | reverse complement strand
AAAATCCTCTTATCCATTCCCCGTATATTTTTTAGAACCTTCCAGTGATTTAACAAGGGAGCATTTCATCCAAGTGAAAATAAAAGAATTGGAGGAGGGTAAGTATCAACAAATTGAGTTAGAGGAAATCAAGAAGAAGTTAAAATCCATAAGAGAAGGAAATATGGCATCCCTTTCGGAGAATATTAAAAACTTACAAAATCTATTGAACAAAAAGGGTATAAAATCATTCTATGCTAACACAGCAAAAGATGCGGCAGATTACATCGGGAACATTCTAAATGAATC
>WVZK01000113.1 GCA_011772475.1 Candidatus Aminicenantota bacterium | reverse complement strand
GTAGCAATTTCTAATTCAATTTGTTAGCATTTAAATGAAATGAATTTTAGGACGCTGTTTACCAGAAAAACTGCCTTCATCTTTCTTTTTCTTTCTTTTTCTATCATATCTCCAGGCATCCAGGATTATTCTCTTCCAGAGGCAGAGAAGGTCTTGAAGGCCATTGAAAAAATGGAGAACGAACAATCGAGGGGAGAAAAGGGTTCTCTTAAAAAAATTGTAATAACTGAAGAAGAGCTAAATTCCTACATCGCCTACCGGATAGAAACAGAAAAAGAAGAAATAATGAAAGAGCTCCGGCTTAAATTATTTAAAAGAAACAAGATTGAAGGCAAAGTTCTAATAGACTTAAGAGGACAGAAAATCCCAGAATTCATTCAACCGCAGATGACTTTGTTTTTTGGAGGAAAGCTTGAAGTGGAAAAGGGGAAAGCCAGGCTTAATATAAAAGACCTTTTTCTCGAAGACCAGCGCATAAAGCCAACGATTCTAGATGCAATTTTGAACATTGCCTCCAAAATAAGAAATATGGAAGTCTCAAGCATGAATGATTGGTATGAGCTTCCTTATGGGATAAAGGATATCAAGACAAATCGCCACAAAGCCACTTTTTATTATTGATACAAAACAAAATTCGAAAAGTTCCAAGAGCCAAAAGAGTTTCACAAAGCAGCAAAATAAAATCAGTAAAAGAATTGGGCTTGTTTCCCAAACAAGCCTACAAAATAGAAAAAGGAACCTATGATAAGAGTAATAAGCGGAATTTATAAGGGTAAGCGACTTAAAAGGGTGCCCAGCTCGCTTGTCCGCCCAATGCCTGATAAGCTCAAGGAAGCGCTATTCAATATCATTCAAGAAGAGGTGAGGAACAGCGTTTTTCTTGACGGATTTGCAGGCTCTGGCTCTGTTGGAATAGAAGCATTAAGTCGGGGGGCTGAAAATGTGGTTTTTATCGATGATTACAATCCAGCCGTAAAAGTGATAAAAGCCAATTTAGCTAAATGCGAAGCTGAGGCGAAAGCCTGGATTCTTCGAAAAGACTTCAATCGTGCTGTTATTCAATTGGCTAATGAGGAAAAAACATTTGACCTCATTTTTCTTGACCCTCCCTATAAGTATTTGGATGAAAGAAATCCCCTGAAAGTTATAAAGAAAAGGGAAATCCTCAAACCCGGAGGAAAGATCATCCTTCGCCATCATTTCAAGACAAAATTTGAGGCAAAATATTTCAAGCTCAAAAGGCAAGTGACCATCGGCGATGATACGATTTCCATTTACGTCTGAGGTCTTTATTATTCAAGCAATAATTGAAATTACAGTAATCTTATTGATTTGATTTCGAAAAAGGGCTAAAATCTCAGGTTAAAATCTGAATCCTAAATTTTGGCACGATTTATCAAAGATGAAAAAACCGCGGTCTAAGAAATCTGCTTTCTTGCGCGAGAGCCCTCTATTCGAAGAAGAAGAGCTCTTCTCTATCTCAGGGAGGAAGAGAGGAACTTCACTATTTTTGGGTAAATATACCCTGAACCAGGTTACAGCGGTCCTCGCTAAGAAAAACTTTTTCAAAGAAGCTCAAAGAAGAAAATTGTGGCCGTTGGATTTTAGTCTAGATTCGTCAGAGTACCCTCTCCAGAGGCTTCAAATTTTTTACAAAGAAAAGAAACCTGAAAAAATGGTTGTTGATTTGAAGATAAAAGAAGGGACGTTTTATCCCCAGAAAAAAATCCCTTCGTTTTTTCCCGCCTCTGAATATAAGTTTTTGATACTGGATTGGCTTACACTTCAGAATCCTCTTCTGGATTTCTCTCTGGAAAAGTCACCCCTGCCTGGCCAAAAGCACCCGGGCCTAAATCTTGGCAAAAAGGTATTCGATATTTTTGTTTACCTGGCTCGACTCTCGAGAAAAGATGGACTTCTTGCCTTTCCGAATTATTTCCATAATGCTTTGCTTTTTTCTCGATATTTACATTTTCTCAATCCTGAAAAAATGGGAGAGGTTCAAGCTATCAAAGTATCTTTTCCTGAAGTTTCGTTTAAGAAGTTGGCCTGGATTGTCTATCTCGAATGCATGAAGGATAAAAAAGGAAGAAAATATGAATGGGAGGCAGAAGAACAGATTTTCCCCATAAATAAAGCTTTGATTAGCTATTTTGACTCTAAGGCATATAAAGAAAAAGTTAAAGAGAGCCAGGAACGCCATAGTTTTGAGATTGATTGGGAGTGCTATAAGAAAAAAATTAAAGATAGGGGCTGGAATTACAAGGACCTTTCTGTGTAGAAATTTAATAAATCAATCCCTTCAATAAATAAGATATAAATCATTGATTGTAATTTAAAGGTGGGCTTGATAAATCAAACCCCTACAATGAATCAAGCCCCTACAGAAGAAAAGGGTGGGTTTGATAAATCAAGCCCCTACAGAAGAAAAAGGTGGGTTTGATGAATCAAACCCCTACAATACTATTTACTATTTCTGCTTTACTCTGGTATAATTACCCTGTAAACACAGAGGCTTGATTCATCAAGCCTACCTTGTTTATTTGTACGATTAAGAATGAGATAGAAAAAAACGGGGACTGTTCCCAGTTATTGATAAAGCTAGGATAAAAAAGGAGCGTTCCCCAAAAAAAACGGGGCCAGGCCCCAATTTTACCATCTTAGAGAGAGGCCAAGATGAAAAAAGATATTCATCCTGAATTAGTTGAGTGCACTGTGACCTGCGCTTGCGGTAATACATTTACGACACGTTCTACTAAAAAAGAAATCCGGGTAGAAATATGCTCCCAATGCCATCCTTTTTTCACCGGCAAGCAGAAATTTGTTGACAGCGCCGGGAGAGTAGAAAAATTCAAGAAGAAATATGGCGATATTAAGCTTGATAAATAACCCAAATGTTTCAAGAACTAGAAGAGATCAAGGAAAAATACCGTCAACTCACCCTCTCTTTGTCTGATCCTGCCTTAGTTTCAAATCCTCAAAAAGTCAAAAAAGTCGCCAAAGAACGCGCGGATTTAGAACCTTTGGTAAAAAAATACGAAGATTACCAAAAGGTGAAAAATGATATCAAGGATTCTGAAGAAATCCTGGCTGACCCCAAATCTGATTCAGACCTAAAGAAACTTGCAGAGGACGAGCTCAAACAATTACAGCAGAGAGAGGAAAAAATAAAGGAAGAGCTTAAGATCTTACTCCTCCCTAAAGATCCCAATGATGAAAAAAATGTCTTCCTGGAAATAAGGGCGGGCGCTGGTGGAGATGAAGCTTCGCTTTTTGCTCAGGATTTATTCCGGATGTACTCTCGTTTTTCAGAAAAAAAAGGCTGGAAGTCTGAAGTCATGAGCACCAGCTTTTCTCCGATCGGGGGGCTTAAAGAGATTATTGTTAATATCCGAGGCGAGAGAGTCTATTCTCAGCTTAAGTATGAAAGTGGAGTTCACCGCGTGCAAAGGGTACCTCAAACAGAAGCCAGTGGAAGAATTCACACCTCAACTGTTACAGTCGCCGTTCTTCCCGAAGCTGATGAGGTTGATGTAGAGTTAGACCCGAAGGATTTGAAGCTCGAAGCCTTTGGAGCTTCTGGACCCGGCGGTCAGAATGTAAATCGCAACTACACCGCTATTCGAGTGACTCACAAGCCATCAGGGTTAGTCGTAACCTGTCAGGATGAAAAATCACAGCACCGCAACAAGGAAAAGGTCTTGAGGATTTTACGCTCCAGACTGATGGATATGGCCCAGAGGGAACAACAAGCAAAGATTGCAAAAGACAGAAAATCTCAAGTTGGGACAGGGGAGAGGAGTGAGAAGATAAGAACCTATAATTTTCCTCAATCAAGGATCACAGACCATCGCTTGAATCATACAATCCATAAATTAGAGGATGTTCTCGACGGGAGTTTAGATGAGTTCATAAATTCCCTAACCCTTCATTATCAGACACAAATGATGGAAAAGAGAGTGAGTCCCTCTGTCTAAAACGAGTATTCGTTGAGTACCCTCCAAGAGCTGTTTTCAAAAGGAAGATCTCTTTTAAAAGACTTGCCCAATCCGGCTCTTGAGGCAAAAGTTCTCCTTCTCAAAAGCACTACAATCCAAGAAGATCAATTCTATTCTTTCCCCAAAAATAAACTCTCGAGAGCAGAAGAGAGGCGCTTCTATAAACTGGTTTCAAAGCGCCTAACCGGACTTCCGCTCCCGTACATAACTGGCGTAAAGGAGTTCTGGTCAATCCCCTTCAGGATTTCCCCTGGAGTTTTAATCCCCCGTCCAGAAACAGAATTGATTGTGGAGAAGTTGTTAGAATTGTCATCGCGGAAAAAGGAGACAATTGTGGATATAGGGACAGGTTGCGGAAACATAGCCGTGTCCCTGGCAAAAGAGCTTCCTCAGGCGCAAGTTGTGGCCACAGATAAAGCGAGGAAAGCCTTGAGGCTGGCAAAATTAAACGCTTCTCTACAGATAGTCCCGAATATAATCTTTGCTAGAGGAAGTTTATTTTCCGCTTTGAAAAAACTTAGGTTGGAATGGAAATGTGATTTCATTGTCTCTAATCCTCCTTATGTTTCAGAAGAAGAATGGCCAAAACTCAACGCAGAAATAAGAGATCACGAGCCAAAGAGTGCACTGGTGGCAGGGAAGACCGGATTGGAGGTCATTAATAAGTTAGTCCAGAGAGCCCCTTCTTATTTAAAGCCCGGTGGCTATCTATTAGTAGAAATCGGTAATGGTCAGAGAGACAAAATCCTGTCCTTTTTCGATTTCAGTTCAGTTTGGGAAGAAGTAAATTTTTTTAAAGACCTTAACGGAATTTCAAGAGTAGCGTTGGGAAAGACTCAGAGTGTGTTTCTTAAGGCATCGCTGGGCTGATCTGGGGCGAAGATTTAAGATTTCTGGTTAGGCAAAGATCTCCCTTCAGCCTTGGATTTTAGCTTCATCAAAGAATTTGGCTATCTTATACGTTCTTTTTTAAAATCATCCCTTAAGGCTAATCAATTTACCTTTTTGGGTGAGAAAATAGGGGCAAAAATACCCTCAAAAATTATCTCTAAAGGCTATGGAGTTCATCGTTTAAATTTGTGATTATTACTATGAAGAATTATTAAAGATGTGCAGTCTATATTAAGTCCATAAGAGAAGAAGTATGACTTGACAGTTTAGGCAGGCGGGTTTAAAATACCCAAAAAGCGAGGAGTACAGTAATGCCAAAAGAGAAAGGAACTCGAAAAGATAAATACGAAATTGCCGAAGAGACTGAAGATAAGAAGGATGATGTGAAGTCTGGCAGCGAAGAAGAAAAAGATGACAAGAGAGCAAATCTAAAAAACAAAATAAAAGAAAATCTCAAAATGGCCATCGATTTCCAATCTGAGATAAAAGAGTTGACAGGAAAAACTCTTGAAGGGCTAGAGAAAATGGATGAGTTGAGCAGGATGCTTGAGGAGCTCTACAGCCAAGCCGAAGAAAGGGTGGAATCTTTAGAAAAAGACCTCGAAGAGAAGACTTCGGAGCTTGAAACGGAGAAAGCCGATGAGGAAAGCGTGGATTTTGAGCAATTACTCTCAAAAGCGAAAGAGATTAAGGAGCTGTTGAGGAAACCAGATGCAATCGGGCCTGAGGTATTTGAAAGAGAGAAAGAAGAAAAAGTTGAGGAAAAAGGTGCTCCTGAAGAACCAGAAGAAGAGGAGCCTGCGGAGGAAATCAGTCCTTTAGAGGCGATGGATAAGACGAAAAAGATGAAGCCCGGAGAGCACGTGGAAATGGAGCCTGTGCCGGAAGAAAAGGAGGAGTCCCCTGTGGAAGAAGCAAAAGCGGAGGAAGCGCCTGAGGTAAAAGTCAGTCCTTTAGAGGCTGCAGATGAGACAGCTAAGATGGAGCCGGAAGAAGAAGTGGAGATAGAGCCTGCGGAGGAAATCAGTCCTTTAGAGGCGATGGATAAGACGATTAAGATGAAGCCCGGAGAGCATGTGGAGATGGAGCCTGTGCCGGAAGAAAAGGAGGAGCCGCCTGTGGAAGAAGCAAAAGCGGAGGAAGCTCCGGCTGCTGGTGAGGAAGCGCCTGCGGAGGAAATCAGTCCCTTAGAGGCCTTGGATGAGACGATCAAAATAAAGCCCGAGGAGAAATTAGCTAAGATTGCTGAAAAAGAAGAAAAGCGAGGAGAGAGAGGTGAAGCAGCTCCAGTCGCTGGTTTTCCAAAAAGGCGTGCCTCTGATGCTTTAGAAATTCTGGAAAAGTACAAGAAGACCGAGCCAGAGGAGGAAGCTGAGGTTGTTTATTACGAGAACGATGATAAAAAAATCTTGGACAGTGAGTGTATTGTCTCCGCTGTCTGTAACCGCTTAGAAGAAGCAGAAAAGCTTTATAAAAAACTCGCCAAGACAGAATCCCCCATAGATCAATTTTTTGTCAAACAGGAGATTATAAGAAGTCAAGAAGCTCTGAGAGGAGTTATTTTAGCAGGGACCAGAATGTTGGAGAAAGAATCCAGCACTCTTCCCCAATATACAATAGAGATTGTGAATTTAGATGTTCTCAAAGAGATTCTTGAGAAGTTAAGCATGCAAAATTGGAGCAAGAAGAGCGATTTTGGCCTTTTCAATGAATATGCAGCAAAACTTAAGAAGGATTATTATGCTCGTATATCTTCTCTAGTGGACTATTTGAAATCGCTAATAGAAGAATTAGGTCTTGAATTTTAATAAAAAATAATCAATAAGCGTTAAGATTCAATATATAGAAGAAGGGGGATCCATTACTTTTTTATTTTATCTCTTGCTGTTTACGCCGCGCGTTTTGTTGTGGTATATTCCTGTAGGGGCTTGATTTATAAGGCTTTGGTTGGGATGTAGGGGCTTAATTTATCAAGCGTTGGTCGGGATGTAGGGGCTTGATTTATCAAGCCCACCTTATAAAATAAGGGATTATAGAGCCTTGATTCATCAAGCTGGCACTTGAAGAGGGTGAAAAGGTTTGTTTTTGTAGGGGCTTGATTCATCAAGCCCACCTTATGAAAAACAGAAAGATTCCTAAAATATTGGCCAAATCATAAGGAGGCAACGATGGCCATTCAAAAAGAGTATGTTTACAAGGAAATAAGAGCTCCCCGGGGAACTAAACTTCAAGCTAAAGGCTGGTCACAGGAAGGTGCTCTAAGGATGTTGATGAACAACCTGGATCCTGAAGTTGGAGAAAAACCAGAAGAACTTATTGTCTACGGAGGAACAGGCAAGGCCGCGCGAAACTGGGAGAGTTTTTGGGCGATTGTTGAAAGCTTAAAGGCACTCGAGAATGATGAAACTTTAATCGTCCAGTCAGGAAAACCAGTAGCAGTATTCAGGACTCATCTTGAAGCTCCTCGGGTATTGATAGCCAATGCGTTGATTGTGCCTAAGTGGGCGACCTGGGATGAATTCCGAAGATTGGAAGCCAAGGGGCTTACTATGTTTGGGCAGATGACAGCAGGCAGCTGGATATACATCGGCACCCAGGGAATTCTCCAGGGAACTTTCGAAACTCTGGCCTCTGTTGCCCGAACGCATTTCGGTGGCTCTCTTAAAGGAAAGCTAGTCTTAACAGCTGGCCTGGGTGGCATGGGAGGTGCCCAGCCTTTGGCTGTGACCATGAACGAAGGAGTGGCCATAATCGCCGAAGTCGACAGAGATAGAATACAGAGGCGGCTGGATACAAAGTATGTCGACACCATGGTGACTGATTTGGACAGAGCTTTGGAACTTGCTTTTGATGCTAAGGAAAGAGGAGAGACGCTGTCCATAGCCCTTCTTGGTAATGCTGCTGATGTCCTTCCTGAATTTGTTAAGCGGGGAATAATCCCCGATGTTTTGACCGACCAGACCTCTGCTCACGACGAGCTGAACGGTTATGTTCCCCATGGAATTCCTTATCAAGAAGCGCTTAGACTTCGTAGGGAAAAACCTGAAGATTATATAAAAAAAGCTTACGACTCGATGGCCGTTCATGTCGATGCTATGCTTGAACTCCAGAAAAGAGGGGCAAAAGCCTTTGATTATGGCAACAATATCCGAGGTCAGGCTTACAAAGCAGGCACCGTGAACGCCTTTAACATTCCAGGTTTTGTTTCTGAATACATCCGGCCTCTTTTCTGCTACGGCAAAGGTCCGTTCAGGTGGGCGGCCCTCTCTGGGAAACCCGAGGATATCTACGTGACTGACGAAGCTGTTCTCAAAGAATTTCCAGAAGACAAAGCCCTGGAGAGGTGGATAAGGAAAGCTCAGAATCAGGTGAAATTTCAGGGCCTTCCCTCGCGGATTTGTTGGCTCGGCTACGGAGAAAGAGCTCGCTTTGGTGCTATCATTAATCATTTGGTGAAAAAAGGAAAAATCAGTGCGCCGATTGTTATTGGCAGGGACCATCTTGATACAGGTTCGGTAGCTTCCCCTAACAGAGAGACAGAAGGCATGAAGGATGGCTCTGATGCTATTGCCGATTGGCCGATTCTCAACGCCCTTCTGAACGCAGTTAGCGGCGCTTCATGGGTTTCCGTACATCATGGAGGGGGAGTGGGCATCGGGCTTTCCATACATGCTGGCATGGTCATCGTGGCCGACGGTCTTGATTCCACCGAGAAGCGGCTGGAAAGAGTTCTCACGGTCGATCCTGGCCTGGGGGTTGCCCGCCATGCTGACGCTGGATATGAAGAAGCGATAAAGTTTGCAGACGAGAAAAAAATAAAAATTCCTATGATGAAAAAGTAAAAAAAAGTGGTTTTTCTCCATAAGGGGGAACGCCAGCACTTTTTGTTTATAAAGAGGAACTTCTGAAGCTTCTAAAGAGAAAAATAACTAAAGAATAAAAGCAAAGGACAATTTTTATAGTTCTTAGGAGACGCTTTCGTCATAAATTATAAAAAGGGAGAGAAAATATGAAAGAATTTCGTGTTTTTCTGCCGAACGAGCCCGGCCAATTAGCGAACGTTGGAGAAGCTCTCAGCAAGCAGGGAGTAAACATCCTGACTGTGGCTGCAATTGGGGCTGTAAATCCTGCAGTTGCCTTGGTAGTCGACGAGGAAGATAAAGCCAGAGTAGTCTTAGAAGGATTGAGCCTTAGCTTTGAAGAAGTGGAGCTGCTAACTCTCAACGTCCCCAACCGTCCTGGAGAGCTGAGCAACTTTGCCAAGAAGCTGGGAGACGCCAAGATCAATATCGAATCTATATACCTGCTGGAAGCTTCGGGTGAGGAGGCAAAAGTAGCCTTAACTGTTAGCGATGTGGTCAGAGCCAGAGAGGTGCTGGGGATCTAAAGGTTTTGAAGGCGGTTAGTAGGGCTTGGTTAGTAGGTAGCGTGGCCTAATTTGATTTTTTCAAATTCTAATTTTTTTGAGTAAGTTTTTCTACTGTTTTAGCTTTTCGAACTTATCCATCAAGCTGCGGACGATAGAGTACATGCTGGATCCTTTAGCCAGAGCTTTTTCTAAATAAAATCTTTGCATCTTTTTATCACCCATTAACTCATAAGCTGCGGCAATATTGCCCAGAGCTACAAAAGTAAAATCATCTGGCTCAAGGCTCAGGATTTTTTGATAAATCTCAATCCCTTTTTCCCACTTTTGTTGAGCAAAATAGAACTGACCAACCTCGTGTAAAATGTGGGCATTATCTGGATTTTTTTCCGAAAGGGAAAAAAGGAGAGGTTCAAGTTTTTGGAAATTTTTTTCCTCGGCTGCCCCTAACCTCAAGGATCTTGCCTCCCATCTGTCTTCTAAGACATCGCGTACGCCCAAGACCTCAAAGTCAGGATCAATCGTAACTCGTAATACGTTTTCCCCTCGTTCAAGGTCAAAGGAAAATTTCTTTTTACTTCCTTTTACTTGAACAATTCTTCTAAAGGACCTTTTGTTAGTTAGGAACTCGAGCGTGAGTGGCATCACAAAATGCTTAGTTACGTTCTCTTGGTAGAGAGTCCCCCTCACCTTGCCCCCTACGTCTACGGATTTCACTCTATAGCGAGGAATCCTCCCTCTTCGGAGATAATAATCGAAAAACCAGTTCAAATCTCTCTGGGAAACTGAATTGACAACCTGGATAAAATCGGCTGTTTTGGCTTTCTTGCCCCTAAAAGCTTCAATATAGCTTCTCAAAGCTTTAAGGAACAACTCTTCACCAAGGATATGCTTTAGTGTTTGAACCACAAAAGCGGCTCTCTCATAGACGAGAAATCCTTCAGCGTGTTTCGCACCCCCTTCCAGTATAGAAAGAGTCTTTGGATTGCCGATGGGAATAGCTTTATTAAGCAAGCCGAATAACACTTCCTTTCTTGCTCTTTTATCAGGTGATTTTTCTGCCCGGTAACAGTAGTCAGAGAATGTGGCCAGTCCTTCATGAAGCCATGTGTCCTCGCCTAAGTTATCCGAGACTGTCTCACCCCACCAGAGATGGGCGATCTCATGGGGAATCAGAGGAAAATCAAGGTTTATTAAATGGGAAGAAATACCGTAACCAAAGGGAGAGCCGGTGCCAGTGCCATAGCCCATTCCGATTTCAATAATATTGAAATTCTCCACGTCAGGGGCTCCATATTTCTGAGTATAAAAACTGAGTATTTCCTCAGTTTTCTCGATGTAAGGATCAAGCAAATCTCTGTGATGAGGGAATAAGTGAGCCGTTATATGAAAATCTCCGATCGTTTTGCTCTTTGAAATATATGAGGCTGCGAACAGGAAAACATCTAAGCTTGAGATCTCTTCTTCTTGAAAGACGAAAATCTTCTTCCCCTTCTCCTCTGAGGTGCTCCCCAGTTCTCCGTTGGTGATGACTGTCCAATCTGACGGTACTCTAGCCCTTATGGTCAACGGCATAGACTTATCAGCAATGTAGGGATACCAGAGCTGAACAGGACGAAGCCATGCTGCTTCCTTGGTTACGGAAGAAAATGCTCTGTTGTATCGCCTCTCCTTGGGATCAAAATCAGAGGGCATATAAAATATGCCGTCATAAGCAACCACTATCCCGACTGTTTCTCCCTTGGAAAGCTCCTGGTCCAGTTGGACATTTACAAGGCTTGTTTCAGAATTGGGGAAGATTCTTTCAACCTTATTTTGAGAAAAAACAAGAGGATTATCGTTTTCATCCTTGACTGTTCTGACCCGAAGGGAGGGACGCAGGTAGAAATAAAGAGATTTTAGCCCTGTGATTCCAGAGCGAAGCCTTAGATTTGCTTCTACCTTTAGTCCATGCTCGTCAGGGATTATCTCGATATCAAGTGAAAAATGAGCTATCTCAAATTCATTATTTTTAGTGAGGGCTGTTAGCAACGTCTGGGCGCAGAGGAGTGCGAGGATTAAGGTGACAATCTTTCTTACCACCCGGCCTTTCATCTCATTTTTCCTATTACTCAACAAGCTGCCTCTTTACTATCTATTTTATTGAAATTTAACATATAAAAAAATAATATCTTTATGTTTCTTGTATGATAGGATAATCAGGAGCATTAAATTGGCGCATGATTCATTATGAGAGTTCTAGTGACTGGTTCATCAGGACAGCTGGGTGCTGTTATTTCTTCCATGCTCTCTAAGGAACATTCTATTATCGGAGTTGATTTCATTCCTGGAAAATATACATCACATGTAGGAGATATTACAGATCATGAGTTTGTTCTCTCTGTCACCAGGAATGTAGAAATCATAATACATACCTGTTCATTACATGCCCCCCATTTGAAGACACATTCAAGTGAAGAATTCATTAGTACTAACATAAGTGGAACCCTCAATTTATTAAAGAGCGCTATCGAGAACAAAATTCGACGCTTTGTTTATACTAGCACAACTTCCCTTTATGGCCATGCCATGGTTTCCACTAAAAAGGCAGTTTGGGTTACTGAGGATTTGTTGCCGCGGCCGCGAGATATTTATGATGTAACAAAAATTGCTGCAGAGGGTTTATGCGAGATATATACAAATAAATATGATTTACCATGCATAAGTCTTCGAGTTTCCAGATACTTTCCCGAGTCAGATTATCTGTTGGCAATTTATAGGTTATATCGAGGAGTCGACGTCAGAGACGCAGCCACTGCACATCTTTTAGCTATGACAGTAGAAAAGAAAGGATATGATGTATTTAACATTTCTGCCCTTTCCCCATTTTCCAGAGATGAGACTTATGAGCTCTTTCATGAAGCGCCAAGCGTTTTATTACGTCATTTTCCCAATATTAACAAATTGTTTGCGAAAAAAGGGTGGAAGCTTCCTAAGAGTATTGATAGAGTTTATTCTATAGATAAGGCAAAAAAAATTCTCAATTATTGCCCAAGTTTTAACTTTGGTACCTTATTGGATATCAAGAAAAACACCTAATGATCAGCGATTAGCTCGTATGAATCATCATGGATCCTTTTTCATTAAACCAATTATTTTACGACATTTTAGCCACTAATTTGGAACGCGTCGGATTTGGGGTCAGTCGTTTTTAGTATTTTTAGTTACGTATATATTATTTTCATCTATTATGTTTGACCCTGAAATTTTGCTATGTTATATGTGATAAGTGCGGCCCCCTACTGGCGCAATTTATTATGATTTGTTGAATATCTAAGAAACTATCATGGTTAAAGTAAGGTTTGCCCCAAGCCCGACTGGATTCTTGCACCTTGGAAGTGCGAGAACTGCGCTTTTTAACTGGCTGTATGCCCGGCATACTGGCGGCAAATTCCTGCTCAGGATAGAAGATACTGACAAGGTCAGGTCAAGCAAAAAGTTTCTCGACGAGATTCTCGGAGACCTTAAATGGCTAGGCATCGACTGGGATGAGGAGCCTTTGTGCCAGAGCCAGCGATTCGATGTCTACAGACAAAAAGCGGAAGAGATACTTGCCATGGGGAACGCCTACAAGGAAAGTGAGGCCGTAATCTTCAAAGTGGAAAAAGGACGCCAGGTAGAAGTCGATGACATGATACACGGTAAAATAGCTGTTAATACAGATGATATAAAAGACCAGGTCATGATTAAATCCGACGGATCTCCTACCTACAATTTCGCTTGCGTGGTAGATGATACTTATATGGAGATAACCCACATTCTTAGAGGAGATGATCATATTTCCAACACGCCTAAACAGATACTATTTTACGAGGCTATGGGGCTTACACCACCGAAATTTGGACATATGCCGCTTATCTTGGGTCAAGATGGAGCGAAACTCTCTAAGAGGCATGGTGGTGTTTCAGTTGAAGAGTATAAGAAAGAGGGTTTTTTGCCCGGGGCTCTCGCAAATTATCTTATACTTTTGGGATGGTTTCCTGGCGAAGACCGCGAGGTTCTCTCTCTGGATGAAGCGGTGAAGTTGTTTGATATAAACGATATGAGTGATGTTCAAGCAAAGTTTGATATTCAAAAGCTAAGATGGCTGAACGGCGAGTATATAATGAAGCATAAAACAGAAGAATTACTGCCGCTTATCAAGGATCAGCTTTTAACCGCAGGCTTTGATATATCCGGGATCACAGATGAATACATCTCAAAACTTGTGGACCTCTATAAAATAAGAATCAAGACTTTAAGCGAATTAGGGGATCTTGCTGATTGGTTTTTTAGGGACGATTTTACGGTGGATGAAGAAGGCAAGAAGAAATATCTTGAAAAAGAGGGGAATAGGGAAAACGTAAAGATTTTTGCCGATCGACTTGAAGGGCTTGAGGATTTTTCTCGTGAGAATATAGAAAAAATATGCCGTGAAATTGCTGAGGAGAGAGAGCTTAAAGCTGCGGATATTATCCATCCGACTCGCATGGCCATAAGCGGGAAGACTAGAGGAGCTGGGCTCTTTGAGACAATGGAACTTTTAGGCAAAGAAAGAGTAATAAAGAGAATGAGAGGCATCCATAAATGAGTAAGCCAGAGACAAAATCAAATTTCATCAGAGATATTATTGATGATGACCTGAAGACCAATAAATATAAAGGGCGGGTCCATACCCGGTTTCCGCCTGAGCCGAATGGATATCTTCATATCGGACACGCCAAGTCTATCTGCCTCAATTTTGGCCTTGCCGCTGATTATAAAGGGCTGTGTAACCTCCGCTTTGATGACACAAATCCAGAAACCGAAGAGATGGAGTATGTGGAATCGATAAAGCAGGACGTAAAATGGCTTGGGTTCGATTGGGAAGACCGTCTATATCATGCATCAGATTATTTTGAGCAGCTGTATAACTATGCGGTCGAGTTAGTAAAAAAGGGAAAGGCTTATGTCTGCGATTTGAGTATGGACGAGATAAGAGAATACCGTGGAACATTGACGAGGCCGGGAAAGGAGAGTCCCTACCGAAACAGGTCGGTCGAGGAAAACATGAATCTGTTCGAGCGCATGAAGGCCGGAGAATTCGAGGATGGTTCTCGCGTTTTACGGGCCAAGATCGACATGACCTCATCAAATTTGCTGATGCGTGATCCAACGCTCTATCGTATCCGCAAGAAACGCCACTACAGAACGGGTGATGCGTGGTGTATTTATCCCACCTATGATTTCACCCACTGTCTTTCTGATTCGATTGAGGGGATCACCCATTCTATTTGCACCTTAGAGTTTGAGAATAACCGTCCTTTGTACGATTGGATTCTTGATGAGTTAAAGGTTCATCATCCTCAACAGATAGAGTTTGCCCGGCTCAATCTTAGTCATACTATTATGAGCAAGCGAAGACTCCTGGAACTTGTGGAGGAGGGGCTCGTTTGCGGATGGGATGATCCCCGTATGCCGACTCTATCGGGACTTCGAAGGCGCGGCTATACCCCAGAGTCTATCAGGCAATTCTGCGATATTATCGGAGTGGCAAAGGCAAACAGTATTGTAGATCTGGTTCAGCTTGAGAATTGCGTTCGTGAGGAGTTAAACCAAACAACTCAGCGAGTCATGGCAGTTTTACGCCCGCTTAAAGTAGTAATCGTTAACTATCCTGAAGATAAGGAAGAAGAGTTAGACGCTGTCAATAATCCAGAGGATTCAAGCATGGGAACGAGGAAAGTTCCTTTTTCCCGCGTGCTCTATATTGAACAGGATGATTTCCGTGAGGAGCCGCCAAAGAAATTTTTCCGCCTGGCTCCGGGGAGAGAAGTCCGCTTGCGCTATGCCTATTTTATTACTTGTGAGGATGTGATCAAGGACGAAAAAACTGGTGAAGTAGTCGAACTGCGTTGCAGGTATGATCCAGCAACTCGAGGCGGCGGTTCTCCTGATGGCCGCAGAGTTAAAGCCACACTCCATTGGGTGTCAGCTAAACATGCCATCGAGGCTGAGGTGCGTTTATACGATAATCTTTTCACAAAGAGAGATCCCAGCGATGTAGAAGAGGGGACTGATTATAAATCTAACTTAAATCCTAAATCGTTGGAAACTCTAACATCGTGCAAAGCTGAACCATGCCTTAAAGGGGCAAAGCCGGGAAGCCGATATCAGTTTGAAAGACTGGGGTATTTCTGTGTTGACACCGCCGATTCTACCGCAGAAAAACCTGTATTCAACCGCACTGTATCCTTGCGCGACACTTGGGCCAAAATCAGCAAAACAATCGAGAAATAGACTTATTCCCAAAGTTGCGTGGCTCATGTCATTGCGAGGAGTGAAGCGACGAAGCAATCTAATATAAGAATGAGATTGCCACGCTCCCACCGGTCGCTCGCAATGACAATATAACTTTGCTCCTCGCAATGACATAGGATCAAGCAATTTAGTTTTCGTTCAGAGACATTAGTGACACTTCAGGACAATGTCCATATTTTATAGTATAATATCACCGACGAAATTCCAGGTGCTGGGAAGTGGTGTAATGGTAACACAGATGACTCTGGATCATCCGTTCCTGGTTCGAGT
>WVZK01000116.1:974-1172 GCA_011772475.1 Candidatus Aminicenantota bacterium | reverse complement strand
GATGCGTGATTTGGGTTTGAAAGACGTTTTTTGTTTCGATAAGGATTTTGAGAGGGAAGGTTTCAGCTGTCTGGAACCCCCTCAACCTCATTGATCCTACCAGCCGACCTGCGTTTATTTCCTTGACTTCTATATAAAAGGCTATTATAATAGCTATTAATCCTTTGTTTAAAGGGGGTATTTAGTGAAAGTGACCAA
>WVZK01000116.1:0-910 GCA_011772475.1 Candidatus Aminicenantota bacterium | reverse complement strand
GCCGCCTCCCTGACACCCTTGACTGAGGATGATCTAGAGGATTTTGTCCTGGAAAACAGCCCAAAGATCCGGAAAATGATTGTCCAAGCGGAAAAAGATATTCAAACGGGAAAAGTTACCTCACTTGATGATTATCTAGCGAATCTGGGTGAATAATTTCAAGGTAGTCCTTACAGAACACGCCATTTCTGACCTTAAAAGCATGTCGAAAGAGCCCAGGGATCAAATCCACCGGGACCTTAGGACTCTTGAATCGAATCCCTTTCCTTTTGGTACTCGCATCAAGCGCCTGAGGAGATTCCGGCCACCCGTGTATCGGCTAAGGTCGGGAGATTTCAGAGCTTTATATCGTATCCAGGGAGATGTCGTAACGATCCTCCGTGTTATTGACCGAAAACTATTAGAAAGAGTCATAAAGAGACTAAAAATCTAAGATCAAGGGTGATCATTCAGCCATGTCCTCTTGAGATATTCTCATACTTTCTTCCTTCGCCTTTCTGAATCTTACTGCCAAGCATGTTTGTCAAGAATGAAGACCCGACCCCTCCTCTGTGTGTGAGAGCCTTCAAGCCCTCAAACTCCTTTCCATAGTCGTCGGGTCCTGGCAATTGAAACTTCTCACCATGGGGACTAATTGAATATTCGGTAGTCACATTCATCCTCCTTGAAAGTATTTACCGACTACCCTGTTTGTTCTTGACATCAAGCATAGAAAAGGAATTGAACAATAATTCAAAAATAAAGACATGCCCCCCTTAAAGCCAGCTTTTTTATAGATGACCCCGATTTTTCCCACGAGTCCAGCAAGACTAGACTTGTTGAATGTTGAGACCTGACCCTTCTTTTCTTTTTTATTTTCTTGCATTTTGAATATTATAGTGTTATCATTTTTTCGAAAATGTAATCACTT
>WVZK01000047.1:31085-42485 GCA_011772475.1 Candidatus Aminicenantota bacterium | reverse complement strand
CTCTCGAGGGTTTTTTCTCGTAGTAGCCCATAGCCATGAGCGAGACGATCTTATACTTACGAGGAATCTTCAAAAATTTCCTGGCTTTTCTGGGATTGAACCAGCCAATCCAGCACGTTCCCAGACCGAGCTCCTCTGCTTGAAGCACGATATGCTCACCTGCTATGCCTGAATCAATGTAGTAATAATGGATGTTCTGTATTTGCTTCCCTATTCTATTGGCAATTATATCCAACCGGGCTAGTATCAAAATGATAACCGGGGCCTTGGCAGCAAATTTGCTGACGAAATACATTCCTGAAAAAACCTCTTTCGCAAATTGAGCAATAAGATCTGGATCATCAAGAATTAAAAACCTCCAGGGTTGGACGTTATCTGCGGACGGCGCTAACCTAGCAGCTTCAATGCAGGTCAGAATTTTCTCTCTTTCAACAGGCCTATCCAGATAACGGCGGATACTCCTCCGGCTTTTGACAAGCTGCTGAAAAGAATTTTTAAATTCTCGTTTAGGGACACTCATCTTTATTTTTATTTTATGATATGCAACTTGGTCTGACGTCCATCAATGAAGTGAACTCCATTTCTGGTGAAGGCTGCATCCTGCTCCATAGCAATACGAATTTCTTGGCCTCCCCACTCGGCAAGGTTTGTTCTTATGTTAAGTTCAATTGCATAGCAGGTGTCATAGTAGAGGCGGTAATCCCCTTTCCCAGGAACGTTAACCTGGTTATCCCATAGGCCGATAGTTGGTCCTGCGGCATGACCATGGAAGCCTAACGGATGGGTATAGATGCTGGCTTTCAGGCGAGCTTCCTCGGCTTTTTTCAAAGCAACAGCAAGAATCTTGTTTCCTGTTCTTCCCTCCTTGAACTCCCCGATTAAGATATCCTGAAGCCGATTCCCTTGCTTTAACGCCTCTTTTAAACCCTGAGGAGCATCTGTTTCTCCCTCTCGAAGGACATAAGCATGTTCCTGGGTATCTGTGTTAAGACGGAGATAGGTTATTCCGACGTCACAGTGCAAGAGATCTCCTCTTAGGATAACATTCCCGCTGTTATTCGTTTTTTTAGAGCGCTGGATAGAAACTGAAGGATGAAACCAGTTGCCCAGACGAAGTTCTTTGAACCTTTCCCTGATCCACCAGGAGACATCCTGAGTAGTGGTCACTCCTGGTGTGATGACTTCTCGAGAGAAAGCCTCGGCGATGATTCGATGGGCTATGGCCACGACATGAGGATAGACCTCGAGCTCCTCAGGTATTCTCCTCTCCAGCCACCCGACAGCGAGTTTCTCTGCTTGATGGAGTCGAGAAGAGTATTCGGGTCCAAGAGCCCGAACGAGCTTTTTTTTCAGCGAGGAGGAAAGACCATCGCCAAAGGCAAATGTATCAGACTCGTTGATCCCTATCCTTTTGGGATTTCGCTCCTTTATAACCTTTGCTAGGCACTCCCACTGCTCAATTTTTTCAGGCTGCCATACTCCATCGTAGAAATCTCTGATCCCGTAACGACTGACAGCCAACCTTTCCACACCTTTTTCTCCCCTGTCATAAAAGACTAGCATTGTCAGCCGACGGGCCGCGAGAGAGTTAAAAGGTACCAGTGAAAAGAAGACTGGGTCCTCATTGTACTCACGACAGATAACTACCCACATGTCAAAGTTCTCCTGCCGCATCAGCTCAGGAAGAAGTGTTTCAAGGCGAATCTTTAACCAATTATTAACAACATCGTTTCTTTCACGCATGCTGAGAATAGAAGGCATTTCTTCTTTCCCTGATAGAGGGGGAAGGAGCGCAAAAATAAGAAAAAATGCGAGAAGTACCCTACTTCTTTTTTTGAACATTATTCCTCCTTTCCGATCTGAATATTAACGTGCATTTTCTCTCAATTTATAACAGAAAATTGAATTTTTTAAAAACTTTTAGGACTTTTTTTTCGTATTAAACTAGTGAATCTAGGATAAAATCCAAGGAGTAAGCTGCAAGGAAAAAATTGATTAATAAAAAGGGAGACAGGCCCCATTTTCTGATGCTTCCTCCAGTTTCTGATACTCGGAAAAATTGGGACCAAAAAATTGGGGTCAGACCCCATTTGTAGATGTCCTGTCCACAAGTTGAAAATGTCCTCTTTGTTACGAAAATAGCGCCTGTCACCCTATTAAGTATTATCGCCAGCAAAAGTATTTGCCCAAATCAGGAATTTTTTGGTATAGTGCTTAAAGCTTTAGGGTTTCTTAAAAAATTTATTAATTAATAAAGGAGGAAAAAAAATGAAAAAATTTGCAATCATCGGAATTATGGTGATATTCGCTCTGTGTTCTTTTACATCATGCGAAGAAGGTTTGTTTGTCTCGAAAGTTGGCCCTGCCGATGCTGAAAACGCACTCAAGCTCGTACCTAAGGACGTGATGGCTGTCTTCTATCTCGATATACATAGAATGCTGGCCATAGAGTTTATAAATAATCTAATGAAAGAGAAAGAAAGCGATGAGGAATCAGACGAACTAACTGGCCTTGAGGAATTTAAAGAAAAAACTGGAATCGATCCCGAGAAGGATATCAATTTCATCGTTGCGGCAATAATAGGAGAGACAGAAATGGGGAATGAGGAAGGCGTTGCAATCATAAACCTTACCTATGACAAAGATCTTTTGCTCTCTATGATTAAAGAAGAAATAGCAAAAGAAAAAGAAGAAGAACATGAGAAACAAGCTGAAGTAGAGGAGGAAGAGGAAGAGGAAGAGGAAGAGGAAGAGGAAGAAGAACATCAACTGATCGAAGAAAAATATAACGGCTATACTATCTATACAGTCAAAGAAGAATGTGAAGAAGAAGAACACGGGGAGGAAAGAAAAGAGCATGGTGAAAAATATGAAGGAGGAGAAAGTTTTGCTTTTCTGGACAAGTCTAACATAGCCGCAGGCAATAAAAGTGCACTCAAGTCCGTGATAGATGTTATAACTAAAAAGAATGAAAGTGTTTTAAAAAACGAAAACCTTTCCTCTCTGCTTAATAAAATTGACAAGAAAGCGATATTTTGGGGGGCGGCTCTTATCCCTGACAAAGCGATAAAAGAGGCAATATCGGCAAGGCCTGAACTCGTCATCCTGGAAGCAATCAATGCTGCCTCTATTTCTCTTGACTATAAAAACGCAAACATCATTGCTGACATAAATATCATGAGTAGCGATCCGACCAAGAACCAAGAGCTGGCTGATAACTTAAACGGTTATAAAGATATGGCAGCCTTGATTCAGATTCAGGATTTAAACATGGCAGAGATTTTGGATAGGATAGAGATTACCTCTTTCCCAGATCATGTAAACATCTACACCAGCTTTCCTGAAGATCTTCCTCAGACTATCATTGAGAAACTCAAAATGGAGAAGACAAAAGAGGAAAAAAAGGAATTTTAATAGTTTTCTCTACTCGATTTTCCCGCCTTTGTGGTCTGGAATACAACTCTATTAATCCTCAAGAATATATTCCTTATAGGAAAAAAGAAAGCAAGCTAGACTGAGAAAAATGGCGGTGATAAGGAAAAGCATGAAGATGGCCAGGCCATCAGGGCTTGGCTCTAGCCTGAACATCAGAAAAGAAAATCTTCCAGTTCTTGGAACTGGCAGCAAAGATTTTAGATAGTGAACGATTGAAAAGCGCTGGGTAGAACCCGGAAAATATTGGATAACGTTTTCCCAGCCAAAGCTAAAAACAAGCCCGACTAAAATAGACTTCTTCAGAAAAGTCCCGATAAAAGTAAAAAACGCTGTGTAGCAGATAATGCCCAAGGCTAAAACAACCACATCTCTTACAAGAATCTTATACAGAGAAAATCTACCCAGATTATTTAAATTTAATATAAAAAACGACAAAAGCACCCCAACCGCCATCATAATTATAACCAGAGTCGTGTAAGCCGAATACTTTCCGAGGATGATAGCAGATTTAGGAATCGGACGTGTCGTCAAGTAGGTCAGAGTTTGCCCTTCAATTTCCTCTGAGCCAACCGAAGTCCCAAAAAAAAGTGCCAGGATTAGGATAAGGAATTGAAGATAGAAAACTATAATCAAGTTGGAAAATATATAAATTCCCCTGACGTTGCCACGGCCCGAAAAAATTTGATTGAATTTGATAATAAAGGCAATCACAACCGGCAAAAAACTTAACAAGAAAAAGATTTTTGTTTTTTTCGCTCTTCTTCCCATGAACAAGAAGATGGAGTATACATTTTTCACTGAGCTTAAGAAAAAAGACAATTTCCCCGTGTTTTTTTGAATCATCCTACTTTCCTACTAAATAGTCAAAAACGGCCTGAAGGTTATCATCAGGTGAGGTTATTTCGTCCACTTCGATTTTGTTCTCGATAAAAAGAGAAGGCAATAGGCTGAATAGCTTATCCCTGTTATTGGTCTCGATAAGAAGAGAATCATTGGACGAGCTGAAATGCACCTTCAAAACATAGTCTTGATGGATGAATTTCGAGGCGAGCATGCGGGCATCGCTGCACTTAATAGAGATAATATGAGGATGGGTATCTATCAGGTCGCGGATGTAGTGAATATCACCTTGGGCAAAAATTTTACCCTGATGGATAAGAATAATCCGCTTGGTCATAGCTTCGATTTCAGGCAGGACATGGCTGGAGACGATAATCGTTCTTCCCTCGCCCTTATAGGATTTTATAAGGTGAATAATCTTCCGCCTTCCCAGAGGATCAAGGCCGCTTAAGGGTTCGTCAAGGACGATAATTTCAGGATCATGGGCGATGGCCTGCGCAACTTTCAACCTTTGGCGCATGCCACGGCTGTAAGACCTGATGACTCTGTCTTTATCTTCAACCAGTTCAACGATTTCCAGAGCCTTTTGAGCCCTCGATTCTATCTCTGATGGCGAAAAATGATGAAGCTTTAAAAGGCTTATGATGAACTGCCATCCTGTCATTTCTTCATAGAAAAAATCCCGTTCTGGACAGAATCCTATAATGGAGAATAAATGGTAATTATTCCTAACCTTTTGCCCCTTAACTCTAACAATACCAATGTTTGGCTTTATCTGCCCGGTTATGAGCTTTAAAAAAGTGGATTTTCCTGCACCGTTCGGTCCCAGAATTCCTACTATTCCAGGCTCAATCTGCAGGGTGACATCACTCAATCCCAGAACATTCCCGTACCATTTGGAAAGGCTTTTGGTTTCGATAATCGGTTTCATTTTACAATCTCAACACCCTTGACTTTGCTTTTCAAAATAAAGCCAGCAAAAACACAAATGCCCAAAAGAACTAAGAACGAAAAAATCCAGGAAATATCAAACGGAGTTTTCTGGCCAAAAATATGGGCGCCAACCTGCTGCAGATTTGCTCTCAGGGATACAAGCGAAACATAATGGCTCCTGAATTCCGAGCGGAAAATCAAATAAACAATTTCAGAAAGGTAGTAAATTCCAAAAATAAGAATAGCCACCAGTCTCCTGTTTTTGCTTAAAGAGGAGAGGAAAAGTGTATAAAACGAGAAAAATCCTGTAAGGATAAGCGAGTAGCCGATGATTGAGAGAGGAAGCCAGGGATAGGAGAGAAAGAATTTGAGACTTCCAGAGAAGACAAGCTTCATGATAAAAAAGACAAGGCCAGGAATCAGGGTAATGATGAATAAGAAAAAAACAATAACAGCGATCTTACCCAAAAAATAGTCTTTTTTCTTCAGCGGCCGAGAAAAATAGAGCTGAAGAGAATTATGCTTGAGGTCATCACTGATAAGACTTGCACCACAGAAAATCACTATCATCAGCATTATAAAAAGCATAAAACCCTGAGTAAGATACGTTTTAAAAAAGTTTGGGCTAATCTCCAGCAACTGTACGATTTCTCCTTTCAAGAAAGGGAAATCTTCCAATCTCTCTGAAACATATATTAATCCTAGAAAAAATACGGCAGGAAGAAGGCTCAGGGGGAAGGCCAATCTAAAGAACTTTCTCTGGAAGGTTAATCTAATCCCATATCTGGTGATTGGCCACCAAGGGAATTTTCTGACAAGAAACTCTCCATCCCAGTGTGAATAACCTTTTTCTTTGATAGTCACTAATCCACTCCTACCACTTGAGCAAATAAATCTTCAAGAGAAGTCTCGCTCTTTACAAAATGTCTTAATTGAATCTTTTCTTCAGCAGCTATCCTGAAAATCTCCTGCTTGTCTTGTTTTGGAGGCCAATAAACCTTCAGAATTCCGTCCTCGGTTTCCTCCACTTTACATTTCAAAGCTTTCAGCTTTTGGAGGAAGCCCCCTGCTTCACCTTTTATCTTCATTTCATAAAGATCTCTTATCTCTTTGAGCTCGCTGATATCACCCTGGGCAGCAAGCTTCCCTTTGTTTAGGATCACAACATACTTGCAGGTCAATTCTATATCAGGGAGAATGTGAGAAGAGATCAAGACTTGAATATCCTTCTTTGAGGAGATATCCATTATAAGTTCCAATATTTCATTTCTTCCTTGAGGATCTAAACCGCTTGTGGGCTCATCGAGGAAAATAAGTTTAGGATCATGGACAATCGCCTGAGCAAGCTTGAGTCTCTGTTTCATCCCTGAAGAATAAGTCTCTAAATTACGGTAACGGCTCTCCTCAAGGCCCACATAATAAAGGACCTCGTGGGCGCGTTTCATGGCCTCCTGACGAGGCATTCCCGATAGCTCGCCAAGATATGATGTAAAGGAAACTGCGTCCAACCCAGGAATGAAACAGTCGTCCTCGGGCATATAACCCACATAGCGCCTTATCTCAGTCTGTTCATCTTTGATGTCATAGCCCAGAACACGACCTCCTCCTTCATCTGCAGAAAGAAATCCAAGCAGGATGCGAATAAGGGTGCTCTTCCCAGCGCCGTTAGGGCCTAAAAGCCCGGCGGCTCCTTGAGGCAAATCAAGGCTTACTTCCTCCAGAGCCTTAATTTTACCGTAACTGAAATGGATATCCTTAACTTCAATACTCATCTTCTATGTATTATCCAAAATACATTATCCTTAATTCTTTAAATAAATACGATAATTTTCAAGCAAAAGTTTCTTGACCTGAGGATTTCTTTTTCCATAGTGGGGGGTATAATCTTAGATCAAGCTGAGTGCTAAGAAACATGAACTCCCTCGCCATAGACTAAAGCTCTATAGGCTTTTTCCACTCGGTCCCAATTCTCCTCTCTGTCCAGAGCCCAGAATCTTCCCATTACGGTGACGACTTGACCGACGCTAAGAGATCGGCACATCTCCTCCACTTTGGCTACATAAGCCGCACCGCTCTCAGGCTTCTCACCTCTTCGACCTATCAAAGAATGAATGAAGACTGGCTTCACATCGAGCTCTTTGGCCAAGCGAAGCAAAGGAAAAAGATGTTTGATTGTGCCGTGTGAGCTGTACTTGGAGACAATTCCTAGAAGATGAAGAGATTTATGTTCTTTTTTAGCTCCCTGCATGGCCCAGAGAAAAGCATCGTTGCGGAAAAAGCTCCCCTCCTGTATAGCTCTATCTATCCTAACCCGATCAAGCAGGATCCGCCTTCCTGCCCCCAGATGAAGATGCCCGGCTTCAGAGTTGCCCACTGTGTTGGCTGGCATTCCCACTGCCTCTCCAGAGGCTTTGAGCAGTGCGTGGGGAAAACGAGCCAACAGTCTATCAAAGTTTGGAGTCCGAGCTTCAGCAATTAAATTTGCTTCTTTTTCTTCTCTCATTCCCCATCCATCCAGGATCAGGAGGAGTACTCTTCTCTCTGCCTTTTCCTCGTCAGGGAAATTGAGAATTAAGCTCTCGCCGCTCATCTCAGGCGGCTTAGCCAATTCCAGCAAGGCCAATAGAGTTGGAGCGACATCAGCAAGCTCGCCCCCCTTTTTCAGATTCCACCGCTCCGGTGCTTCAGCAGAAAAATCGGCAAGCACAAAAGGAACTGGATTCTTCGTATGCCCGGTGTTTACTGTGCCGTCCGGATAGAGCCATTCCTCCACTGTTCCATGATCTGACGTGACGACGAGTGTAACGGCCTGGGTGCGGCAATCTTCGATGATCTTTCCTAGCTGCCGGTCAACTTCTTCCACAGCTTTGAGCACTGCGGCTTTATCCTCGATGTGTCCCAAAACGTCCACGTTTGCCAGATTAGCTACAATAACTCGATAAGGGGGATCATTAAGCTTTAGAGAAACTTTTTCTGCAACTTGACTGGCACTCATCTCGGGCTTCAGAGCATAAGAGGAAACAGCTTCGGGTGAAGGGACTACTATCCTTTCCTCTCCGGGAAAGACCTCATTACTTTTGCCGTTCATGAAAAAACCGACATGAATTTCTTTTTCAGATTCGGAAATCTTGAGGAGGCCTAACCCTGCTTTAGAAAGAACCTCAGCCAAAGTATTCTTGATTTTCCCTTCGGGAGGAAAAGCTACTCTGGCCTTTAAGGAGGAATCATACTCAATCATGGTCACAAAATTCAAATGAAGATCTTTATTTACGGGGAAATGACTAAAATCTCTGTTCACTAGACACTCTGATAGTTCTACTTCTCTCTCGCCTCGAATGTCATAAAAAATGACGTAATCTCCGTTCTCCAGCCTTCCCAGAGGTTGGCCTGTGGGATCAGCCATGATTATCGGGTCTAAGGCTTCATCTTCCTGACCAGACTTATAAGCTTTTTTAATGCTTCGTACCAAAGGAGAACTCTTGGCGAGGCTTATATCGTTATCCACTTATGTTCCTCATAATAAGCCTATACTATAGAAACGAAGCAAGAGTATGTCAATGGGATATCAAAGCAAAAAATTCAAGACTCATGATCTAATCCCTATTGAAAATATGTAAGAAATTATGTTAAGTAGGAGTATCTTTTGAATATAAAAAATAGGAGGGAAAATGAAAAAATTATTCATATTTTTCGTATTCTCCTTGGCGGTTTTATTTATAACTTCACACAGCGAGACTGCTCCCACTACCAAAGCTATAATTTTTGACGACTTCATCAGCATCAAGCGAGTCAGTGATCCTCAAGTTTCACCTAACGGAGATTTAATCGCTTTTGTAGTCACAGAGATGAATAAAGAAGAAAACACTAGTAATAGTGACATCTGGGTCATTCCTTCAAGAGGAGGAGAGCCGTGGAGACTTACCTCTAGCCCTAAAGCTGACAACAACCCGCGCTGGTCTCCGGATGGGAAGAAAATTGCATTTATATCAACAAGAAAAGGATCCCCCCAAATATGGATGATCGATCCCAAAGGGGGAGAAGCTTATCAACTCACCACTATTTCTACTGGAGCCAGCGGCGTTATCTGGTCCCCGACCGGAAAACACCTGGCGTTTGTCTCTTCTGTCTACCCGGATTGCAAGAGCGATGAATGCAACAAAGAAAAGGAGAAAAAGAAAGAGGAAAGTTTGGTTAAGGCCAAAGTTTTTAACCAGCTTCTTTTCAGGCACTGGAATTCATGGCGTGATGGAAAAAGAAGCCATCTCTTTATCATCCCGGCTGAAGGAGGCAAAGCCGTCGATGTCACGCCAGGTGACTTCGACACTCCACCAATCTCTTTAGGAAGCAGCCACGACTACGCCTTTTCTCCTGAAGGCGAAAAAATCTGCTTTGTTCGAAACATTGACCCGGAATTGAAGATTTCGCTTGGAACCAACAACGATCTTTTCGTAACATCTGCCCAAGGAGGAAAGATTGAAAAAATCACAGAAAACAAAGCTAACGACAACTCTCCTCATTACTCTCCAGATGGACGGTTTTTAGCCTACAGAGCAATGGCCAGGGCAGGGTTTGAAGCAGACAAATACAGCCTTATTCTCTTTGAACGGAAAAACCAGAACAAAACAGACCTAACAGAGAAGTTGGATCGATCAGTGAATGAAATTCTCTGGTCTCTTGACAGCGCATCTCTCTTTATCACCTTTCAAGAAAAGGGCCGAATATCTTTAGCCCGAATTTCGCTCAAAAACAAAAAGATAGAGAGAATTCTTGAAGGTCACTACATTGGTTCATTCTGCCTTACTCCTGACGGAAAAAAGCTTGTCTTCCTCAAACAAGCCATCAATCAACCTGCAGAAATATTCTCCCTTGATCTAAAAACAAAGAAGCTGAATCAACTGACTATGATGAACAGCAAACTTCTCTCAAAACTTGAGATGAATGGCGCTGAGGAATTCTGGTACGAGGGAGCAGAGGGAGACAAAGTGCACGGTTTTCTGGTCAAACCTCCTTTCTTTGATGCAGCAAAAAAATACCCGTTGGTTATGCTCATCCACGGAGGCCCTCAAGGAGCCTGGTCTGACAATTTCCATTACCGTTGGAATGCCCAGATGTTTGCTGCGCCAGGTTATGTGACGGCAATGATTAACTTCCACGGCAGTACTGGCTACGGTCAATCATTCACAGATTCAATAAGCGGAGACTGGGGAGGAAATCCTTATGAAGATATTATGCGAGGTTTGGATTATCTTCTCAAAGAGCATGATTACATCGACAAGAACAGGCTGGGAGCAGCGGGAGCTTCTTACGGAGGTTACATGATCGACTGGATTGAAGGCCATAACGACAGGTTCAACTGTCTCATTTCACATGCTGGAGTCTATGACCTGCGCTCCATGCACGGTGCGACTGAAGAACTCTGGTTTCCGGAATGGGATTTAAGGGGAACTCCCTGGACCAACAAGGAAATGTACGAAAAATGGTCCCCAAGCTTCTATGTCAAGAACTTTAAAACTCCCTGTCTTGTTATACACGGTCAGAACGATTTTAGAGTTCCTGTCACCCAGGGATTTCAATTTTTTACAGCTCTCCAGAGGATGAGAGTCCCGTCAAAAATGCTTTATTTTCCCGATGAGGACCATTTTGTCCAGAAGCCACAAAACGCGGAACTCTGGTGGAAAACTGTTCATGAATGGCTCGAAAAGTACTTGAAGTAAATATATGTTTGTTGGTGAAATTATTTCGGTGGCAGTGACCGCGCGAACTCCAATCCACGTTGAATCCATTTATTGAGTCCTTCATCCGATCGGTATGCCTTTGGACCTACGAACACCATACTCTTTATGGGTCGGCCCGTGAAGTCCATCGGCCGTACGTGAGGTTCGGCCAGTGCTCCTTCATAACCTTCAGGGCCTGTGCGAACAATAAGGTCCTCGTTAAGCACACCACAGAACATATTACCTTGGATGATGAAAGCAAGGCCACCGAACATACGCTTCTCAATTATCCCCGGATGAGCTGCTAGAGTTTTTCGAACTCGCTGGGCCAGCTTTTCGTTATAAGCCATGTCCATCCTCCCTTCACATTTTAAACTGTACAAGGTAGGCAATCAACCAAGGCGAAGCCAGCAGAGGGTTCTTCTTTTGAAATGAAAGTTTGAAAGACCTGACCCCTATTATTCGAAAGTGAGGCTCA
>WVZK01000047.1:7189-31071 GCA_011772475.1 Candidatus Aminicenantota bacterium | reverse complement strand
TCTGCCTGTGGCTCCAATTTCTCCAATAATCTCTCCTTTTTCGACAAGCAAGCCTCTCTTTACCCTGATTTTTGAAAAATGGCAGTACATTGTAAAGACACTCATTCCGTGGTCTATAATGACTGTTTTTCCGGCAAAGTAGAGATCGCTCGCAAGGACAACTCTTCCCGAATTAGCTGCTTTAACAGGTGTTCCATAGGGAACCTTGATATCAATTCCTTTATGCGATGAACGAGGCTTGTTGTTAAAGATTCTCCTTTCGCCAAAATTGGGCATGGCTGTTCCAGAAGAAGGAAGGATAAAAAAACCTTCACCTAGCCATTGATCAGTGGTTATCCCATAAATAACTTTTAATATTTCTCCTTCCCTTCTTATTCTCTCATGGAATTCTGGTGGAGGAGTTACGAATCTCTCATCTACCCACAATTTCCTTAAAGGAAATTCCTTGGCAAGAACAAAAATTTGCTTTTTTGTATACTCCCTTTCGCCAGATGCTTTATCTATGAAAATATCTATATCATAGGAGCCAGGTTCAAGACCAAGGTCGAGGCCCATAAAAGCCAAAAGCCCCGGGTTCGTTTCGCTTTTTCCCATAGTGTATCTTCTATCTAAGAATCGAATCCAAGCATCCTTTATACTCGAGTCATCTTTTATGGACACAACAACGATTTCACCAGGTTCGAAAGCTCGGTAGATAATATCAACAGCCACTCCGGACGGAGTTAACAACTGCTCTTCATGCAGAGAAAAAAGATCAACCGGATTCAGGTAAATAAAAAGAAGAAAAAACAAGAAGACTTTTTTCATTGTTTTACAATTGCAATAAGCCTAATACTAGCATTTTAAATTTATCTGGCCATTCCTCACGCAGAAAAAGCGAATCCAATATAGGTTGATTGAAATAAAAGGTCCTTGGAATGGAAACAAGAGTATCAAACTTTCTCTTTTCTCAAGATTTTTCCAGGCAAATCTCCGGTATGTTCACCTTCTTTGATAACTACTCTTCCGTTGACCAGAACATACTCGATTCCCTCCGGATATTGATGGGGATCAGTCCAAGTAGATTTATCAATAACTTTATCTGGATCGAATATGACGATATCAGCAAAATATCCGCTCTTCAGAGTTCCTCTTTTTCCAAAGCCAAATTTTTGAGCAGGGATAGAAGTTATTTTTTTCATTATTTCAGGCATAGGAAAAATTTTTTCTTCTCGAACGTACTTTCCCAAAACTCTCGGAAAAGTACCATAATGCCGAGGATGTGGCTTTCCTCTGCGCAACAGACCATAAGGGGCAACCGCCGAGCCATCTGTTCCAACTCCCACGAGCGGATGTGCCAGAATTCTCCTTAAATTCTCTTCCGTCATCATGAAAGTAACCATACCAACTCGGCTTTTCTCTTCTATCAGGAGATCTTTCATAAAATCATAAGGACTTTTTCTTGTCTCCTTAGCTCCTGCCAGAACACTCTTGCCCTCAAATTTTTTGTTTTCCTCGGTCACTACAGATGAGATAACCACCTTGTCCCACGATTCTAATTTCTTTTTCTGCTCGGCGAGATGAGCTTGGAGGCGTTCTTGGAGCGCTGGATCTTTCAGTCTGGCCAAAAACTCAGCAGTCGTTCCCTGCTTTGCCCAAAGAGGAAAATAATAGCTTAGCCCGGTTGAACCAGCTATATAGGGATATCTATCACAGAAGATCGAAACGCCATTATTCTTTGCCTCTTCAATCTTAGCCAAAGCAGCATCAATCTTATTCCAATTGCGAGGATTGGCTATTTTAAAATGCGAGATCTGAAGACTCACGCCAGCTGCGCGGGCAGCCTCGATTGACTCATCAAGACTCTCGATCAATTTATCTCCCTCATCCCGCATATGAGTGGCATAAACTCCGCCCTTTTGGGCAGCAACCTTGCATAATTCGATTATCTCATCAGGTTTTGCATAACTTCCTGGTGAATACTCAAGCCCAGTGGATAATCCTATGGCTCCATTCTCTATGTTCTCGCCTACCATCATCTTCATTTTCTCGAGCTCTTCCTGGCTTGGCGGGCGGTCATTGAATCCCATCGCAGCTCCCCTGACTTCACCATGCCCGACCAAACTAGAATAATTCAAGGCTATCCCCTTCTCCTCAATTCTTGAGAAAAAGCCGTTGATATCTCTCCAGGTTAAATCAAGCTGGAGAAGCTCTTTTAAATTTTCTTTGGTTTCTTCAAAAATTTCCTCGGCTACAGGAAAAGCCGAACTTCCACAATTTCCGCTGACGAGAGTGGTGATCCCCTGCCTTATTGAACTTTCTGCTTTGGGATTGGCCAAGAGCCCGACATCAGTATGATCATGAGCATCTATAAAACCAGGGCAGACAACAAGGTCTTTAGCTTCGATTACAGACTTTCCTCTAACACTCAGGATTTGCCCTATCTCTTTTATGTAATCTCCGCTGATTCCGATATCAGCTTCGAACACCTCTCCTCCTGTTCCATCAATGATATAGCCTCCCCTTATAATGAGGTCAAAATCTTTTTTTAGGGCGCAGCCTTTGAGCAGAATCCCGCAGCCACCTAGGCCGGCTGCTGCAACGAATTTTGACGATTTCTTTAAGAAATTTCTTCGAGTGATTGTCTTTTTCATATCTTCTCCTTAAAAACAGAAGTGTCTGTAATATATAAAATCAATGAAAAGATGTCTAGAGTTATCGATAAAGAGATTAGACATTGGCAACTTTTATAACTGACATATGTTTGGGTGAAATAAACAGAACCAGGACAAAACGGAATAAGAGTAGGTTTTTGTAAGTTTTATTATTCCTTAAGGCAGACTCCGTCCGGATTGGATTTAGCTTGTGAACTTATTTAAAAGGAAAATGTAAGAGAAAAGGCTTGCCTTTGTCGAGATAATTGAAAGCTAAGCTTCACTTTATTTGAATCCCGATCCCCGTCTAAGGCACAGATTTTTTTGCCAACAAAATAGCCGATAGCAGAGCCTACCAGAACATCGGATGCCCAATGTTTATCGATATGAACCCTCGATATTGCAACCAGAGTTGCCAGGCTGTAGGCAAGAATATCGATATAAACTTTCTTCGCTTGATCAGCAATTACTGCGGCCACTGCAAATGCCGAAGAAGCATGACCAGAAGGAAAAGAAGCGAAGCTTGACCTGGTGGAGAACGGATGAAAACTGTGACTGGACTCACCTGTCCAGGGCCGAGCTCTACCTACAACAGACTTTAAGCCTCTGACAATTATCCCTGTTGTCACCCAGCTTTCCAGGCTTAACAGAGCTGTCTTCCTCAAGCTGTTGGTGTCAGAAACCTCACCTGAAACATATAAAGCTGTCATAAAACCGAGTAAAACGACTCCGTCGCCAAGGTGAGTAACGGCTTTAAAAATATCCTCGGATGATGAACTGCGATGATCCTGCACCCATTGCTGAATATCCTGGTCAACAGCATAAAGAAGGAGTCCTGTCCCTATGACGGCTGATAAATTTAAGAAATCTTTTCCCTTCCAGTTTTTAGGCGAAACAAGAACATCGACAAAATCACTTCCAAAATTTTGCAAGAATTCCTTGTTGAGTTTGTCTTCATCCGATGATGCCTCTGCAAAGAGAATATTCTGAAAGGGAGAAAAAAATAAGACCCCCATCAGGATGAAAACACACAGACTTTTGGGAAGGTTATTCATCTAACCTTTTCGTTAAGAATCTGCCATCATTGCTTCTATAGCTTTGATTGTTTTTTCTGTTGCTCCCTGTAATGAATTTAAGGTTTCCTTGGCACTCTTTCCCATTTTCGCCAGGGATTTCTCGTCTCGAATCAGGAACATCTCATCCAAATCTTTATTGTTGTTTATTATCCGGGCTCCTCCGGATTGGATAAATTTCTCAGCTAAATAAGCAAAATTCTCCATATGGGGTCCAAAAAAGACGGGTTTCTTGTAGAATGCTGGCTCGAGCAAATTTTGACCTCCCCAAGGCACCAAGCTCCCTCCAACAAAAGAAACATCAGAAAGAGCATAAAAATGAGCCAGCTCACCTATTGTATCCAGGATCAATATATCCCATCGCTTACCAGGCAAAACTTCAGTTCTCCTCATCACTTTAAACGGAAAATCCTTACAAAGTCTTTCCACCTCATCGAACCTTTCAGGGTGACGAGGCGCCAAAATCATCAGGAGATTTTCTTCCATGTTTTTGGCTCTTGAATAGGCTTCTATCAATTGCTTCTCTTCTCCTTTTCGAGTGCTCCCAGCTACTATTACTCTTTTTGTTGCGGGAATGCTCAGATTATTTTTTAACTTTTGAAGCTCTTCTTCAGTCAAGATGGGCAGATCAATCTCTGATTTCAAGTTGCTGACAACCTCGACCACTCCCGAATTTACGCCTATTCTTTCAAGGTTTTCCTTGTCTTTTTCAGTCTGAACAAGAAAACGATCTATGTTCTTTAGTATTTTTTTCGCTACAAACTTAAACCTGGAATACCTTTTAAAAGAGCGGGAAGAGATTCTGCCGTTAATGAGGAGAACGCCTTTTTTCTGTCTTTTTGCTTCTCTTAAGAGGTTGGGCCACAATTCCGACTCAGCCAAGACAAATACTCTTGGTCTAAGAATATTAAAAAACTTACGAACGATATGCTTGAAATCTAAGGGAACAAAAAATATATTATCCGCATCAGTTAATTTCTCTTTGGCCACTCTCATGCCTGTGTTGGTGAGGGTAGAAAAATGAATGGTCCAAGCAGGGTGCTTCTCCTTAATTTTTTTGATTAAATTCTGGAGCGAGAGAACCTCCCCTACTGAAACAGCATGGATCCAAAGTGAATTTTTCTGGGTGCCCTCATCCTTAAGCTTCTGTCCCAATCTATCTCTCAGAAAAAGGCTTTCTCCTCTTAATAATTTTACTCGCACAAAATAGACCGGGATATAAACCAAAAGATATATAAAGAGGAGGATTGAATAGAAGACATACATGTTCAATGAATATACTAAATTCCTTATTCTTGTGCAATATTCTTGGGGAGTTCCCCAATTTACTATTCGCGACCACTATTGTTTGGAAACGTACGCTCAAAAAAACAATTGCTCTCCTGCCCTGAATTTTGATAATCTACAGGAGAGATATTCATTTTCGATGATTTGTACTGAATCTAAAAGGATATAAAATGGCTGAAGAGAAAAAGGAAAAAAAGAAAAAAACAAAAGAGAAAAAAGGATCACCAGAACCAAAAAAGAAGAAAGAGGTGAAAGCAAAAGCCGCAGCTATTCCTAAGGCTGAGAAAAAAGAAAAAAAAGCAAAACCGTCCCCCGCAGAGAAAGTTAAGAAAGAAAAACTTCCTGCAGAAAAGGCAAAAAAGGAAAAACCTAAAAAAGAGAAAAAAGAAAAAGCTAAACCTGAAATAAAGATACCAGCAGAAAAGCCAGAAAAAAAGCCTAAACCAGAAGTCCCGCCTGAGCCTGAAATGCCCCCTGTACCAGAAGTTCCTCCTTCGCCTGAAAAAATGCCCGAATTAGAAAAGCCTCCCGAGGCTGAGCCTCAAGCTGAAGTAGGAAAACCCGAAGAAATAAAAGAACAACCCGAAGTAGAGAAACCGCTTGAAGCAGAAGAGTTTCCCGAACCAGAGAAGGCACCAGAACCTAAAGAACCAGCTGAAGCAGAAAAGCCCGTAGAGCTAGAAAAACCTGAAGAGCCAGGAGCACCTCCAGGGGAAGAAGTGCCAGCTGAGCCTGAAAAAAAGCTTGAGGTGGAAGAGCTACCAAAGCCAGAAGAAGCAGCCGAAGCAGAAATGCCACCTGAAGTAGGAGAACCTGCTGAGCTAGAAGCGCCTGCTGAACCAGAAATGCCCTCCGAGGCGGAAGCACCCGCAGTATCAGAAGAGCCAGCTGAGGTAGAAAAACCTCCAGAGCCAGAAAAACCTGAAGCTGCGCCCTCTGCTTCCCCTATCAAGAAAAAAAAGATAAACAAAATGACCCTTGCCGAGATCGAATCAAAGCTAGAAGAAGTCAAGAGCAAAATGGGAGGCTTTGATTCTAAATATGCACGACAACTTATCATAAGAAAAAATTATCTAGATTCCTTAAAATAGAATATACAAAGCGTTAAACCAAGTCTAACACTTGAATTTGTTAGTAAATAAAAACAACTCAAGGTTGCTACTACTTTTCCGCTCACTCGACTAATAGATATGTAAGGCCTTTAAAGATGCCAGACCTTGATGATCGGGCAATGATAGCTTGATAAAACTCCTCGTATTCTCCGTTTTGTCTTTAAAGCTATAGATAAATAATGATTTACATTCCTTGGCTTTTTTGCTACTATTACAAAATAATTCCTAAGGAGTAGAATTTGACACTGAGTAAGCAAGAAAAAATAAAAATCATCAAAGAAAACAAGATTAAACCTTCTGACACAGGTTCACCAGAGGTCCAGATAGCTCTTATAACCAACAGAATAAATTATTTAACTGAACACTTTTCAGCACATAAAAAAGATCACCACTCCCGGACTGGCCTTTTGAAAATGGTTGGGAGGAGAAAAAGACTCCTTGAATACCTAAAAAAACAAGACCCAAGTCGATACGAAAATCTGATCAAAAAGCTAAAGCTCAGAAAATAGGCTAAGGTCTCGGAGTGAAAATGTCTGATAACAAAACCAGCATAGAAATAAATAACCGCACTCTATCTTTAGAAATAGACAAGATTGGCAAACAGGCTGATGGTTCAGCATTTCTCCGCTACGGAGATACGATCATGTTTGTCACAGCAACCTCCAAGAAAGAAATGAAGGAGGAGAAGGATTTTCTCCCCTTGATAGTGGATTACAGAGAGAATACGTATGCTGCAGGAAAAATTCCTGGGGGCTTCTTTAAAAGACAAGGGAGACCCTCAGAAAGGGAAATTCTTGTCAGCCGTTTAATAGATAGACCTGTGAGGTCTCTTTTTCCAGAGGGATATCATTATGATACTCAAATCGTTGCCCTTCTCCTCTCTGCTGATCTAGAGAATGAACCTGACACCCTCGGTATTATCGCAGCTTCGGCCGCCCTTTATTTTTCTGACATCCCGTTCACAACCCCGATAGGAGCAGTAAAAGTCGGCTATATCAATAATGAATTTGTTATCAACCCCACTGTAAAACAGCTCGAAGAGAGCCGTCTCGACATGGTGGTCGTGGGTACAGAAGAGGGAATCGTTATGATAGAGGCAGGAGCCACAGAAGTTGAGGAGGAAAAAATCGCAGAAGGGATTATCCAAGCTCAAAAGACTGTCAATGAAATCATAAAAATTCAGAAAGACCTCTACACCAAGCTAAACGTACAAAAGAGAGAATTCAGGGCAAAAGAGCTTGATCAATCAAAGCTGGATAAGATCGAAAATAAAATTTCTTCTAATCTGCTCAAAGCTACCCAGGCTAAAACCAAAAAGGAAAGAGAGGAAGCAACAAAAAAAATCCTGGATGACCTGCTGGAACCCATTCCCGAAGAAAACGAAGAAGAAATCAGTGAGACTAAAGAAATTTTCCAATCTATCCATAAAAAGCTAATTAGAAGCATGGTTCTAAATGATAAGAAAAGGGCTGACGGTAGAGATTTCAACGAAATAAGGCCGTTGTCTATTGAGATCGGAATTCTGCCTCGAACGCACGGCTCGGCCCTTTTTACAAGAGGAGAGACTCAATGTCTTGCCACCGTAACCCTGGGCACGTTTGAAGATGTCCAGAGATTGGACGGGCTTGGAGAAGAGGCTGAAAAGAGGTTCATGCTGCACTATAACTTTCCTCCGTTTAGTGTAGGGGAAGTTGCTTTCCTAAGAGGCCCGGGAAGACGTGAGATAGGCCATGGCGCCCTTGCCGAAAAGTCTATCCTTCCCTCTATTCCTGATGAAGAAGATTTTCCATATACCATTCGTATTGTTTCGGACATTTTGGAATCAAACGGCTCTTCCTCGATGGCCACTGTTTGTGGGGGCGTCTTATCTCTTATGGATGCAGGAGTCCCTCTCTCTTCGATCGTAGCAGGAATCGCCATCGGGCTAGTTAAAGAGGATGACCGCTATGCTGTCCTGACTGATATTGAAGGCCTTGAAGACCATTTCGGAGATATGGACCTCAAAGTTGCCGGGACAGAAAAAGGAGTCACAGCGGTTCAAATGGATTTAAAGATTCCCTCGATTTCGGTCGAGATTTTAAAGGAAGGATTGCTAAGTGCTAGAGACGCACGCCTAAAGGTCCTGGCCAAGATGAAAGAAGTACTGGAACAGCCTCGACCGGATATTTCTCCTTATGCTCCCCGAATCATAAACTTAATGATCAATCCGGAGAAAGTGGGAGATGTTATCGGGCCAGCTGGAAAGATCATCAAAAAAATAATTGCCCAAACCAATTCTAAAATTGAAATAGAGGAAAGCGGCAAAATCACTATTGCCTCCTCCAATACCGAGTCCGCAGAGAAAGCGAAGGAGATGATAAGGGAAATCACTGTGGAAGCAGAAGTGGGAAAAATCTATACAGGGAAAGTCGTTCGCCTTGAGGAATATGGAGCGTTCATTGAAATCCTCCCTAATATTGTCGGTCTCCTGCATATCTCTGAAATCGCTCATCACCGAATCAAGAATATCAGGGATGTCATAAAAATGGGACAAACGGTCCGAGTTAAAGTTATGGCTATTGACGAAGATAACAAGATCAAATTGAGCAAGAAGGCCTTAGAATACAATTCCTATCACCGTTCTGACCCTCTCGCTCCGAAGCCCAAAAAACCTCATTTTCATCGAAACGGGAATAACAAAGAAAAATTTTAATTAATTTAAAAGGGAATCTGCGAACATGAGCAAATTATTCCCTCGAGCAAAAGGATTTACCCTCACCGAAATGCTGGTCACACTTACTATTCTTGCAATTTTAGCAGCAGCGGTCATGCCTCTGGCTAAAACTGCCATAAGAAGAGAAAGAGAAATCGAGCTAAGAAGGAACTTAAGACTAATCAGAGAAGCCATAGATGCTTACAAAAAACTTGCTGATGAAAAAAAGATTGATGTTGAAGAGGACAGCGAAGGCTACCCTCCAGACTTAGAAACTCTGGTTGAGGGGGTTGAATTAAAAATTATGGAAGAGGGAGAAGAAGAAAGCTCGGATACAAATATTGTGAAATTTCTGAGAAGAATTCCTATAGATCCGATGACAAAATCTCACGAATGGGGATTAAGATCTTACCAGGATGAGCTTGATTCAGATGTTTGGGGAGGGGAAAATGTTTATGATGTTTACACCAGAAACCCGGGCACAGCCCTGGACGGAACCAAATACAGAGATTGGTAGAGAGATAACAAAAATGCATTCCATACACAAGAATAAGAAAAATGGCTTTACTCTGATCGAAATGCTAATCGTCTTCGCTCTTATTGGAATCCTCGTTGGTCTGGGACTTCCCCAGTATAAATACGCCACCAAACGTGCAAGAGAATCTGTGCTAAAGGAGAACCTCTTCCAGATAAGAAAATTGATAGACCAGTACTACGCAGACAAGGGTAAATACCCCTACTCTCTTCAGGCTCTTGTAGACGAGAAGTATTTAAGAGCAATACCCATAGACCCTATAACCGGTTCTTCAGAAACATGGATTGAAGTACCAGAAATACTATCTGAGGAAGACCTGATATTAGCAGTGGAGCCTGGAATATCAGACGTTTTATCAGGATCAGAAATGAAATCGTTGGACGGAACACTATACAGCACGTGGTGACCTCTCTTCTCCTAATCTTTCTTTTTATGACTCATGAATAGAAAAAAAGGCTACATACTGATTATCCTCATGGTAGCTGTCTTTATAATGGCCATTGGATTTCTTATAGCCACACCGATCTGGAAGACACAGATTCAGCGCGAAAAAGAGGAGGAATTGATTTTCAGGGGGAAGCAGTATGTAGAAGCAGTTCGACTATTCCAGATAAAATTCCCCGGTAGTTTCCCCAAATCCTTTGATGAATTATTAGAAGAGAAATGCCTCCGCAAAATGTATAAGGACCCTATGACCGAACACGGAGAATGGGATGTTATCCTTCCTTATGGAGGAGCATCAGGACGACGAGAACTTGCTACTCAAAAAATTCTGGTGGCGCCTCAAAGTGCTCTCTCTGCCATTGACAATCCAAGGATTATCGGAGTTGTAAGCTCATCGCCAGATAAATCTATAAGAATCTACTTTGACCAAGAAACCTACGATAAATGGCTTTTCTACTACGGCTTCGACCCTGAAAAAATGCCAGAGATCATCTATTATGGGGAAACAGAAAAGCGCTGATGGATTCTATCCTCATAGTAGCCGGAGAAAATTCAGGAGAAAAATACGGCGCTGACCTCGTCCGTCAGTTTAAAAAACTCCATCCTTCTCACACTTTTTTTGGCATCGGGGGAAAGCACATGGAGAGAGAAGGAGTCCGTGTTCTTTTTCCGGTTGAAGAGCTGGCTGTTGTCGGAGTATTCGAAATCATCTCCCGTCTTCCTCGAATAAAAAAAATCTTTAACAAAATCAAAAGAGAAATAAAACACCAACAACCTCGAGCAGCGGTTCTTATCGATTCTCCAGATTTCAACCTCCGTCTGGCCAAGAAACTCAAGAAAAGGTCGATTCCCATCCTCTACTACATAAGCCCCACAGTATGGGCCTGGAGAAAAGGGAGGCTGAAAACCATAAAAAAAACAGTAGATAAAATGATGCTGATTTTCCCTTTCGAAGAGAGGATATACGAAGATTACGGGATTCCGGCTGTCTACGTGGGACACCCCCTCAAAGATAGAGTAAGAGCTTCCCTAACCAAAAAAGAATTCCTGGAGAGGTACGGGCTGGATCCTCAAAAAAGGCTTATTTCTGTCCTGCCCGGCAGCAGGCGAAGCGAAATAACATATCATATACCTGTCCTTATTAAGGCCCTGGAGAGAATAAAAAGTGAATGGAACACACAATTTGTGCTTCTTCAAGCTGAAAGTCTTGAGGAGAATTTTCTTTTAAACCTTATCCCTTCCGGAGTTAAAGGCCTAAAAATTATTGGCGAGGATCATTATGAAGCCATAGCCTCATCCGACCTCGTTCTCTCTGCTTGTGGAACAGCCAATTTAGAAGCAGCGTTTCTGGAAACTCCGCTCATCTCATTTTATCGCATCTCGCCCCTTACCTATTTTTTTGGACACAGGCTGGCCACTATCAAAAATTTCAGCATTGTTAACATCCTTGCCGGAGAGAGGATTATCCCTGAACTGATACAGCGAGACTTTACTGCTCAGAACATTTTCGAAGAAACAAAAAAAATCATCGATTCTGAGGAGCAACGATCAGGAATGATCGCCCAATTCAGAAAAATAAAAAAAACCCTTGGAGATAGAACCGCTTCTCAAAACGCGGCCCTGGAACTGACAAAGCTGATTAAACAAGAACAAGAAACAAAAAAGAGATGAAAACATGCCTGAAGATCTGATTATTAACCGCGCAATCATCAAAGAGATCACAATACCGGCCGGTATTGATGATGTATGGAATGCGTGGACTACAAAAGAAGGAATAAAGTCATTTTTTGCCCCTGAGTGTAATGTCGAACTAAAAGTACACGGAATGTATGAAATCTTTTTTACTCCCGAGGCTGGCCCGGGGAAACGTGGTGCTGAAGGTAATCAAATCATGGCCGTTGAACCGAATAGGATGTTTTCTTTTACATGGGATGCTCCTCCGCACCTACCTCATGTTCGAAAACAGCGCACTCTAGTCGTGTTGAAGTTTAATAAAATAGAGGAAGGAAAAACTAGAGTAATTCTGTGTCACACAGGGTGGGGAGACGGGAATGAATGGGAAAGAGCTTTCGATTATTTTTCTGATGCTTGGGATGCTATCTTTAAAAGGCTGCTCATCTGGTTTGAAAAAGGTCCTATTGACTGGAGTAAAGAGGATTATCCAACCAAATAGGTAAAGCAAGGTTATGCTATCTTCGCAAGAAATGTTATAAATTGGGAGATGCTTCTGGATGCAATCTAGCCATAAAATGTTTAAAAAAAGATTTTACTTAATGTTGAGAGTGCAGATTCTACTAGGCACATGGATCTTAATCATATCTTTTGCGGCCTTCTGTTTCCAAGTTCAAGAGAAGGAAAAGTGGGTTCCAGATTATAATCAGCGTGATGAGTGGCAGCAACCGGAAAAAATCCTGGATGCTATTGGAATCCGTTCTGGAATGACTGTGGCCGATGTGGGAGCAGGAACGGGCTATTTTACGTTTAGATTGGCCGAGCGCGTAGGCCCTGAAGGGAAGGTTTACGCCAATGATATTAATGAAGCAAATCTCAAAAAAATTCAAGACCGCATCAAAGAGGAAGGAACAAAAAACATCATCACGATTTTAGGGCAACAAGATGATCCGGGATTACCGGAGGGACAGATAGATATTATCCTTATGGTTCATGTTATTCACATCATCATCCATGACCAAGATCCTTTTTCATTTTTGGAAAACCTTCGACCGAGTTTGAAACCTGATAGTTTGCTAGTCATCGTTCATTGGGATGGGGAAAAAATGGGGTACCCAGATGTCTATGCTTATTCCCAAGAAAGCCTACTCACAGTCATGGAAAAATCAAATTTCAAACTCGTCCGCGTAGAAACATTCCTGCCGAGAGACAACATTTATATCTTTCAAGTCAAGTAGAATCTATGTTCTTCGCAACAATCTTTAGGCGACTCAACCTTTTTTTCATAACCAGGAGCAAAATAGTAAAGGAATATAGATGTAGGAGCTGACGAGCTTAGTCAGGAAGGCACAACGAGGTGACTTGAATGCCTTCGCTTTGCTCATCCAACATTTCCGAGATATGGCAGGGGGGAAAGCCTGTTCCATACTCGGTGCTTTCCATCTCGCCGAAGACGCAGGCCTGGAACTGGAAAAGCTGATAAAGCAAAAACAGGATACATAAAAAGCAAAGGTTTAGATCTAATCCACAACTGTGCTAGGAATAAGATCATAAGGCTAATTTCCCATTCAAATAAAGGTGAAATCGTCTCCTCTTTTATGGGGTTAATAAAGGTGATAAAGATGATTCATGATTTCATCAAAATAGATTCCGCAGAAGAAGAGGGGGACGGAGGACAAGGAAAGGCTAAACGTAAAGGGAAGGGAAAAGGCAGAAATGGCGAAATGCGGACGTACGAGACTCAAGCCTTGAATTCTGATTATGACCTATACAGTTTAGGAAAAGATGGGAAAAGTGAAGGTCCCATCACCGCCGAAGAAAGCCAAAACGATGTCGTCCGCGCCAATAATGGAACTTATATTGATCTGGCATCAGATTATCAACTCTAAAGAATAAAGATCAGAAATGTTTGACCATTTCAGAAAAAAATCCTTGGAGATAAAACCGCTTCTCAAAACGGCGCAAAAGAACTGAAAAAAGTTATATCCCTTTAGTAAACTTTTTTACTACAAATTTCGTATATCACATTGAGGATTCCTCCATATCTAAAATTATATATTCACCGCTCTAAAAAAGGGAGGAATCAATAAACAAGGAGGTATACATGAAAAGCATCAGAACCATTAAAGTCCTATTCATCGCTGCTCTTCTGCTGATGCCGACATGGTCTTTTGCCAAATCCCAAGTCAAAGCCAGCACGATCATCGATCAAATCAACGCAGGAAAGGCTGTCCAGTACAAAAATGCTGAAATAGTAGGCGATCTGGACTTCACGTCTATAAAAGATGTGACCGTGGACGAAAAATCTAAGGCAGGCAGACTCCTCAGTAAAGGTTCAACTCTTGTCTACTGGTATCACGTGAGATCTCCCGTATCTTTTACCGACTGTGCTTTCACAGGGGACGTGCTCGCCTATATCCATGATGATGATGAGAATGAAACGCACAACGCAATCTTTTATGAGGATGTCGATTTTCAGGGCTGCAATTTCCAGGGAAAATCAGCATTCAAGTACGTAAAATTCAAAACTAAGGCTAACTTTAAGAACACGCAGTACAGTGATGAAGCACTTTTCAAGTACACAAAATTTTCGACCGCTACAAGCTTCTCAAACTCCCGCTTCGACGATGCAGCTAATTTTAAGTACACAAAGTTCTCGGCCGATGTCAGCTTCTCAAATTGCAACTTCAGTAGAGAAGCCAATTTCAAGTACACTAAATTCCCTAAAGCTGTGAATTTTGATAACGCGACTTTCAAGCGGCTCGCTAATTTTAAATACACAAAATTCCCTGAAGGAGTAAACTTCAAGGATGCTCAATTTATGGGAAACGCCGACTTTAAGTATACTAAGTTCTCAGAACCCTTAAATTTTGATGGCGTAGTTTTCGACGATGATGTGAACTTCAAATACACCAAAATAGACGGAAAATCGTTCACATCGTATCTGGTGAAGAAAAAACTAAAAAGATCATAGAGACTAATAAGCTAAAATAGCAATAAGTTGAAATAATTTCTTTCAGATAACAAGCTGAACATCGCCTCTGGCGAGGCCAAGACATTAACCGTTGCGGCTTTTGCCGCGGTTAAAATAATATTTCGCGCAATTTCTTGTTATAATTATTTTCCCATCAATCCCCAATTCCAAAAAGCCCCGCCACTTTTTCATCGAGATAACTGCTTTATTTTCATCCTCTTCCTCTAGCTCAAAAAGCATTATCTTCCCCAGGCGTCTTATTTTCTTAAAATATTCGTCCGCCTTATCTATTGCTTCTTTTAGCGAATAGGGCTCAGGATCATATAAAGTCGCAAAATCGACTTTATTCCTGTATCCCCTAATAAAAAATTTCTTTTCTCTCATCCTTCTCTCTTAAATTTTTCGAAGAAAGCAATCTCGACTCCCCCTCCCCTAATAAAATTTAGTCGCTTCAAACCTACTAAAATTGCACTAAAATCCTTTTCTAAAAAATATCGAGGCCTAAAAATCACCTCAAGAATCACCTATAAGGGTTATTGACCGAATAAAGGGGATATGAAATAAAAGATACTCATAACTGAAAGAGATATTTGAACCGTTTTTGAGCAACAAAAACTAAACCTTCTTAAAAAGAAGGTTGCGTATAAAGGAAGCGAGGGCTTCCAGAACCTATATATAAACGGAGGTGTTTATAATGAGAAGAATCGGACAATTTGCTTTGGTCGGCACTATTTTCCTGACCTTGGCTGCCAACTTGCAAGCAACGGATTCACGAAAGATAGTCCTCACAGGGGCGATTTATCATGAGCTAACGCCTGCAGGGATGGTGATCACCACGGTTGATTCTCTGCTCAACCCAATCTATATGCTGGACAATTCTAATTATGTAAACATTGACTATGATGGCGCAATCTACAGCGGTTTCGGCTTTATAAAGATGGAATCTTTAGGCCTGCCCGGAGTTCTCGGTCTTCAGATCGGGAAACGCTACGGCAGCTACAGGGACAATATCTGGTCTGGTCCAGGCCAAAACATAAACGATCTAAACGGCTTAGTCGCACCTATTTGTGGTCAAACCAACGTAGGAGTCGATAACGTAAACGTGACTAATATAGATGGCGTAAGATCCTTTGGCATCTATTATGCTCTTCCTCTGGGTGAAAAGCTGAAGGCAGGTTTTGGTATCAACACTGTTGGTCGGGGAGTTTCTGGCCTTCGCGATAGTGACCCCCAGTCAGTTTCTACCGAAAGAGAAGATACATTTAAAAAGAAAATCTCAACGATGATGTTCCGCGCAGGTTTGGGATACCCACTAAAAGATAACCTAAATCTTTCCATCGATATCGGTCTGGGGAAGCCAAAATATCTCTATCAATATACGATTGCTGAGGGCTCAACCGCTGACAATGAAAAGGCCTCATTATCAGGCTCAGATATAGATGCCAACATAAGGCTTGATTACTCGGTAAACGAAACTACCAACATAATCGCCAACCTTTCCTATTTCTCCTATGGAGGATCTCTGAAGGTCGATCCCGACACCGATACCGCTGATGATGCAACAACCTTTAAAAGAGCCCAGAAGAGCTTCGCTTTTTTAGTCGGACCTCTATTCCATGGAGATGGCTATAATGTTGGTTTCCAAGTGGGTCTTATGACTGATAAGTCACAGGAAGAGAGAAGCATAGAAACACCTGATACAGATTCCATAAAGGATAATCCAAGCTTATCCTATTTCCCCATCCTTAGAATCCTGGCCGAGAAGCAGCTTTTCAACTGGTTCACGATGCGTGCTTCGATCACCTACGAGACCACCAAGGAAAAGACGCTGATAAATCCTGACTATGATCCTGCAAACACAGATTGGAAGACAATTAGTGCTCAGGCTACCTCTTCCTTAACTCCTGCATTCGGATTTACGGTTAACATGAAGAAGGGATTTTTCGTAGAAGCTTATATGTACGATACCATCTTTCTCGAAGGGCCATGGTTCCTTACTGGAAACAGTTCAGGGCCTGACCTCAATATTGGCGTCAGCCTGGGCGTCAAGCTTTAAGGGCGAAAGTTTAATAGACGCGAAATTAAAAGGCCGAAGACCATAAGGTCTTCGGTCTTTTTTTTGGTTAATCAAAACCATCCAAAGATAAAAATAAAGGTGGGTTTGATGATTCAAACTCCTACGTCATAACTCTAATCCTAAGCCTATTCCTACTTGAAGGCCGCCTAAATTTGCTTCAATATCCACTGGCTTTACTTTGCAGTAGCTGTATCCACCTTTGATATCAAGGAATAATGCTCCCCCTACTTTAAAAATGACACCAATTTGCCCGATATACCCGATATCTCCTTTTTTTACTGTTCCGATTTGATTTACTTCCTTGTATCGAAAATACCCAACTGCTAATCCTACGTATGGTCTTATGCTTGTCTTTGCCAGTCGATATCTCACACCCGCATAAAGAGGAATAATTTGTATCTCTGTATCCTCTTCGGTAAAAGTCGTCTTCCCTTTTTTGGAAAAATAATTGGCTCCAGCCCAGATGCTTATTCCTTTACTTAAAGTTACGCCTATCTCTCCTCCAAAACTCTTCCCATTTCCGTATATGTCCTTGAAGCTTTGATCTTTGGGTTGAAAATAATTCCCCTGCGCCTCTATAAAAAATACTTCTGCATGGGATAAAGCCGAAAACATAATTATTGTTAAACAGAATAGTAATATTCCTTTTGCTCGCATGGCTGCCTTTCCTCCTTAATCAACATTTATGTAAATTGGTTCGCTTTCACGGTTCAAACTGTCCACAGCTACCAAGGCGTATTTATACTTTCGTTCTTTCTTTACATCCCTATGTATGTATTGCAAAGAATCAGCGCTTAACTCAACCAACAAACTCTGGGTTTTTCCTTCCACCAGGTAAATCCTGTATTTCTCCGTATTTTGATTGTTTGGATTGACCCGCCAAGATAGAACATTGATAAGCTCTGTCTGAGGGCTGGCATTATTCAACACCTGCTGCCCAGCAAAGTTAAAAGGCTTTGAAACTTCTGTCGATTTCGCCAGGATGGATTTATTGAAAGCTATTTCCATTGTTTCAAGACTCCCTTTCTCTAAGATATCGCTCTCCGCTCCTCTAATCCTCTGCAGGCTCTTGGATGAAGTTGTTCTTGTTATCTGAGTATTCCCAGCTCCTCTACTAACTCCTTGCCCTGTTGTATAGGCCGCGTCTCCTTCTCGATCTTGGGCATCAACAGCCACCAGAGCGTAGGTATATTCTCTATCTCCATCTACATTTCTATGCAAGTACTCCGTATAAGGAACATTCACCTCACCCAATAAGCTTTGGCTTGAATTTTCGACCAGATAAATTCTGTGTTTCACCACTGAATCCAAAGGATAAGCTTCCCAGGTCAGAATATTTATGAATTCTTTCAATAACAAGGATTTGTTTTCTTCCGTTTCATAAGAAAAATTTAGGGGAACACGGGGAAGGACAACCAACGATATACTATCTTCTCCAGTTTGCAGTATTGAGTCATAGACAACGGCTCTTACTGTGTGATCGCCATTAATAGCAGAACTTGTATCCCAGTTGAATTGATAAGGAGCAGTTGTATCAGTCGCCTCCAATCCTGCGTTTACATAAAACTCAACTCTTGATATTCCATCGTCATCTGTACCGCTTATCTCTATAGTAACAATTCCCCTAACAACTTCCCCTGTCTGCGGTGAAGTGATGGATGCGGTAGGCGGTTGGTCTAATCCCCAGCCTATCTGAGCCGCGGTGTAGTGACATATTGCATCCTCACTGTGTCTCATTATACAAGCCACAGTGTTATCTGGATTGCAGTCTGTATGCTCACAGTTTCCGTTCAGAATAGGCCTGTAGGAATTACACGGATTACAGCTCGTACAACCTCCGTATCCCGCTGTATAATACTCGTCACAAGCCCAGAAAATATGGCCTGTTTCATGGGCCATTATTCTCCAGGTATCACTTACCGCCCAGCCATTATTCTTATATAACAATTGAGTATATGGTCCTCCTAAGTAGGCATAAGCAAACCGCTCGTCAGTAAATCTATCATCGGCTCCTTCGCCAGTGGGATTATAGGCAATAAATGCAGAAAATGCCCAATCAGTACCTGCTTGAGTCTTTAAATCTGTATTGAAAGCATCAACTCGCGTAAATTTAGATCCAATCGTATAGCCTAAATTCGACATGATAGCGTTAATCCATAAATCATCATCATCTGAAGAATGGTCGATAGGCTCGTAGCCCTGGTCAGTATCCGGGCTTTTGTAGTAAGACAGAGTAAAAGATAAACTAATCCCACGTGCCTGAGCCGTACTCGCCCACCAGCTCAATCCTGTCAGACACTGGTTATAAATTAGGTCAATAGCTGCCTGGGTCCAGGTATATTTGTCAGGATTAATGCTCCCGTCGCTTTCCACGAAAAATAAACAACAAGCAACTGTTCCTATCAACGAATCGCTATTACCCGGGCTTAAAAACCCATATTTCTCTCCCCGAAACCGATCAATTTCACCCTCAAGTTTAACGGCGTTCATCCCTCTATCACTCAGATTCCTTAGATAATCATCTTGACTTATCAAAGTACGCTGCAAAGCATCATTTATTAGTGGCTCACCTTTTTCTTTGTACAAAAGGAAGGTCTTTTCTAGCTCGCCAGAGGTAACATAATTAAAAAATCTAACCAGAGAGACAGTCTGCTCATCCTTGTATTTAATATCATCTAAATTGACGGGGTGATAAAAAATTGATTCAATCCCCATTTTTCCCAGCAAATCATCTGCGACTCCCGGATCTATCCGCCCCACCATCGCCCGTGGAGGTGAGAGAACAAAAATCTCACCACCGTAACTCATGATATAATCTCGAGCTTTATTTGCAGAAGCAATATCATCCGTGCTCAATAATACCAAAGTACAGCCTTGTATCCATTCGGGAGGATATTCAAATTGTGCTCTTGCAGAGGGCTCACCATTACTTTCAAATTCTTTAGAACCAAAGCAATAAGCCTTTGACGAACTAAAGGTAATTTGGAGCAAAAATGAGCATAAGAAAAAGTAAACAAAGAACAATTTTAAATATTTGCTGGAGTTTTTACTCATAAAAACCTCCCATTATTTTCAGCGAATGTTTTTTCTAATAACTAGAGCATAATGAATGAAGTGCTAATTTTCAGAATTTTCACCTTGGCGATCATCTAATTTTATCATTTTATCTTAAACTTGATAACAACTATTTATCTATAGAACTTTTAAAACTTCAAGAGCTAATTCATACTTTCCCAGAGGAGGGCTTATCTGGACGCCTATTATCATGTTTTTTATTTTCCCAAGAATTTCTTGAGCAATAGCAACTCCTTCCTTTCTTGCTCTCTCTGCCCCGAGCTCTTGGGCATCTCTCATCCTGTCCATTATTGCTCTGGGAACTTGACACCCAGGGACTTCGTTATGCATGAACTCTGCATTGCGCAAGCTAAAAAGCGGCCAAATCCCCCCAAGTAAGGGAATACGGCAATGTTCTATTCTCTTTAAAAAATTCTCCAGCAGCTTAATGTCGAAAACTGGCTGGGTGATAGCGAACTCTGCCCCAGCCTCTACTTTCTGCTCAAACCGGGATATCTCATAATCAATATTGATAGCACCTGGATTGGCCCCCACTCCGATGTGAAATCCTGTAGGCTCCGATAATCTCTTACCTCCGATATCAATCCCCTTGTTCAGTGAATTCACCACATTAGTAAGGCCAATAGAATCGACATCAAATACCGCAGTGGCGTCAGGATAGTCTCCAAGCTTGGGAGGATCTCCGGTTATGATGAGAAGATTCCTTATTCCTTGAGCATACATCCCGAGAAGATCGGATTGCATTCCTAATAAATTCCTGTCACGGCATGTATAATGAAGAATCGGTTCTATTTCAGTTTGAAGACTAAGTATATTGCTCAAAGCCATGGAGCTCATACGAGCGCTCGCCCGAGGTCCATCAGGAATGTTCACACAATCTATTCCCTTCTGCTCCAGCCTGCGTGCTATCTCAATAATCCTGGACGGATTGTGTCCCCTTGGAGGCACTATTTCGACACTCACTACAAATTCTTTATCCTCTACTTTTCGAGCCATCTTGGATTTATCCCTTAGCTTTATCATCTCCTTCGCTTCCTCAACCTCGGTTGGAGGAAGCACCTGAATTATTTTCCTTTCTGGAGGTTGAAGAGCCTTTATAGCGCTTCTCATAGCTTTTATGTGAGAGGGAGTTGTGCCGCAACATCCGCCCACTACTTTTACTCCGTTTAGTATAAAACGCTTGGCATATTCAGCCATGTATTCGGGCGAGCATAAATAAATGTTCCTTCCCTCTACTTCGCTCGGAATACCCGCATTAGGCATGGCTGAGAGAGGAAGCTCTGTGATTTTGGACATCTTTTCGATACATTGAATCATATGGGCTGGCCCGACACTACAGTTCAGGCCTACGACATGAGTTTTCCATTCTTCAAGCTTTCTCGTGAATACCTCGGGGGTAGTTCCATAAAGGCTGTTTCCGCTTTCCTCAATAGTCATTTCGGCGACAATCGTTAAATCTTGACCAAGCTTTTGCACAGCTTTTATCGCCTGGTGTATTTCATTGATATCAGAAAAAGTTTCGAGAATGAAAAGGTCAACACCCCCTTCCAAAAGGGCCTGCGCCTGCTCGACAAAAGCTTCTTCCGCCTCTTCTACAGTAGTCTGCCCCCAAGGTTCGATCTTCAATCCAAGAGGTCCGATAGATCCAGCCACAAAAATCTCTTTCCCTGCTGTTTCTCTGGCTATAAGAGCACCTGCACGGTTTATATCTTGGACTTTATCCTCTAGGCCGAATTTTTTCAATTTAAACCTATTAGCACCAAAAGTATTTGTCTCGATGATATCCACTCCGCTCTGGACATACTCTTGCTGGACCTCTTTCACTATATCGGGATTAGTAAGGTTGAGCTCGTCAAAGCAGGCATTGATGTAGACTCCTTTGTTATATAGCATGGTTCCCATGCCTCCATCACAAAGAAGGGCTCGTCTTTTGACCAACTCTAAAAATTTTTTACTGATGGCAAATCTCCTTCAATCTGGGGAAGATATTCGACAAAAAATTATAAGGACTCTCAGTTTGAAAATCAAATTGCGGATTACCCTTTGCTTTTATTCCAAGATAAATTCAAGTCTGTCGTAGAGATTTAGCTTTTTCTCATCAGCCATGCCAGCTTGGATTTCCAAGACATACATTGCAGGAATCTTGGAAGAATAGGAAGTGCAGGGCGGCTTTTTACAGGGAGGGACATTGCGTTCGATATGAACAATCCTTTTCTCCTTATCCAGCCAGAGGATATCTATAGATATTTTCATGTTTTTCATCCAGAAAGAGTGAAAATCTTCATCTTTAAAAACAAAAAGCATTCCTTGGTCAGGCTTCAGTTTTTCCCGAAACATAAGCCCTAGTTGTCTTTCTTCATCCGAGATAGCTAGCTCGGCTGTAATAGAAAAACCATCAGGGAGAAACACGTTGACGAATTTTTTCTTACCGCATTCCAGTGAAGAAAGAACAAGAAAGAAGGCCAAACAAGAAAAAAGCAGATTCCTTGTCTTTTTTGAATTTCTTAGCTTGTAGCATGAATTTTGTTTCATTTCTCTTTTCTCTAATATCTAGTGTGTCGAAATCATAGGGACAAAACGGACAGGGAGGAGTTTCTTGTCCTTGAATTTCTTCTTTTCTCTTATAACAAGCACTAACTCCTGGAACGCAGAGCCTACGGGAACGATCATCCTCCCTGAAACTTTCAATTGTTCTAGCAAAGCTTCTGGCACTACATCCGGGGCCGCAGTAACCATAATTGCATCATAAGGAGCGTGCTCTTTCCATCCGTAAGTGCCATCTCCCACTTTAAAATATATATTTTTGTATTCCATTTTTTTCAAAACTTTCTCGGCTCTTAAAGAGAGACTCTTGACTATCTCCAAAGTAAAAACTTCTTTGCCAACTTCAGCCAGGATAGCAGCTTGATAGCCTGAACCTGTTCCTACTTCCAAAATTTTCTCATTGCCTTTTAGATGAAGGACTTCCGTCATATAAGCCACAATATAAGGTTGAGAGATTGTCTGTCCCTCTCCGATCGGAAGAGGTTCATCATGGTAGGCATAAGCTCTCATATTCCAAGGAACAAACAGGTGGCGGGGAACCTTTCTCATTGCTTCTAAAACACTAACATCCTTAACTCCCCTGGCCTCTATCTGGTCTTTCACCATTTTTTCTCTTTTTTTCTGGTAGTCTTTTTTCATCTTCGTTTACTATAGTGCGGGCTTGATGAATCAAACCCCTACAAAACATCAAAATTGCGAGCCTGATGAGCCAAGCCCTACAACTAATCAAGTTGTAGCCTTGATTAATCAGTCCCTTGCAACTCATCAAAAGTCGGGGCACGAAGAATCAAGCCACAACAATATATCAAAATGAAAAAAGAAAGGATTCTTACTTTTGCCTTCGTTTTTTAATCCCTCTCAACGCTATTAGATATTTAATTAATATGCTTTGCCGAAATAGACTACGGTCTCAGTCGACTTCTGACAGAAAACACACTTTCCCCGGGCTGCTTTCTTGTCTTTATCCATAAGGATGACGCGGATTGTAGCCATAGTCTCCTCTTTAATCTTTTCTTCACAATCTCGGTCCTCACACCAAAAAGCCTTTATGAATCCTCTTTTGGATTCCATAATGGCTTTAAATTCATCATAGTCCTTCACCTCATGCGTGTTCTGTTTCTGAAACTGCAAAGCCATCTCGAACATATTCTTCTGGATCTGCTTTAGCATTTCCGACAGTTTTTTATTAATAGAAGACTGAGCCACGCTTTCTTTTTTCCCCGTGTCTCGCCTAACAACAACTACCTGTTTTTTCTGTATATCTTTAGGTCCAATCTCAACCCTCAGAGGGACTCCTCTCATCTCCCACTCAGAGAATTTCCAACCCGGAGTGAATTCTTCTCTCTCATCCAGCTTTACTCTTAATCCTTCTTTTTCCAATTTTTTCTCAATGTCTCGAGCCAGAGGGAGAATATTTTCTTTCCAGTTGCCCGTGGGAATAGGAACGATAACCACTTGAACAGGAGCGATATTAGGCGGAAATTTAAGCCCTGAGTCATCCCCATGAGCCATAACTAAAGCCCCTATAAGGCGCGTAGAAACTCCCCATGAAGTCTGCCAAACATACTGAAGCTTCTGGTCGCGATCTTCAAACCTGATGTTAAAAACTTTGGAAAACTGCTGACCCAGGTTGTGTGATGTTCCCATCTGGAGTGCTTTTCCGTCTGACATCATTGCTTCAATAGCATAAGTCTCTAAGGCTCCGGCAAACTTCTCCCTTTCCGATTTCTTCCCTGAAATCACCGGAATGGCCAGCTCATTCTCC
>WVZK01000047.1:0-7137 GCA_011772475.1 Candidatus Aminicenantota bacterium | reverse complement strand
TGCCACAAGAACTCCGTAGTCCTTAAAAAAGGTCTGGTGACCTTTTCCCAGCGGACTATATTGGCCCACTGGTTGATCAGCACCGGTAAATCTCTCCACGACTTGATCCATTTTGCGTACATGTTGCCGATTATGGCTTCTGAGGTGGGACGCACAGCCAGTCTCTCTTCTAATTCTTCTTGTCCCCCGTGTGTTACCCATGCAACTTCGGGCGCAAATCCCTCTAAATGTTCTGTCTCTCTCTGAAGAAAACTTTCAGGGATGAAAAGAGGAAAATAAGCATTCGAGTGGCCTGATTTTTTTATCCTCTTGTCGAGCAGGCTTTGAATATTTTCCCAAACTGCATATCCATAGGGTCTGATGACCATCATTCCTTTAATCGGGACGTAATCGGCCAGCTCTGCTTTTTGGACCATCTCAACGTACCATCTTGAAAAATCAACACTTTTAGGGGTAATTTTCTTTACAAATCGCTCATTTTTGTTCATTTTTTTCTCTACTGCTTCAATTCTCGGACATTCTATTATACAGCTATTTTTCTTGTCAAGAAAGGTGAAAACGGGCCGTTTAGAAAGCAGAAATTAAATTTCACCCTTTATTTCATCCAAAGGGGTGATTGACTTCTGTACGAAAGGATGTGATTTTAACTGCGCAAGAAAAGGAAGCGACCATGTCATGTAAATGCTGTTTCTGGAGTGCCTTGAAAACAGAGGTAACGAGCAATTTATCAAGCTCCTCGACTCTATTCGGGAAGGGAATAGAAAAGTGGGGATTAAGCTTGTTTAGTCGTAGGTCTAACCTTTCCCGATGAGAAAAAATATGAAAAAATCACCCGACAAATCATCTTTAAAAGCGATTGATACATTCTCAGCCCTGTGGCATAACTATAATCCACAATGAGTACATCAATATTATTCGACAAGTCTTCCATCCAAGGTGCAACCAGGTTTGCGAAGACAGAGAGAAGTTTCGAGCTCTCTCTCCCCACTTTGGTCTCTGGAATCGACGCCACAGGAAATGAATTTAAAGAATACACTGAGCTCGCTTCCATAAGCGCTCAGGAAGCTATTTTTTGGCTTGATTCTGGAGTAACAATCGGTTCTAAATTAAAGCTATCTTTGGATGTCCCCAAAACCGTCCTTCTGGAAAGTGATCTAAAGCTTGAAATCACTGGGCGGGTGACATTCGTCAAAGCCGACCAAAGTAGCGATAAAAAGCAACTCATATCTCTCCGTTTGGAAAAAAAGTACAAAATAAATCCTCTTCATTCAAAAAAGATTTAAGTTATCACCCGTTTTCTTTTGCCCTAAATCTGGTCGCAATCCTTTCTAATTGCTCAATTTTTCTTTTTGTTAATGAGCCCAATCAATTCTTGACAATAGACTATTGTTTTTATAACATATCTTAAAAAAACGAGAAAATAATGAAAAATCCTAAATCCACAAAGAAGCCTGCCAAAAAAGCAACGAAGCCAGCAAAAAAAGCACCCCAACCAGTAAAAAAGGCTCCCCCAGCTCCTGAGGAGATAAAAACACCTCAAATTGAAGAAGAGAAAAAAATCAATATTCTTCTCTATTGTACGTCGGATTTGATCCTCTCAGGGATTTTAAAAGCTATAGATGTCGCCCCCGACATGGAAATAATCAATATCGAGAAAAGCACAATCGAATCTTTTATAGAATCTATAAAAGATCTCAGGCCTCATGTTATCCTTTTTGCAAATTCTGAGCCGTTGCCAAATATTCGAGAAATCTGCAAAGCCATCATAGAGATCTCAGACGCCAAACCCAAATCCAAGTTGCTACTTTTAGGAAACATCCCTTCCCATGAAGAGGTGGTAGGACTTATGAATGCAGGAGTGAGAGGGTATTTTGACCTGAATGATCCTTCAGACCAGTTGGAAAATGCCATCAGAATAATTAACAAAGGAGAAATCTGGCTTCCTCGAGATAAGATGAGCAGCATAATGGATAGGATAATTTCTGTGGTTGGAAGAGACCTTAAAGAAAAAACGCTTGACCAACTCACCCCTACTGAATTTCAAGTTCTAAGACTCATCGGGAAAGGAAAAAGCAATGATGAGATTGCTGAAGCCTTATTTATAAGCAAGAATACAGTCCGCTCACACATCAAAAGCATATACGCCAAGCTTAACACTCATAGCAGACTTCAACTTGCGCTGTACGCTATTAATTCTGCGCTTTTTTAACCTATTGAGACTAATTAAGAGGTAAACATGACAAAAAAATCAACATCAAAAAAAACGGCACCTAAAAAAACAGCGCCTAAAAAAGCATCTCCTAAGAAAACTTTAAAAAAAGATAAAGAAACTCCAAATATTGAGATCAACCGTCGCCGAGAATGGCGATTTGATCTCCCGCTTCCAGTGAGCATTGAGGGTAAGCTTCCTCAGGGAAGGAAGTTCAAAGAAATCACAAAAATTGAAAATATAAGTTCTAAGGGAGTCTACTTCAGTCTTGACTCTGGAGTGATTATAGGTTCAAAGCTCAACCTGGTAATAGACATGCCCAAGGAGCTAGGCGGCGATAAAAAACTAAAGCTTTGTCTTGGAGGCCTAACCGTTCGCCTCGAAGAGCTAAATGAAAAAACAAAAAAACAGGGTGTGGCACTCCGCTTTCACAAAAAATATAAAATCTTGGCCGAAGAGGCAAAAAAAAAAGTAAAAACATAAAGTAAGACATAAAGCTCTCAACCTGGCTCCACAATTAAACATCAATAATCATCAGCTTCTGCCTCCCTCTTTCCTCATGCCCGTGGAATTATCTTCAAATCTTTGGAAAATGGGGCCAGGCCCCATTTTTTTGCACATTTTTTTGGAATTATCTTTAAATCGATGATAACTAATTGGGCGCCAAGCAAGGATTTTGATTCCAAAATTATTTTTCTATAAAATAGAAGTGGAGTCTTCATCATGTTGATTGTAGCTTTGACAGGAGGGATCGCTTCTGGAAAATCTGTAGTAGCAAAAATCCTGGAAGAGCTTGGCTGTTACATTCATAGAGCAGATAAAATTGCTCACGATCTTATGGAACCTGAAAAACCTGCATGGAAAAAGATTGTCGCTCACTTTGGTGCAAAAATCCTGAATGAAGATAAAACAATTAATCGAACGCTACTGGGAAAAATCGTTTTTTCTGATGAGGAAGAACGACGCTTTCTCAATGAACTCATACATCCTCTTGTCTTGGAAAAGAAAAAAGAGGTTATCAACCGCCTCGAACAAGAGGGGCATTACCATATTTTTATTTCCGAGGCTGCTTTGACGATAGAAGCCGGCTTTGCTGATTTCTTCGATAAGATTATCATGACTTATTGTAAGAAAGAAGTCCAAATAGAAAGATTAATGGAAAGGGACGGGATCAGCCGCAAGCAAGCCATAAAGATAATGAAAAGCCAAATGCAGCCCCAAGAGAAATTGAAGTACGCAGATTACGTCATTGATACGTCTGGTTCGCTTCAGAGTTCGATCGAACAAACAGAGCGAGTCTACAGGAATTTGATGATTGAAAATGAAATGAAGGATACAGCCGCCAAGTACAAATCATAAATCGTTTTTTTCCGTTGCTAGGCGAAGGCTGTATGGAGAAAAAACCATGAGAAAGGCTGAGCGGGCATGGTTTCTCTCCTGAGGAGAGGAGAGTGAAGCCTTGATCTGAGTTGCTTTTGCATCGCTGGGGCAAAAGCAACGTGTTTCTGAACCATATAGCCTGAGCCTCACGCTTTAGGATTTGATGCCTTAAGCGAGGCGGCCAGGAGTGGGATCATAATCTCATGATGGCCTATAAAATAAAATCCTCTCCCTTTTTTCCCATGTGGCCTCCTAACCACATTTTCGTAAGGCCGGTAATGGTGGATAAAATCAAAAACAGCAGTAGAAAAGCTCTCAAGTGGCTGCCCTTTGTTTCTGACAAAAGATAAGGCCTTGAGAAAGACCTCGGGCAAAATAACTGCTGAACCTACATTGACAAAAACGCCTCCATCTTCAAGCTTTTCCAACAAAGAACAAAGAAGGAAAAAGTCTTTTAAAGAGGCTTTCCCTATGGCTTCCCCTTTCGCCTCTGGATGAAAATGAATTATATCTGTGCCTATCGCTACATGGACTGTTACCGGGAGTTTCCGGTTATATGCAGCTGATAAAATGCTCATGCTTTTATAAGGGAAATTAGAGGCTGCGATCATCTCTCCAACAGCTTCGCCCAAACCAAGGCCTTTCTCTACTCCTGAATTTATGGCATCGTTCAACATTTGGCCAGTTTCTCGGGCCATTCCAAAATGACCATTTTTAATTTGAACCTCCACATCTTCTGAAGTCTGACCAGTCAAGGCAACCTCAAAATCGTGGATGATTCCAGCTCCGTTAAGAGCTAAGGCAGTGATCCATCCCTCCTTCATCAAGTCGATAATAATCGGACTCAATCCTACTTTGATCACGTGAGCGCCCAAACCAAAAATAATAGCTCTATTCTTGTTTTTTGCCTTGACCATCAAAGAGATGAATTCTTTAAAGTCACTTCCAGCTAAGATATCAGGTAAGCTTCGGACGAATCCAGCGAAGCTTTTCTCCGCGCTCAATGTTTGAGCAAAATTCTTGATATTCACTTTATCTTTTCTTGATCGAAGAGAATATGTTTTAAGATCCGCTGGAGATAGAGGCTTGACTTTATACTTGCTCATAACTCTTTCGTTGCATAAAAGAAGACAGTGAAAAAAATATTTCTAGGGTTGAAAAAATAAAAAGGAATCAAGACAGGGATTCTCGGCAGCTTCTTCTGTTCTGAGGAAGTAATCTCTTTGGCTCCTGGCTCAACTTTTTTCTATTTTATATTCTTCAAATCCTGACCAGGTCTGAATTTTATTCTTTTTCCTTTGGTGATTTTAATCTGTTTATTTCTCCGGATATCCCTGCCAAAGCCTGTTTTCTTCTGAACGACCTTAAAGCTGGAAAATCCTCTGATTTCAATCTTTTCGTTTCTGGCAAGAGCATCCTTAAGAGAAGCGAGAATAGTTTCTACGATTAATAATGACTTTGCCCGTGTGAATTCGGATTTCTTTTCGATTTCAAGGGCGATATCATTCTTAATCATTTGAAACTCCTTTTATCTTAATTAATAAGTATAGATAAGTTATTGAGGATAAAAAGTCAAGATAAATTATTGATTTTTAAGCATTTCTTTTTCCGTGATAGAAGCTAAAATCTTTGATCAAGCTGCAAAAAAGCAGAAAAAAGGGACAGGCTGCTTTTTCTAGAAAAAAAGATGATAGTTTCTGCTCACGTACAATTCAAGAAGAATAAATAGCCTATACCTCTTTTTCCAGAAATGGGGCCAGGCCCCATTTTTCCTGGCCCCATTTTTCCCTTTATTAAGGAATTGGATAGTATTCCTATTGACTTGTTTTTAGCTGGTTCATATAATGAAACCAGAATGAAAAAGAGAGTCGTCATTTTCGCCTTCATCCTTATCCTCCCCGTAATGAGTTCTGCTTCTATCCTAAAAATTACATTTAATGCTCCTATTCATCCTATCACTTCAGAATATATCAGAGATACTATAGAAAGAGCAGAAAAAGAAAATGCCAGCCTGATTATAATGGCTTTAAACACACCTGGCGGTTTGGATTCTTCGATGAGGGAGATAATAGAGAGAATCCTAAGCTCGAGGACACCTGTTCTGGCTTACGTCAGTCCCAGCGGAGCCCGAGCAGCATCAGCCGGATTTTTTATCGGCATTGCCTGTGACATCTTTGTCATGGCTCCTGGAACAAGCACCGGTGCGGCTCATCCTGTCGGTGTATCTATAACCGGGCAAGCCATGGATAAGACCATGGAAGAAAAAGTCACCCAGGACGCCGTCTCTTATATAAAAACGCTTGCCGAAAAACGCGGAAGAAACATCAAACTAGCTGAGGACGCTGTCAGAAAAAGTTCATCTTATACCGAGAAAGAATCCTTTGAAGGGAAACTTATCGATCTAATAGCCGCGAGTGAGCAGGAAATAATCGAACATTTCGATGGGAAACGCATCAAGAGATTTGACGGAGAAGAGTTATTACTTGAGCTAAAAGGTGAAGAAATAATTGACATACCGATGTCAGCAAGACAGAAATTTCTTATTACGATTTCTAATCCAAACCTGGCATATATCCTCCTGATGTTGGGCTTACTCGGCCTTTATTTTGAATTCTCAAATCCGGGTTCTATTTTGCCAGGAGTATTGGGCGGGATCTTCCTCCTTTTAGCTATTTTTTCTTTCCAGATTTTACCGATTAATTATGTTGGTTTGATATTGATTCTATTGGCGATCGGATTATTTATCCTTGAAATCAAGGTCCAGAGTTATGGAATCTTGTCTATAGGAGGGGTAATAGCTATGATTATCGGCTCGATTATGCTCATAGATGCTCCGATTCCAGAATTACGACCAAGCCTGAAGTTCATAATTCCTGTGGCAATAGGCCTTTCTTCAATTTTTATCTTCCTGATCGTTATCGCTGTTCGAGCTCATATGAGAAGAGTTCGCACCGGCACAGAAGGTCTTATAGGAGAAATCGGAGAGGCTCAGACTGACCTCAAACCAGAAGGCAGGATTTTTGTCCACGGTGAATTATGGAAAGCAGAAGCTACTGAGGAAATTCCCAAGGGCACTAAAGTCAAAGTCCTTGAGGTCATGAATAACTTAGTTTTAAAAGTCACTAAAGCCTAAAAAGGACGGGGACAGCCCTGGAATTTTGGTTAGCTCAAAGGAAAGGATTTAAATCATTCAGATAAATCAGAGTCAAAAACTTTTAGACAGGGAAAGCACAAAAAAATTAATTGAGGAAAATTAGATTCACTTTTGTTAGAATTTAGCAGGCAACAGGAGCCAACGCCTAGAATAGGAGGTATGAAATGTTAACTTGGCCGATTATAGTAATTGGGTTCTTCGTTCTTTACTTGTTGAACGCAATTAAAGTTTTGAGGGAATACGAAAGAGGAGTTATTTTTCGACTTGGCCGGGTACTAAAAAGACCTAAAGGGCCAGGACTTATCTTCGTCTTTCCTCCAATCGACCGCATTGTCAGGGTAAGTCTTCGAATAGTCGTCATGGACATCCCCCCTCAAGATGTTATCACTAAAGA
>WVZK01000023.1:1117-2286 GCA_011772475.1 Candidatus Aminicenantota bacterium | reverse complement strand
AGGAAGACCTTGGCTGAACTGTGGTCGCCTTTGGTTATCACCAGCATTACTTCTATGATCGGTTTCGCTTCTCTCGTCATCTCAGATTTTTCAGTTATCACAAGATTCGGTATAGTCACCTCTCTAGGCATATTTTTGGCGCTTGTCATAACCTTTCTCCTCTTGCCAGTTGTTTTATCTTTTTCCAGGAAGAAAGTGCCTAAATCTCAACCAAAGATAATAAAAAAAACCAATCCTTTCATGGAGAAAATCGCGGAAGTCATCTATAAGAAAAAGATAGTTGTTCTAGCATCAGCGGCAGTGATTGTAGTCATAGCTTTGGTAGGAATTTTTAAGATAGTTAAAGATGTCGACTGGTCTCTCTGTTTGAAAAAGGGGAGTAAAGCTCATAGAGCGGAGATGCTGCTGCGGGAGAAGTTCGGAGGTTCCTTGCCGATACAGGTGGTAGTTAAAGGGGATATCAAAGATCCTGTCACCTTGAAAAGCATGCGGTATCTAGAGAAGTTCCTGAACACAGTGCCACTGGTCAGTGAGTCTCAGTCTATCGCCAGCATTATCAGCGAGATGAATGACGTTATGAATGACCGCTACGCGGTTCCAGAAACAAAAGAAGGAGTGGCTAATCTTTTATTCTTCATCGAGGGAGAGGATATGATAGAACAGTTGGTAACATCTGACTACAACGAAGCTCTTATCCAGGGAAAGCTGGCTACCATGGAGACCACTCATTTAGTCCACGCTGTGGATAAAATAGATGAATTTGTAGAAGACTTTCCCAAGAACTTGGCAGTATTTGATTTGAGAGAAGTTCCTCTCCATAAAAAAGAGAGTTTTTTAAAGGTCAAGCAGAGAAGTATAGCAGCCAATATACTCTGGAATCTGAAAGCAAGAGGATACGATATTGACGACAGTAGGAGGATAGAAAAGTTAGTTTCAGAAGCCCTTTTTCAAGAAAAAATAGGAGAGACGTATTTTGACGTGCTTGAGGATAAGATTGTAGCTTACCTTCTCAGCGAAGAATCAGAAATAATGATGACTTCAGAACGCAAAGCCAGAACGATTGCCCGAAAGTTGACAGAAAAGCTAAAAAAAGACGGAAGTCTATCGCCTGAAAAGATTTCATTCATTATACGATCAGAGATTGATAAAGCTGGGGATGAAGATGTGGA
>WVZK01000023.1:293-1094 GCA_011772475.1 Candidatus Aminicenantota bacterium | reverse complement strand
GGAGGAAAAAGAGACCTCTACAGAGACCTCAAGGGTGACCTTTGGGAAATAAACGAGAATTTGATGGTGATGGATTTGGATGAATACCGGGAAATCTCAGGGGGCTCCAACCCACCGAGAATTCAAGAGGCTCAAGTGTTGATGAGTCACACGGGACTAGCACCAGTGCTGAATCAGATGGAAGAATCCCTTATACCGAGTCAAACTCTCACTCTAGTTTTGGCCCTGCTTATTGTAGCTCTTATACTTTCCTTAATGCTGCGCTCTGTAATTGTGGGTTTCATCTCTATTGTTCCCATCAGCATGACTATCCTGATTAACTTTGCTGTTATGGGTTATGGCCGTATAGGTCTGGACGCTTGGACCTCGATGATCGCCTCTATCGCCATCGGGCTGGGAATTGACTACGCTGTGCACTTCAATTCCCGCTTCAAGCTTGAGCTTGCTGTACTCAAGGATGAGCTTCAGGCCTTAAAAAGAACTCTGGGAACGACTGGGGTAGCCATCATTGTCAATGCCCTGACAGTCGGCCTAGGATTCTCCGTGCTTCTGTTGGCTGGAGGACAGCATATCAGGCGGTTTGGCGGTCTGACATCTTTGACATTGTTTGCCAGTGCCATCTTTACCCTGGTGGTTCTTCCAGCTCTTATACTTGTGGTGAGACCTAAATTTATAAAGAAAGCGACGGCTTAAGATAAGTATTTTTTTTACATTTTGAAGAAAGGAGAAAAATTATGAAAAAAATTTCAGTCTTAACATTGATTTTAGTTCTATCGATTTCTGGACAAACAATAGCGCAAG
>WVZK01000023.1:0-259 GCA_011772475.1 Candidatus Aminicenantota bacterium | reverse complement strand
AGATGAAAATGGTCCTTATCGACAAGAATGGCAAAGAGAAGGATCGAGACGCAGTCATGTTGCAGAAGGGCAGCGAGAAAAGAATGATCAAATTCCTTTCTCCTGCAGACCAGAAGGGGATCGCTTTTTTAGACCTTCCAAATGACATGATGTATCTCTATCTCCCTGCCTTTAAGAAAGTGCGGCGGATTGCTGCACATATCAAAAACCAGAAATTTGCCGGTACGGACATGACATATGATGACCTGGGTACGATTAA
>WVZK01000038.1:12988-16581 GCA_011772475.1 Candidatus Aminicenantota bacterium | reverse complement strand
AGCATGTAGAAGCTATCTGCTGAATGTCTTCGGACGCGGGTTCGATTCCCGCCGCCTCCAAAATAAATCCACAGAAAAGATAATAATTGAATAAAAAACTGTTTAGCCAAAAAAAGAGAAGTGCATTATTGGCAGGGATAATTCTCTTTCTGCTTTTTTCAGGAATTTTCTTTTCTCAGGCTCAGCCTTTCATAAAGCTATCCGTCAAGGATTATCCCACTCTTACCCGGGTCATAATTGATTCATCCTCTCCCTTATCTTTTGACATCGAGAAAAGTTCATCCTTATTAATGATTAATATAAGAACAGACGTGCCTTTTCGGATTCAGAGGGGGGCCTTTGAAAGTCGCATCATCAAGTCTTTCGGCTGGTCAAAGGGAGAAGATTTTTATATTTTAGCCATCAGGACCAAGGTCAGAAACTTTGGTTATGAATATTTTACCCTGAGCGACCCACCGAAATTAGTCATTGATTTCACCCAGGTTGATGAAGAAGAGAGTGAGGCACGGGCCGGTTTAAAGGAAAAAGAAGCATCAGGAGAAAAAGTCCCTCAGCCGTCAACAGCCTTGCCGTCCCCGAGGACACAAGCAGTCTCACCGGCTCTCCAGGGAATGAAGACTATCGTTATCGATCCTGGACATGGCGGCCTGGAGCCTGGAGCCAGAGGCAGATTTGGCACGTTAGAGAAAAATATAGCTCTGGAAATAGGTCTCAAGCTAAAAGCAGTTATTGAACGAAATTTCCCTTCCCGAGTTGTCCTTACAAGAGATAAAGATTTGGATGTTTCCCTTGAGAATAGAGCGGCTATAGCCAACAACAACAAGGCTAATTTTTTTATAAGCATTCATACTAACAGCTCATTTAGGAAAGATGCTCGCGGGTCAGAAACATATTTCTTGAGTCGGGATGCTACAGATGAGGAGGCAAGAAGGTTGGCTTTCATGGAAAATAACCCTACTGAATTAGAAGAAGGAATTACTGGAGAAAGTGAAGATGAAATACAGATGATTCTTTGGGATATGGCACAGTCAGCTTACCTTAAGCAGAGCAGCCTGCTTGCTGAAAGCATCCAGAAAGAGCTCAATTTACTCCTTAGAACTTCAAATAGAGGAGTCAAGCAAGCTCCTTTTACAGTCCTGGCGGGAGTGGCTTGTCCTGCTGTATTGGTAGAAGTAGCCTTCATTTCCAACCCTCGGGAAGAGCGAAGTTTGACACGGGAAGGATTTCAGGTCAATGTCGCCCAAGCAATCTATCGAGGCCTGGTGAATTATATCGAGCTTAATTCTCAAAAATGAAGTGAAGACATGAGCGTGAAAAGAGTAGCGTTTCTTGCGGTGCTTTTTACGATCTTGGCCATTCTCGTGGTCATTTTTTTTAGAAGTGGTGCGCTGGAAAAGATAAAGCCAACTGCCGAGGCCCCTCCTCCTGTGCTTGAACCATCCCCTACAGGACCTGTTCAGACAAGAGAGATTGTTCTTTTTTTTCTCTCAGAGGCAGATACATTGCTGCATCCTGAGGAAAGAGAAATCACCGCCAGTTCATCGATCGTTCGCCAGGCCAAGCAGGCAGTCGAGGAACTCATAAAAGGCTCCGAGAGGGGCTACATCTCACCTTTTCCTCCGGAGACGAAACTGAGAGAGCTTTATTTGACAAGAGATGGGGTGGCCTATGTTGATTTTTCAGAAGAGATTGTGGAGAAACATCTCTCCGGCTCTTCGGCTGAAATTTCAACAATTTTTTCTGTGGTTAATTCCCTTGCCTATAATTTTGAAGATATTAAAAAGGTCTTCATCTTGATCGAAGGCCAGGAAAGGGAAACTCTGGGGGGTCACATAAACCTGAGCCGGCCCTTTCTGCCTCTGTATGATTTAATCGCCTATTAGTTTCGCCTCAGTTGAATCCTAAAAAAGAGAGAGGTTTTCCCCATGGAAAAAATGACAAAGGTAGCTATTGTTGGCTTTCCTAATGTGGGGAAATCCACCTTATTCAATCGGCTTCTAAAAGAGAAAAGGTCGCTTGTCCATTCTCTGCCTGGCATGACTCGGGATCAAGTCTCTTCTGTTTGCAGCTTAAAAGGGAAGGAGTTTGTTCTGGTTGATACAGGTGGATTTTTTGATTTCCAGGAGGACCCCCTTTCAGCCAAAATCAAAAAAAAGGCGAGGGAAGCAGCTGAGGACTCTGACATTCTTCTTTTTGTTCTGGACGGGAAAAGGGACCTTTTGCCCGCTGAAGAGGAACTTTATTTTTCTTTGAAAAAACTGAATAAGCCGATTTTTGTGATTGTCAATAAGATAGACTCTTCTACAGAGGAAGCGAAGCTCGGTGATTATTATAGATTGGGCGAAGAGGAAGTCTTGGCCATATCAGCCGAACACAAAAGGAATTTGGAACACCTCGAGTCATCACTAGTTACCGCACTCCCTGCTTATATGCCTGATAAAGAGGAAACAAAGCCTCTTAAAATAGCTATAGTTGGCCGCATTAATGTAGGGAAATCATCCATAGTGAATCGCCTTTGCGGGGAAGAGAGATTGATCGTGAGTGAAATACCCGGGACGACGAGGGATAGTATTGACACCCTGATCTTAAGGAATAAAAAAGCTTTTTGCCTGGTTGATACTGCAGGGATTCGTAAATTGAGCCGTACCCGGGATAAAAGAGAAAAAGCAAGCATCATAAAAGCGAAGAAAGATATCATTAGGGCGGATGTGATTTGTTTAATCATGGATGCACAGGAATTCCCCACGCGTCAAGATTCGGCAATAGCTCATTTGTCGCTTGAATCGGGGAAGCCTCTGTTGATCGCTTTGAATAAATGGGATTTAATCCAGAAAGATACCAATACTTCAAGAGATTTTAAACAGAAGGTTTATGAGAAACTGGATTTTGTAAATTATGCTCCTCTCCTCTTTATCTCCGCTTTATCAGGGAAGAGAGTCATAAAAATTCTCGATATTGCAGAACAGGTTTACGCTAACGGGTATAAGAGAATAGAAACACCTAGATTGAATAATTTTTTATCTTGGGTAAACGAAAATCATCCTCCTCTCTCAAAAAAAAGGAGAAGGATGAAGATAAAGTATATGACTCAAAAGGGAATTCTCCCCCCTACTTTTTTTCTGTTTACTCACTCACGAGTTCCCCTTGCTCCTTCTTATGAGAGATTTTTAATGCGTCTCCTGCAGGAGGAGTTTGATTTTTCAGGAACGCCCATAAGATTGTTCCTAAGGAAGAGCTAAGAATGGGGTCAAACTTGCAAAACTTGAATTATTATTTGTTTCTTCTTAAAGAAAGAGCTCTTTATTTTATTAACTTGCAATTACTCAAGTTTTGCAAGTCTAACCCCGGCTGCTTTTTGCTTTTCTTGACTTTATAGGTCAATTCTATTATAAATTTATGTGCGATAATAGAATTGACCCAAGGAGAACGGAGGTTAACATGCGACAAAGATTATTAAACACCATACCCCTAATTATTCTGGTTTTGGCCATAATTTTTACTTCTTCAGGCTGTGGGAAATTCCTCGGAGGCTTAAGAGCTAATTATTATTTTGCCCAGGCTAATAAGTATTTTGCTGAGGCTCAGTACCGCAA
>WVZK01000038.1:0-12939 GCA_011772475.1 Candidatus Aminicenantota bacterium | reverse complement strand
GTTATTTATTCCTTAGGCGATATGTATGACAGGTTGAGGAATTTTGAAGAGGCTGAAAGGCTCTACATGAGAATACTCGAGCTGGATCCGACCAACATGGAAAACTATTATGTTGTGGCTGGATTCTACAAGAAATATGTGCCAGCAAGAACCAGCGGCTCATCAGGCGAGCAGCCAGCCGGAGAAGTAGAAGAAGGGAAGACAGCTTTTCAGAAAGCAGAAGAGATGTATCTTCGACGGATTGAGCTTGACCCTGAAAATCCTGAGGGCTATGCCTATGCAGCTCAATTTTATGAAGATTTACTCCCACCTGATTTCGACAAAGCTTATAATTTTCATATATATCGGACAAGACTAGAGCCCAATGATCATCTTCCATGGTACGCTATAGGAGTGAATCGATTTTGGAAGGCTCATCGTCTTCAGACTCAGATGTCCGTGGACGAGAGAATAGCGCACGCCGAGGTAGCTATAAGGGCCTTAGAGAAGGCAATTGAAATAGATCCTTCTTATTCTTTTTCTTATTCTTACGTGGAAATCGTTTATAGAAATATTTATGCAAACGTTTATCCTGAGAGAAAAAGCAGGTATATCGATGAAGCTAATATGTGGCATGAGAAATTCGAAGACGCAAGAAAGAAAGAGTTAGAAAGAAGGCGGCTAGAGCAGGAGTTGAGGGGGATAAAATAGAACCAGAGAGGCAGAATACTTTTTACTCTAGCAAATTCTGTATATTCAAATCCTAATAACCTTATTTCGGAATGTTTATCCCTCTTAAAGACGAGAATCCCACTTCTCGCTTTCCGTATATCACCATTTTTTTTATAGCTCTCAATATCCTGATTTTTGCTTACCAGTTTTTTTCACCTCAGGGACTGCAGTATTATGTCTTTAAAATGGGTGCTGTTCCCTACGAGATTACTCATTTTACAACAGTCTCTTTTGTTTCCGTTGAATCTCAGGAGCCCATAACCAGGTTATTACCGCCTTTTGCTCTAATAGCTTCGATGTTCCTTCATGGAGGCTTTCTCCATCTTTTTGGCAACATGCTTTATCTCTGGATATTCGGCAATAATATTGAAGACTTTCTCGGATCCTTTCGATTCATCCTTTTCTATCTGCTTTCAGGATTGGGCGCAAGTCTAACCCATATTATTTTCCATCCCAACTCTCAGGTCCCGATGATCGGTGCAAGCGGGGCTATTGCGGGAGTGCTTGGAGCTTATTTGATCCTCTATCCTAGAGCAAGGGTACTGACCTTTGTCTTCCTGTTTTTTTTCATTCGAATTATGCCAGTTCCGGCTTTTTTTCTTCTTGGAGTATGGTTTATCGCTCAAGTTCTGAATGTGGGGATTGGTGGGGGTGTAGCCTGGTTTGCTCATATAGGAGGATTTTTGATCGGGATTGCGCTGATAAAGATTTATACAAGGAAAAGAAGAAAACCCAAAATTTGGGTTCATTGATATAAAAGGACGCTTTGTTTTTAAAAGCCAAAAAGTGCTAACAAATTATTGCAGGAAAAAATGACAGGAAAAAATGGGGCCAGGCCCCATTTTTGCCAAAAATGAGGCACGTCCCCTTTTTTACCCCTATTTTATCAGCAATTTTTAGTTTATAATTTAATATCGTGTCCGTTTTATCGTAAGTAAGGATGTCATCGTTAACTTATTGATTTTACCTCAGTAAAGGTTGACAATTCCCCTTAGATTTAGTATTTTAGAGCATCGCTAAAGACAAAAAAGCTTGTTTCTAAGGTTTAAAAAAATGAGAACGTTTACCCCAAAAAAGAACGAGATCGAGAAAAAATGGTGGGTGATTAACGCCGAGGGAAAGACTCTCGGTAGGCTCGCCACTGAAGTAGCAGTCTTGCTCCGCGGAAAGAGGAAGCCCGAGTTTGCCCATTTTGTTGACTGCGGGGATTTTGTGGTTGTTATCAACGCTGAAAAAGTAAATGTCACAGGGAAAAAGTTAGAGCAGAAGAAGTATTATTCTCACTCCGGTTACCCTGGTGGGATAAAAGCCAAGACATTGAAGGAGCTTTTAGAGAAAAATCCAGAAGAAGTTGTTAAAAAAGCAGTCTGGGGGATGATTCCCAAAGGCAAGCTTGGCCGAGCTGTTTACAAGAAGCTTAAGGTTTATAGAGGTTCTGACCATCCGCACGAGGCTCAGAAGCCCCAAGAACACCAGTTTTAGGAGGAAACTTGAGTTTAATTCAGTATTACGGAACAGGGAAGAGAAAAACATCGGTTGCTAGAGTCTTTCTTCGACCAGGAAAAGGTGATATCACTTTACACGTGAATAAAAGACCGCGTCAATTCGCTGAATATTTTTACATGGATAGTCAAAAGAATACTATCAAACAGCCTCTTCGTCTGACTGAAACTGAGAATAAATTTGATATTTTCATCCGTGTCAACGGAGGGGGGCTTACCGGACAAGCGGAGGCAATTCGCTTAGGAATCGCAAGGGCATTGGTCGAGTTTAATAAAGAACTAAAGCCCAATCTTAAGGGAGCAGGATTGTTGACGAGGGACGCCAGGATTAAAGAAAGAAAAAAATATGGATTGTTGGGGGCCCGAAAAGCACCACAGTACCATAAGAGATAAACGGAGAATATCCATTGGTATCAGTAACGATGAAAGAGCTTTTAGAGGCAGGAGTCCATTTTGGCCACCAAACTAAAAGGTGGAATCCCAAGATGAAAGAGTATATTTTTGGCCAGAGGAATGGAATCTATATCATTGATTTGCAGAAGACGATAAGAGTTTTCAAGGATGCCCTCCAGTTCATAAAGAGTGTTGCCGAGAGTGGGAAAGAAGTGCTTATGGTAGGAACAAAAAAGCAGGCACAAGATATAATCCGTGACCTTTCTTTAAAGTGTGAATCCAGTTATGTCAACCAGCGTTGGCTTGGCGGGCTGCTGACCAATTTCAATGTCATCAGAGGTAGCGTGGAGAGATTAATCGAGTTGGATGAGATGAAAGAGGACGGACGATGGGGATTGCTCTCTAAAAAGGAACAGTCGAAACTGGAAAAGGTCTACAGGAAACTTTCTAAGAATCTGGGGGGAATAAAGAATATGTTAGAACTCCCCGGAGCTTTGTTCGTGATAGATTCCACAAAAGAGGAGATTGCTATCTATGAAGCCCGAAAGCTGAATATTCCGATTGTGGCTGTTGTCGATACGAACGGCGACCCAGAGAACATAGATCATCCTATACCTGGAAATGATGACGCTGTCAGAGCCATCGAGCTGTTCACTTCAAAAATATCTGAAGCCATAATCGAGGGCAAAAAGGAGCGAATGGAGAGAGAACTCCTGAAGGCCAAAAAAGAGGAGGAGGTCTCTCCCGAAGAAGAGGGTGCTCCTAAGGAAGATGAGATAGTTCCTCCGCCGGAAGCAGAGGTTCCTCAGGAAGAAGAGGGCGCTCCTAAAGAGGACGAGGAAGTTGCTCCAGTGGAAGAAGAAATCCCTCAAGAAGAAGAGGTTTCTCAGGAGGAAGGCAAGGCTACACCCTCTGAAGAAAAGGCAACCTCTCGTTCCAAGTCTTCTGATGAAGAAGAGAAAGACGAAAGTTTTAATGAGCCTGAAAAAGGTGCCTAAGGAAGGAAGGCGAGATGGATATAACAGCAGAAATGGTTAAAGAGCTTAGACAACGCACAGGAATTGGAGTGATGGAATGCAAGGAGGCACTCAAGGAAAGTAAAGGAGACGTAGAAAAGGCAATTGTCATTTTAAGGAAAAAGGGACACGCGCGGGCCAAGGATAAAATGAGTCGAGATACAGCAGAAGGAATTATTGGTTCCTACATTCATCTTGATGGGAAAATAGGAGTTCTGCTGGAGATTAATTGTGAGTCGGATTTTGTGTCTCGTAATGATGAATTTAAGGAATTAGTGAAAAACATAGCTATTCATATTGCCGCCTCAGCACCCCAGTACCTATCTTCAGAAGATATTCCCCAAGAGGTTATAGACGAAGAGAAAGAAATTATTCGAGAGCAATTCAAGGATTCAAAAAAGCCCCCTGAGATCATAGAGAAAATCGTCCAGGGCAAGATTGGTAAGTTCAGCGAGGAAGTCTGTTTATTGGATCAACCCTACGTAAAAGATGATAAGATTTCGATCAAAGAGCTAATAACATCTTATATTGCCAAATTTGGCGAGAATATCCGCATAAGAAGGTTTGCGCGGTTTGAACTGGGCAAACCATAACATAAAATCATGCCTCAAATCGAGCCTGCCTACAAAAGAATTCTGTTAAAGCTTTCTGGAGAATCCCTTTTGGGAGATTTTCCTTACGGCATTGATCTCGATACTTCAAAATCTATCGCCCAAGAGATAAAAGAAACTCATGATTTAGGAGTTCAGGTTGCCATCATGATTGGTGGAGGGAATATCTTTCGCGGGATGATTGGAACAGAAGCAGGGATGGACCGAGCCTCGGCTGATTATATGGGATTGCTTGCTACGATAATGAACGGAATTGCTCTTCAGGATGCTCTGGAGAAAGAGGGCGTTTTCACCCGCCACATCTCAGCTATTGAAATCAAAGCCGTTGCCGAACCCTTTATAAAAAGAAGGGTAATAAGGCATCTTGAGAAAGGTAGAATTGTCATCTTTAGCGCAGGTATCGGCAGTCCTTATTTCACCACTGATACTGCGGCTGCGCTAAGAGCTTTGGAGATCAAGGCAGAGGTGATATTGAAGGCAACAAAAGTGGATGGTGTTTATACAGCTGACCCTTTGGTGGATAAAGCCTCCAGAAAGTTTAGTTCCATAAAATACCTTGACGTTATAAAGCGTGGATTGAAGGTTATGGATACGACAGCGATTTCCTTATGTAAAGACAATAAGCTGCCTATCATAATCTTCAACCTGAAGAAGAGAGGAAACATAAAAAAGGTAGTTTTAGGCCAGAAAGTCGGCACCAGGATTTTTTGAACTGCACCCAGAGAAGGAGTTTTTAAATAGTATTCAGTCTTTTAAAGGGGAAGAAGGATGGTTAAAGACATATTAAGAGAGCTTGAAAAAAAGATGAAGGTTTCTGCAGAGCATTTTCGAAAAGACCTTAGTAAATTAAGAACGGGCCGGGCTAACCTTGGTCTTTTTGAGGATATCAAAATTGACTACTATGGAAGCCTAACACCAATAAATCAAATGGCGACGCTGGGAGTCCCTGACCCTACCTTGATCACTGTCCAGCCTTGGGATCCATCCTTGTTGGAAGCTATTGATAAAGCAATCAGGAGTGCTGATATGGGGTTAAACCCGATTAATGACGGTAAAATACTTAAAATACCGATTCCTCCACTAGATGAAGAGAGAAGAAAGGAAATAGCCTCACACATAAAAAAAATGTTGGAGGAGGAGAAAACCGCTCTCCGCGTTATGAGAAGAGAGAGCAAGGAACAGATCGAAGAACTGGAAGAGAAAAAAGAGATTACCGAGGATGATAAATTTTGGGGTTATGACAAGCTTCAGGAAGTAACCGATGAATACAATAAGAAAATAGAGGAGCTTGCCCAAGCCAAGGAAAAGGAAATTCTAGAAATATAAATTCAGATTGTCAGCGTCTGCTACGCTCTTTTGAACCAATTCTCAGTTGTTCCGAACTTTGTCCTTATAACCACTCCCCAACCGATTATGCTCATAACGAAAGTGAATAGAACGCCGATAACGGGTATAAAAGAAACGAAACTCACAAGAATCAGACCTAGTACGACAGCCAGAAGCGGAGAGATTTTGCGATTCCCGAAAGCGTTTATAATGCTTTCTCCAAAGAAGTAGAAAAGGACAACGCGACCAAAGATTTTAAGGATAAATCCTATTATGATGAGAGCAAGCAAGATAGGAATACCTATTAAAACCAGGGAAAGCAGAGCTGAAAAGATAACTAAGCCAGAAAAAATAATAATGCTTAAAAGGCCTGTGGCAAAAATTGACCAGAAGGATTTTCTGATTTGAGCAGAGGCATAGGATATCTGACGAGGGAAAAAAGCTGCTACGAGTAAGGCGAGGAGAAACCAGATGAAAACAGAAATCAATTTTATGATTAAAAGTAAAGGAATCAGAGAAACAGAAAGGAAACCTCGTACTCCTTCCTCAAATAACTTTGAGATGTCTTCCGAGGTCTTAAAATAAATCGTATCTCCTTCGACAGTGCAGCCTGGCTTTTTTATGAGTGTGCCTCCAATAGAGGCGACATCTCCCCTAACACGAGCTGTGGGCTCAAGAGTGATGGTTGAGCCGAATCCTAAAACTACATCATCTACTTCACCACTTATGATAACTTCGCCTCCAAAGGCTATAACGCCTTCTTTGACTCTTCCTTTGACATGGACTATTCCCCCAAAAGTGACGATATTATCTTGGACTTCCCCTTCAGCAACAACGATGTCTTTTTTCAAGCTAAAGCTCTGCTGACTTAGAAGAGGCAGGGATCCTGAGATAAGGAAAAGAAGAACAGAGGCAAATAATATCTTATTTTTCATGCTTTTTCTCCAAGCAATATTTTTCTTTTTATTCCGTAGATTGAGAAAGCGATTAAAATAATTGCGATTGTAATAATGATTATCTGGACTTGGGGACTTATGATAGTTGTAAAGGCAGCGAATGCCTTGATTAGGTATTCAAAGAATTGCTGAAGAGCTTTGACAAAAAGAGATGCTATCTTGAAGAGTTTCACAAAGAAAGGAGAAATGTTCTTTATGAAATTCAATAGACTATGATTAAGGCTGGTGAGAAAATTTGAGAAATTTTGACCCGTGATAAGAAAGAGAATAAAAATTGCCAAGCTGATTGAACCGAGGCCAGCATACGCGGCTGTGAGCCAGGCAGAGATGGGAACTCTGATCGGAAAAATTCTAGCCATGACCTGCTGGGTGAAATCGGGGGGCGTTTGCCACAGCGAGAGACTCTCTGAGGCCTGGAGCAAGGTCCTTCTCTCTTCAAGAGCATTTTTGCATTTTCGGCAGGTAGCCAGGTGTTCCTTGATTTTATTGCTTTCGCTTGGAGAGACCTCTTTCTCTATATAAAGATAAACCTGTTCAAGGCTGAGGCACTTCATACTATCTCCTCCAAGCGCTTTCGAATTAATTCTCTGGCTTGAAAGACTCTGTTTTTGATCGTCCCTACAGGCAAGCCTTTTATTTCTGCCATTTCTTCATAGCTGAATTCGTTGATATGCCTCCAGACAAACACCTCTCTTAACGGAGCTGGAATTTTTTCTAATGCCTGCTCAATCCTTTCTTTGAGTTCGGCGAATTCAAGTTTTTTAATGATAGGAAGTTCCTTATCTGGGACTTGAAGAGGAGGAAGGTCATTATCTCGTTTCTGCTGGTCAAGTGAGAAGGCATCAATTTTTTTCTTTCGCCAGTAATCAACGATAAAGTTGGATGCAATTTTGAAAAGCCAGGTACTGAATTTATACTCAGGCTTATAGGATTGCAGAGAAGAATATGTTCTTATGAACACTTCCTGGGTAAAATCTAGAGCAAGCTGGCGCTCTCCAACCGTACGACCGATGTAGTTCAGCAGGGGTTGCTGATATTTCTGGATAATCATCTCAAAAGCCTCTTTCTCTCCTTTTAATGTCCTTTCGACGAGTTTTTTATCTTCATCCATGGAGGACAGCCTGTCCTCAAAAGTTTATACGAATAAGGACGGAGATGGTTTAAGTTTGAGGTATTTTTTAGGGGAATTCGTTTTTTTTGTCTGATTCATCCTCGATAATTTCAACATCCGCAGGTATTTTCAATTCAAAAACTTTGTTAGAAAGTCGAACATCTGTCTTAATTTGAGAAAACTTAAACTCATTTTTATTTCCGGCCCAATCAAAAAAAATGGCTCTTCGAATAAGCCAGGTCCTTTCGTCTATTTCCAGGAGGATGTGCGTGTATTCACCCTCTTCTCTGGGAGTCAGTTTTAGCTGAGGCGCTTTTTTATTTTCTGAAGGGAAAGGGCTGGGCTCGATCAAATAGTTATCATTCAGCCGCCTCTGGCCAGAAAGAAGAGAAAGGATTTCAGACTCATACTTCTCTTTTGATGAGTAACTCTTGAAAAGCTCTTTATCCTCTGGAACATAAAGAAGAAAGACTCCTTCTTTGTAGAGAAAAATCTTCTCCTCCGGGTCTTTATACTCCCACTTCATCAAGTCAGGTTTTTTGAAATAAAATTTTCCCTTTTCTATCAGAGGCGTGGAGACAGAGGAAGAGTAATATATTTGGCTAAAATTAGATTGAATAGATTGGACTGAGCGAAGTTTCCTCTCTACTTTAAGCGCGGTATCTTCAACGGTAGGAGAAGCAATAAGACGGGAGAGTATGAGTAAGCTAATGATGTGTTTCATCGCCTCTATTATATAAAATGGGGTCAGACTTGCAAAACTTGAATTATTCTAAAAGTTTAATCCCATTGCCAAAATATAGATTTTTTTGTTATAAGTTGCTGCGTGAAGTTTGAATTTTTCCTTTTTCTCTTTATATACTTCTTTCTTCTTCTCCTCGTAAGTTTCGCTTTTTCAAAGAGGATGAAGAATCTGGAGGATTTTTTTCTTGCCTCCAGACGCCTTCCAGCTTTTTTAGTCTATTTATCTCTTGCAGCTTCTTGGTTCGGGGCGACATCTACATTGGTCTCTACTGATGAAGCCCTTGAGACAGGACTAAGTTCATTCTGGATCATGGGCGTCCCGGCAGTGCTTACTGTTCTTATTCTTGCCTTTTTTTTGGCTCGTCCCATCCGGCGCCTGCCAATAGTGAGCTTGCCGGACCTTGTAGAGCTGCGCTACGGCCGTGCTGTTCGTCATTTAGCTGCCATACTGATTATCTGGTATATGGCGGTATTGGCTGCTTCCCAAATGGTGGCTATCGGCAATTTTTTGAAATCATTTCTTGGCACTTCTTATCTCATGAGTCTAGTATTGGGAACATTTGTGGTCCTCGTTTATTCAGTCTTCGGAGGTTTTTTTTCTGTAGCAATCACAGACGCTCTTCAGTTTTTTCTCCTTGTAGCAGGAATCTTCGGTCTTTTCTTTTTTCTTTCAAATACTTCCTCCTTAAGCGAGGTTTCCCTGCTTGCTCCGGAAGTTGGCAAAGATAATTATTTCAATTTCTTCTTTAATTTTAAAGAGAACTTTCTCATCGTTCTCTCATTTACTCTGGCTTGGATAATCTCTCCGATTGCCTGGCAGAGGATCCAAGCAGCCCGAACAGACAGGAGCGCGCGCCTTGGATTGTTCGCTTCGGCTGGGACTTTTTTTCTTCTCTATGGAATCGTTGTCTTAATCGGTATGCTCTCGCTTCCTGCATTCTTTTCCCAGAAGCTTGAGGGGCCTCTGTTTTCTGAAATTATTTCCTCGAGGGCTGGGATTTTTTTGGGCGGTGTTTTGTTTGTTGCTATCGTGGCTGCAGTCATGTCCACCATGGACACGGCAATAAACACCGGAGCTCTTTCTTTAACGCGGGATGTCTACCAGCAAATTTATTCTCCCAGCGGAGGGAAACGCATTATGTTGGTGAGTCGTCTCTCAACTTTACTCGTGGGAGGATTGGCATTTCTTGTGGCGACAAGGTTTCAAAGCATCTTGAAAACTCTGGGTCTTGCTTCAGAAATTATGGCCGAAGGACTTTTTATTCCAGGTGTTGCCATGATTTTTCTGAAGAAAAAATTACCGATGGCTGGATTTTTAAGCTTGCTTCTGGGTGGAGGATATTCTTTGCTCAGGTTTTTGTGTGAAGTTAAGCTACTTCCCTTGAGTTGGCCTTCATGGCCCTATTCTATTCCGTATGGCCTTGGCCTGAGCCTTGTTGGATTTGCTGCTGGCGTTATAATCGAAAAATACAGACAAAGATAAAAATATGGGGTCAGGTCTTGTTTTTTGCTTTTATTTGAGTATTTGAGTTAGCGGGCAAACGCTTAGGAAATAAAAGGGACAGGCTAATTTTTCTTATGGGCTTATGGGGCAAGGCCTCGCTATCTAGTAGAAAATGGGTAGAAAATGGGGCCAGGCCCCATTTTAGGACAAGACCTGACCACAAGCAAAAAAGTAGCCTGTCCCCTTTTTCTACTCTTTTTCTATAAGAGGCAAAAAACAAGACCTGACCCCAAAAAAGTACACGGGCTTGATGAATCAAACCCCTATGATTTGTGTTTTGTTGTTTACTGTTAAATGAGTTTTTTATATCATTTATGCCGATGTCTTTTTTTAGTGAACTTCGTTGGAGAATGGTTGGGATTTTTGGCAAACTGGTTTTATGGTTATGGGCAAAATCGGCCAGGATTAAAGTCCTGGGAGCAGAGAGCTACCGAGAAATAAGAGAGCAAGGAAGACCAGTTATTTTTCTGGTTTGGCACGGGCGGATTTTTATTGTCCCCTTTTTTTTCCGGCGAAGAGGTATCATGCCGCTTATAAGCCCCAGCAAAGATGGCGAGATCGCTGCCCGAATAATGTCCGGGTGGGGATATCGAATCTTAAGAGGCTCAAGTTCGCACGTCCTCATAAGAGTTTGGAATAAGATGAAAAAAGAGCTTCAGAGTGGAGGAGAATTGATAATCGTTCCTGACGGTCCTAGAGGACCCAACCGAAAGATGAAACTTGGTGGCCTTAAGCTTGCTCAAGAGACCAGAGCCATTCTTGTTCCCTTTACGTTTTCGACCACGAGAAAAAAATTTTTGAAAAGCTGGGATAATTTCTTGATGTTTCGTCCCTTCTGCAGAGTCGTTGCCATGTACGGAGAACATTTTACCGTTGATCCTGGACTCAAGGATGACGAGTTGGAGAAAGAGCGTCAAAAAATAGAAAGTTACATGCTTCGTCTGGACGAGAAGGCCGATAGGTTTTTTGATTAGAACGACGGCTTATTGTCCTTTGCTGGAAGTTTATGTTATATATACACGCAAAAAGGAGAGATAAATGAAAGTAAAAATGTTGTTATTATTTTTTGTTCTTTTAAGTTTCTCTGTATCTCTATTCTCCCAGGAACCAGAAGAATTAATTGCTCAGGGGGATAAATTGTACGCTGAAATGAAGGATTTGGCTACAGCCAAAGAGGCTAGGGAAAAATACCAGGAAGCTGTGATCAAGGCAAGGAGCTATGAAGCTTATTGGAGGCTTGCTAGGATACTCTATTATATCGGAAAAAATACGGAAAGCAAAAAAGAAAGGATGATCATTTTCTCTCAGGGAGTTTATTACGGGAAGAAAGCTGTGACTTCAGAACCAGAAAAGCCAGATGGACATTACTGGCTCGGAGTCAATTATGGAGTCTTTGGAGAAACGAAAGGAGTGCTTAAAAGTCTATCCTTGGTTAAGCCGATAAAGCAAGCGATGAACAAGGTTATTGAGTTAGACCGAGGATACGAAGACGGAGGACCGGACAGGGTCTTAGGCCGGGTCTATTTCAAGCTGCCAGGAATCGCTGGAGGGAGTAAGAAGAAGTCTCTCGAACATCTCCTGAAATCAAAAGAGCTAGGNNGGATTTCTGGAGTTGATGAATGTAAGGAAGAGGCAAAAAAAATGCTCCAGAAAAAAGGATTCACTAAGAAATAAAAGGCTGGCTTGAATTTTTTCAGAGTTTAGTCTGTAGAGTAAGAGAAGAAAAAAACAGATAGATTACATACAATGAGCTATCAGTTTCTGTCTGTTCTCTTTGATCTCAGCCCTTCATTCCGAAAACACCTGAGCACAGAAGATCTCGATGTCAACTCCTTTTTTCCATTCATCTTCATCTAGACCGGCTTTTAAACATCCATGAGAAAGATAGGTCTCTAAATCCCAGTTCCACTCAACAGGAACCTGAGGGAGGAGGAGGCCTTTGCAAGGGCCTTTGGAAATAATGATGCCATGCTTTCCTACTTCTATTTCCTTAATATCCTTGATTGATTTGGGCAGGCTCAGCACGGATATTTCAATTTTTGTATCTGGCAGTTCCTCAAGTCTTATGGGTTCGAAGCGAGGGTCCTCAGTAGCAGCTGAGATGGCAACATCGGCAATTGTTTCCCAGAGGGGTTTGTAAGGAAGGGGATATCCGATACAACCCCTGAGTTGATCATTTACCTTGAGAGTGACGAAGGCCCCCCTTTTTTCTTTAAGCTGTTCATCTTCTATTTTTGGCTTAGGGGCGTTTCCTGTCTTCAAGTAATGCTCGATGGCTTGACGAGCTAAACCAAGGAGAATTTGTTGCTGATCTTTGTTCAGAAGATTCTCCCTTATATTATTATAGTTTCTTACTCGTGACTCGTTAGTACAAGAGGAAGGAGAAAAAATTCATTCTCATAATCTATTACGTATGATTTAACGGTCATCTTTTTTTGCTGGTTTGAGCTGATCTTCAGAAAGAGTTTCCCGCAGGCAAAAGGAGCCAATATTTTTTTGATTTTTTCCTCCTCCGGATTAAAAGAGTAAAAACCCAGGAGCTTTCCATTTAAGAACTGGTCTAATTCATGATATTTCTTAAGTGATGGAAAAAATCCGGGCAGAGAAGGCAAGATTTTCTCCACAAAAAACCTGTGCCCTCTCCTGTGCCCGACGAGTAAACCATCAGAGTTTGAGCTGGAAGAAATTAAGTTTATAACTTTGAGAGATTGGTAGGCCTCCTGGAATAAGTAGGCGTCCATCAACACTGATTATAACAGAACTTCCTGATGGATAAAATACAATACCAACAAAACAAAAAATACAATAGGCATGGCAAAAGCGCAATGGGCGAAATTGCAGGGATTTGCTTCATCAAATCCACATCATTATTGTAGGGGCTTGATTTATTGTAGGGGTTTGATTTAGCAAACCCACTTTTTTGTCTTATATATAGATTTATTAATCAAATTCACCCTTTATATCAATCCTAACAAAGGTGCGATGAACGTTACTCCAACCCAAATGATTATGATTCCGGCAATATTCATCCAGAACCCAAATTTCATCATGTGAGGAAGTCGAAC
>WVZK01000145.1:625-2204 GCA_011772475.1 Candidatus Aminicenantota bacterium | reverse complement strand
ATGTGCATATTGAAATCCCAAAAGCTGTGAATCATGATGGCAACTACTCCCGTTAAGCAACCGTAGAGAGAAATATATTGTATGCTCCTTATTTCTTTCGCCTCGTACTTTGAATGCCCAGACCTTAGCTCTCGAAAGAAGCTCAAGATAAACCACGAGAAGATTCCAAAGCCAAAAATTCCCATCTCACAGAGGAGTTGTAGATAATCATTTTCCAGATAGAGATAATAATATTGAAGCTGACTNNCCAAATAAGGGAAAATCTTGAACCAACTTACTCGTGTCTTTCCAGTTTTGAAACCGGTATTGGATATCGTAATCCATGGAAATGTCTTGAATAGAACTGAATTCCTCTATCAGTGGCCTCATTCCTATCCAGATCAAAAAAGACAACATAGAAATCAATAAACCGGCGAGAATGAGGAGAGTCGACTTTTTCTTTTCCTTTTTGGCAACCATTAGTAGAAGGAAAATCATGGAACCCAAAAAGCTGATAACACCACCCCTTGACGACGAGAGGAACAATGCTCCCACCATCAAAACAATAAAAAAAGAGAATAGGATGAGCTTACATCCTTCTTCATTGCCGACTGTAATTAAGAATTCTCGAATACCTCGGAGTCGTTTCTTTTCGAAATGGCTCCATTTCACAATGAATAGCCCAATGGAAAGCGGAACCACCATCTCAATATAGCCTGCAAAATGGTTTGGATTAACGAATGGACCAAAGAAAGAAGCATCCTTTTTAAATAGTGGCTCCCAAAACCAGTAGATCTTGGGGGCTTCCGCAAGCTTTTGTGCTACTCCTAAAAAGGCCACAATAATTCCACTAAGAACAATGATGGTGCTAATTCGCATTAATTTGCGTTTGGAATCTACGTAATTGATGATGAGGAGAAAAATCCCTAAATAACTTAAAATCTTTAATAATTCCGTCCGCGTGGCATGAGGGTAAACTGAAAGCGTCCGCCAGTTTTCAAAAAAACCCTCTGTCTTGTTGGTCTTTACGGGCTTGCCTCCAACCTCTAACCTCTGTCCTATAGGTTGTGTGCCTTCAATTATCTGCCTCTCACCTCTGTCCTCCCTCATTTCCCTGGGATATCCATCAAGGGTTTGAGAATAAAGCTCATATGTTTTGGGGGATAGACGTTTCATCGCCGAAGGAGGAAGCGGCATCATCTGAAAAAGAACCAAAGCCAGAAAAGCAATAATTGGGAAAAAGAGAGGAAAAGAGATCTTTTTATCCTGGATGCAGTATTTTTTTACAACGAGAACGATAAGCAGTGACAACGCAATAAGTTCCATGATACTGTACGCCCATACATACACGCTCCCAAAGGCCAGAGGAGTAAAAAGGATCAAAAAGATGAGCCCGAAATCATTGATCTTGTCGGATGTAGATCTCATTTTTTTTCTAGCTATGGTGGGGAAATTCGTTAAATCTGAAGAGTGAATTTAATTATGATTAAGGTTAAGGTGGGCTTATCCATCAGCTTGCCGTCATCCAGACTCCCATGATAATGAAGACAAACCCTACTATCTGGATTGTTGTAATGGACTCTTTCAAAAAAACCCATGA
>WVZK01000145.1:212-493 GCA_011772475.1 Candidatus Aminicenantota bacterium | reverse complement strand
TTATTCTTCCCTTCCGACCTCCGACATTCCATACTTTTCAAAAAGAGCTCCCCATCGCGTCTTCATAGCCTCTTCAACACGCTTTTTGCCTATGAGAGGGTACCAGTACCAGTCGTGATAGGCTATAGAAGCCAGATAAGACCAGGGAGTGATAACGGTTCGAAGAAGCAATTTCTCAAGGGGTTTTAAGGGACCCCAATAAATAAGCTTTTGACCCCGGGATGCAAAAGTGTTTTCATTTCCCCTAAATCCAAAGTTGACAGTGGAAACATCTTTTCCAA
>WVZK01000145.1:0-137 GCA_011772475.1 Candidatus Aminicenantota bacterium | reverse complement strand
CCCGCTTCGTGTGCGAGTCTAATAAACTTAATTGACATGGGATCAAAACCCATCATCTTGGCTGCAACTGCATCAATGGCCACCTGATCGCCACTGGCCAAAATGTAATTCTTTACATGGGGGACCATGCACCTGGG
>WVZK01000029.1 GCA_011772475.1 Candidatus Aminicenantota bacterium | reverse complement strand
AATGCGCAGGTCTAAATCTTCGATCTTGGGAAGTTTTTCGAACCAGGGGCGACCAATAGCCCCAAGTTCTGTCATGGCTTCGTTATATTCTGGAGTCAAGAATGGCAGCACAAAGACGATTCCGATGACTCCACCGTTTTTTGCCAGAGCACGGAGCATTTCATCGCTCATATTACGGTGATGGGGATTGAGTTCTCTGCAGCCCGAATGAGAAGCTATGACCGGATCTTGAGTTATTTCTAAGATATCAAAAAAAGTTAGATCCGAGATATGGGAGATATCGATGACCATTCCGATTCGATTCATCTCCTTAATGACATTTCTGCCAAGGTCGTTCAGGCCACCCCACTTGGGTTTATCTCCACTCGAATCTGCCCAGCCATGGCTGATATTATGAGTGATTGTCATCGAGGAGATACCGAGGCTATGAAATTTCTTTAAAAGCTCCAAGTCGTCCTCGATGGCGTGTCCTCCTTCGATAGCTAGAGGCATTGCGATTTTTCCGGCTTTAACGATACGCTCGACGTCTTTGCCGGTTCGAGCAAGTTCCGCAGAATCTGAATTTTTCTCGAGTGTAGTCTTCATGGCATCTATAAGCTGGAATGCCTGGCGAGCACACTTGTCAGGATAGAGAAAGTTTTGGATGAAAAGGGCGACAACTTGAACATCAACTCCTCCTTCCTTAAGCCGGGGAATGTCCACATGTCCTCCGGGAAGGCGCGTTCCTATGTCGAGCTTTTCATAAAGGACACGGTAAGAAAGGTCATTATGGGTGTCCCAGACAAGCGCTTCTTTGTGCAATTTATCCATCGCATTCTCTCCAGTTGCGAGAAAGGAGGCTAAAACAGCAGTAGCTATTAGAATGAAAAGCGTTAACAGAATGATATGATTGAAATGTTCTTTTATTTTTTTCATTGTTTCCTCTTCCTTGTGTTCGGTCGTTTCATTTTTCTGGAGTTTTTTGATGTTGATTCTATCCAATCTTTAACCTTGCTTCAAGGTCTTTCTTCTTCTCTAAAGGCTTGTAGGAGGGATAAATGAATCAAGCCCCATAAAGTATACTGATGGTGGAATCGGGACTTATCTTTCTCGTATTTGTTTTACGCTTTACGCCTTGCAGTATTTGTCTTATGATTATGAGGGAGATTTCGCAATGAAAATTATAAGCGATTCCTTAAGCTTTTCAACAGGCGGGTTTTCTGACATGAAGGATCTAACCCAGGAGGTTTCCAAGAAGCTATCCGAGAATAAACTCCAGAACGGAATCCTCAACCTGTTTGTTCCTGGTTCAACAGGTGGCCTGACGACAATCGAGCATGAACCTGGCCTTGTTGAAGATTTCTCTGAGTTCATGGAAAGAGTAATCCCCAGTAATGTCACTTATCATCATGATGCAAAGTGGGGAGACGGTAACGGATTTTCTCATGTCCGAGCTGCTCTCGTTGGAGCATCTCTTAATGTCCCGTTTTCAAATGGCAGGCTTAATCTGGGAACATGGCAGCAGATTGTATTCATCGATTTCGATAACCGCTCCCGCTCACGTATGGTTCTCCTCCAGTTTATGGGAGAGTGATAAAAACGAGAAGAGCAGGACAGATCTTTATAACTTACAGTTATATTTTTTAAATAATTTTAAATTTTTATAACTCAGAGTTATAATTTTAATCTGTTTGGTTCGTCTGGAGAGCGAAATGCTCCTTTCTTAGGTGAGTATCGGTGAAAAGATATAGCAGACTTGGGCTAGCTTAAAAATGGCTGACATAAAAGAAAAACTGGAACGACTGAAAAAAGAAAGAGAGGCTCGCTCTCGCTCTAAATCCCAGCTAGTAAAAGATGCCTGGGAAGAAATCGAAAAAACTGAGGATCTATCCGTCAAGGATAAACTAGAACAACTCATAAGCCTCACCCGCCAAGAAAAACATTCAGAGCCCAAAATCCCGCCCTTCGAGCCTCTTACAAGGGAGCCTATTCAGTTTTTCGAAAATCCGTATCCTCTGGACGTTAAATACGGAAAAGTTACGATATCTTCAGGCTTGGAGATAAAAGGGAAGACTCTCACCTGTCTGAGTAAGGAAAGTGCCTTCGAAAACCTTGACCTATCCACAGCGCTCTTTATCGACCTGGAAACAACGGGGCTATCTGGAGGAACAGGGGTTGTCGCTTTTCTCGTCGGCTTGGGTTTCTACAGAGATGACAAATTCTACGTAACCCAGTTCTTCCTTGGAGAGCTTGCAGAAGAAGAAAAGATGATAAAGGAGCTGGGACAGTTTTTTTCTCAGATGAACTTTCAATCAGTAGTCACATTTAACGGAAAGGGATTTGATATGCCCCTCCTCGAAACACGGTTCATCCTCCACAGGCAGCCATTCGTCCTCAGTGAACTCCCCCATCTTGATTTTCTGTATTCAGCCCGCAGTCTCTGGAGGCATAAGCACGAGAGCTGCCGGCTTTACCACCTTGCCCGTGAGGTCGTTGAGGCAGACCGTTCTGAAGACATCCCTTCAGCCGAGATTCCCTGGAGATATTTTCAATATCTAAACACAGGGAATTTTGAACTGATTGAGCCTGTCCTCTACCATAATCAGGAAGATATTCTTTCTCTTTTGGGAGTTATAATTGTTGGCTCTCTAATATTTTCTGAAGATCAAGGAGAGGAACTTACAGATGCCCTGGACCTTTATGGTGCGGGTAGAGTGATGGAAAACATAGGAGAGGCCGAGAAATCTGTTTATTTCTACAAGAGAGCTATTGAAGAGGGATTATCGGATGAGTTATCGCTGACGGCTAAGAAAAAAATTTCTTATTATTTCAAGAGAAATCAAGAGTGGAAACCCGCTGTTACATTATGGAGAGAGATGACCTCTTCAAATACACAATCTAAGGATCAACTTCTCTCCTTTAGAGAGCTTGCCATGTATTTAGAACACAAAAAGAAAAAATATGAGGAGGCAAGAAAAACAGCAGAGGAAGGGTATGTGCTATCTCTTAACTATTCTTCCTATTACGAGAAAGACTTCGCCCACAGAATGGAAAGGTTAAAAAACAAGATTCAAAAACAAAAAGCAAAGAAAAAAAAGTCTGTTGATAGATAAATTTGTTGATGAATGAATTTGTAGGGGTTTGATTTATCAAACCCACCTTATTAATTATGGTGATTTTATTGTAGGGGCTTGATTCATCAAGCCTACCTTATTTGATTAAGGTGATATTATAGTAGGGATTTGATTTATCAAACCGCACTTTTAAGATAGTAAATATGGAACTTAAGGCATTCCAGGATTATCTGAATTCTCAAGGGCTTAAATTCACCAGGCCCAGACGTTTAATATTTAAGGAAATATTTTCTTCTGAAAAGGTTCACCCTAATGCCTATGAAATCCACAGAAGGCTGAAAAGAAAAGGCCAAAAAGTTTCTCTGGCTACTATCTACCGGACATTAAGCCTCCTGGTAAAGTGCGGCCTGGTGAGTGAGATAGATTTTGGGGAGAATCACAGCCATTACGAGCCTGAGGTTGTTAAGGCAGCCCACGGCCATCTAGTTTGCCTTTCTTGCGGAGAGGTCAAAGAGTTTTCCCATAAGAGAATACAAGCAATTCTAAATAAGATAGGAAAGGAAAGTCAGTTCATGACTGATAAATTTTCAATCCAGGTCTTTGGTTACTGCACCAACTGCCAAAAAAAGTAACAACTGATGTAGGGGCTTGATTCATCAAGCCCACATTTTTATAAAAAGGAAAGTCCGCCAGTTTGCATTTTTATCCAGAATAGATTATCGCCTTCTTCTTGTTTTTTCCAGATGAAAATAGACTGGCCACTTTAAAAGATAGATTCAAGATGAAAGGAGGCATAGAGATGATCCCAGTAATTAACCTAGAGGAAAAAATTAAGGAGATTGGCAAGCCATTTTCTCCTGTGGAAGTAGCACGGCTCAACGACCAGGTTGTACGGATGGCTTTAGTCAAAGGAGAATTTCATTGGCATAAACATACAAATGAAGATGAGCTTTTTTATGTGTATAAAGGATGCATCACTATTCAGCTTAAAGATCAACCAGACATAACATTAAATGAAGGAGAAATAGCTGTCATACCCAAAGGCGTGGAACATTGTCCAAAAAGTGTAGTGCCTTCCTATAATTTGCTGTTTGAGCCCTATTCCCTGCAAACAAGAGGAGATTAGATAACTCGATGCTTTTTCTGTGCAGGGAGCTCGGGAGATCTCTTGTTTTGGTCGAATTCAACGACGAAATCACATAGAATATTTGCTTTGACTTCCCCTTAAACTTCATATATTTATAAATACTCAAAGGGAAGAGGTGCTCCGATGAAAGCCATGATTTTGAAAAGATTTGCGCCTATTGACAAGAATCCTCTCGAGCTTGTTGACCATCCTATCCCAGAACCAGACTCAGAGGGGATTCTTCTTCGCGTTAAAGTCTGCGGTGTCTGCCATACGGACCTTCATACCATAGAAGGGGAACTTCCCGAGGTCAAAACTCCTATAATCCCAGGTCATCAGGTTGTAGGATTTGTGGAAAAGCTTGGCAAAAATACTTCTCGCTTTAAAGAAGGGGACAGACTCGGTGTTGCCTGGCTTTATTCTGCCTGCGGCGAGTGTGCGTTCTGCCAGAGGGAAAATGAGAATCTCTGTGAAACCGCTCGCTTTACTGGCTACCATGTAAACGGGGGCTACGCGGAGCACATAGTCGTCCCTGAGAAATTTGCCTATCCTATTCCAAAAGTATTCTCTGATGATGAAGCTGCACCCCTCCTTTGTGCTGGAATTATCGGCTACAGAGCCCTGCGCTTGAGCGAGATAAAGCCCGGCCAACGCCTGGGCCTCTACGGATTCGGGGCTTCTGCTCATGTTGCTATCCAGGTGGCTGTCCACTGGGAGTGTGAGGTCTATGTCTTTACTCGGAGCGAAGAACACCGCACACTGGCCACCAAACTCGGAGCTGTATGGACAGGAACATCAAATGACGAGCCTCCAACAAAAATGGACAGCTCCATCATCTTTGCTCCTGCAGGGGAGTTGGTTCTCGATGCTTTAAGAGTCATGGATAAAGGCGGTACTTTAGCCCTGGCAGGGATTTACATGACTCCGATTCCTGAGATGGATTATGTGAAATACCTGTACCACGAAAGGACTCTTCGCAGCGTGGCCAACGCAACAAGGAAAGACGGGGAAGAGCTTCTCCGGATTGCGGCAGAAATCCCTATCCGCACAACCACCCAGGTCTTTCCATTAGAAGAGGCGAATAAAACTCTTAAACTCCTAAAAGAGGGTAAAATCAGCGGAGCCGCTGTCCTAAAAATTTCCGACTAAACCAAATGTAGGGGTTGGATTCATCAAGCCCACCTTATCAATTGTAGGGATTTAATTTCTGTTGTGCATGAGCTTGAATAGTAGGGGCTTGAATTGTACGGGTTTGATTCATCAAGCCCGCTTTTGTTCTTAATCTAAAGGTTTGATTCATGTTTTGTAGGGGTTTGATTCATCAAGCCCACCTTATGGTTTCTATAATATTAATTCTCTTAAAAAAATCCCTAAAATCTGGCATAATATGAAAAACATTTCTCCTGTGCGCCCGTAGCTCAGCTGGATAGAGCGTCTGACTACGAATCAGAAGGTCGTAGGTTCGAATCCTGCCGGGCGTACCAGCTATTTTCCCTTATTCTTAGGCTTTATCTTGATTTTATCCTTTAACTTATAATCCCGTAGTTTCAGCTATTTTAAACAAAGTTTGGCACATATTGACACTCTTCTCATAAAATATTATGCTATTGCTAAGTAAGCAGAGGGAACAATGGGAATAGAGTGCCCTAAATGCAAACCAGAGGAACCACCTTCGCAGGACGATACGAAATCATAGAAGAACTTGGAAAGGGAGGCAACGGCAGCGTCTACAAGGCTCACGATACCCAAATAAATTATACATTGTATGTTTCACAGTGTTAGAAAACCCCAAGAAGATGAAATTGGCATGTTTTATGCTAATTAAAATAGGATACAAAACCATTTCCATTAAATTGAAGATGAACTAGGAGGTAAAAAATATGAAAAGAAGAATTGCTTTTATTGGTTTATTTTTCTTAGTCATTTTCTGTTTGGTTAGCTGTAAACAGCAGAGTGAATTTCCTATACTTATCGGAGAATACCTAGGTCAAGAGCCGCCAGGGCCGGAAGGCGAGCTGTTTGCACCTGGTATTATGTCTACAGGATTGAGGGAACTGAATGCTGTCTTTTTTCCGGGAGGAAAAGAGGTCGTTTATTCGGTAAATGTGGGTAGTATGAAGTGGGCGCTCATTATGATGAGAGAAGAAAATGGCCGCTGGAGCAAACCAGAAGTAGCCCCCTTTTCTGGTGAATATGGCGGTGTTGACCCGTTTGTCTCTTTTGATGGCAACACGGTCTATTACTGCTCCAACAGACCAAAATCAGGTCAAGGCGAACCTGAAGACAACTACGACATCTGGTACGTTAAAAGAACAGATTCGGGCTGGTCGGAGCCGGTTAACATGGGACCTCCCCTAAACAGCGACACACATGAGTTCTACCCGTCATTGACGAGGGAAGGCACGATGTATTTTCAATCTCGACGTGAAGGCGGCTTTGGTAACAGCGACATCTACAGAGCTAAGCTTGTGGATGGCAAGTATGAGGAGGCTGAACTCTTGCCTGAACCAGTCAACAGCCCGAATTTTGAAGGCGACGCCTTCATCGCTCCTGATGAGAGCTACATTATTGTCTCCACGTTCAGGAAAGAGGATAACATTGGCCAGTCCGATCTGTATATTAGCTTCCGCTCTGAGGATGGCTCCTGGCTTCCGTTAAAGAATATGGGGGAAAGGATCAATTCTGAAGGGGGAGAGAACTGCCAAATTCTTTCGCCCTGTGGGAAATATCTTTTTTATACTAGCAGACAATATGGAAATCTTTTGGGGGTGTCTCCGTTGACTTACGAGGCCATCAAGAAAGCTTGGACTGAACCCCAAAATGGGCTTGGGGACATTTATTGGGTAGATGTGAAAATTATTGATGAATTGAGGCCGGAAGAACTAAAGAAATAGAAATCGTGGATCAAGGGAACGCATCTTAGCACTTAACATTTCTAAGTTAGATTAAAATAAGTATTCCTCTCCCTCAGGAGGGACGCTGATCCAGGACTCACTGTGGTTGAGGATACGAAGAAAAGGCTGGCCTGGATGAAGGATCATTAAAACTTGTGCCAGCACATTTTTTTGTTTTTATTATTCGTATGAGTTTATTATGATAGGACTCGAAAATTCTAAAAAGCGAACAAAGAGAAAGTCGTCTCAAACGGGGTGAATATATTCCTATTGAATGTGTTCGCACGTTTTTTAGGATAAAATCTTTTTAAGGAGGGAATGGATGTTAAAAGTCGGAACTATCTTACTTGCGATCTGTCTTATTTTTTCATGTGTATACGGGCTTCTGCTGGCATTTTCACCCGGTACACTAGCTCGCGGCACAGTGGAAGTACGTGGGGAGAGTTTTGAAGCCGTGAAGGATACGGGAACAGGGCAAGCTTTTATTGTTCAGACAAGACATTTGGGAGTGCTTGCCATATGTATTTCTATTGCATTGTTCTTTGTTCTCTTTTTCGCCTTCAATAAAGGAGCCCAATGGGCCTGGTGGGCGTTTCTCTTTGCTGGAGGTATCGCCTGGATCTATGGCTTGATTGTCCAGATTCTGGAAAAAGACACGTTGAATATGATTCTCCATATTATCGGAATAGTCATTATGGCATTCGGCCTCTTGCTTCCGGTGAAGGAATTCTTTACGAAAAAAGCGTAAGCACAGACTTTTTTAGGCTACAAAGCTGCGGCGCATCAGCCAAATTCTGAAAGACCAGTAGTACACCTTTAGCTTAGCAACAGTGAGTAGGTCGAGGAATTTAACACCAGTCCCTTTCAAAACCTTGCGTGAGCCTCTCGACTCATACCGCTCCCGGCGTCCATGACTCAAGGCCTTATTCCCACGCTCCCGTGAGCGAACAGGCAAGATTTCTCCTGTAGACATTCTTTACCGCCTCTTGGTTGTCCTTATTATGCACCTGAACCTCGTGTGCTCGTGCTGTACCCATTTTGAGAAATCGCACATTCAGATTGTATAGGAAATACTTGACCCTGGTATTGTCGAGGTTGATGATGCGACGAAGAGGCTTGCTGGGCTGAAGGCTTAGTAAGGCAAAGTCGTCGGATTTAAAATGCAAAATATTCTGTATTTGACCAGAGTGAAATTGCTCCGACAATAGACAAGACTACAAAGACAATACAATAGATCACGATCACCCTAATATACTCTTTGAAGCTACTCTTTAATCCAAATTTAACGAGCCCAAATCTTTGAGCAATTAGCAAAATGCCAACATAAAAGAAGAATAGGTAAAGGAACGTGCTCAGAACAAATCCCCAATAGTTACCTTGAATTGTAAAGAATATGCTAAGGGGAACAATAACAATGAATGACACAAAATCTGCTATTGCATGGCCCCATTCCATGACCATATGAACCCGATTGACAAGATCAGGATCATCTGGTGCGTGCTCTTGTACACGTAACTTTAAGGCGAGTCGCCAATTGAAGACGGATATTCCTTGAAATATAAGATTTGATCCTGCTATCAAGCCAATAATAATCACGGAAAGCCAGATGCCTAAGGGTAATTTCCCAATTTGTGTAGTTAAGAATTCCATATTATAGCCCTTTCATCTTTAACTTATTTGTAATGACTTACAAATTGCCTGGCGATTACCGTATTGCATGCAATATTTTAAGAACAATACCGCAGCAATACCTTCTAAATGTAATAAATATCTTTAAAATATGCTTAGAATTCAGCAATACCTTATCAATATCCATTTTATATAGCAAGCCGTATATCTGATAATTTTGATACCCTGGAGGATGCGAGGAAGAGGCTGACCGGGCTAAAGAGCAAATAGCTTCAACCTGAATAGATATTGAATAGATATTATATAGTAATCGGATTTGGAATCCGTCGTTCTTTAGATTTTTATTCCTATATAACTCAATCATTTTCAGCGAGTTATTTCTTTTTCTTTTATTTAGAATAAGATTTTTGTGACTGAATTGTGACTGGTGATAATGATAGTGAAGGCTAGAGAAGAAGCATTGAATTTAAGCTATCATGATTATAAAATAGGTAGACACATTATGGTCACAATTTGAGTTGATACGTAGATATTTTCTTCCGTAAGTAATTGATTCTAAACATGGTGCGCCTGTAGCTCAGGGGATAGAGCGACGGACTCCGGATCCGATGTCTGCGATTTTTCTAAGTCCTTGAAAACAAAGTAATAGTCAGTCTTATCAGCAATTTACTAAATTGTTTCTAGGTATATGGAGGTATACCTAGGTACGGGAAAGTACATCTCAGACGGTCACAATTTGGTCACAATTTGGTCACATATGGCCATCGGGCTCATAATCCGGAGGTCGCTAGCTCGAATCCATAAGACCTCTGCTTTTGTTCAAGTGGCTCTCCATTGATGATAAAAAGGCAAAATTTTTTACCAATAAGATAAAAACATTTCAGCGCTTGAGTGGATGGATTATACCTTCCGAGCCGAGCGCTCGCTTCCATCTCAGATTGCCCAGCAGGAACTCCTGGTGGCGGCTGAGCAATGGAGTGAGTATTTCTGATAGCCGTTGTAGTTGCTTTTTGGCGATTCAAAGGAAGAGTCTATCTGTAAACCTGAGTGCTTGATAGTCTATGTTGTTTTGTTTCTCTCTTTTAGCTTTTGACCTCACCGCTTTGGGTGTGATACTCTCATTTCGGGTTGTCAGTGGGTGGAAATTGTGAAAAATCGGACGATATTTGATGTTCCCCGCAAAACCAAATTCTTATATGTCTAAAGGTCAGATCCCACCAAATTTTTATTGATTAATGAAAGGCTTAAAAGTGATACTTATATATCCAGAATGTTATACAATCGCTCATCAAGTGGAGACCACAATATCTGGAGGAATGGGTGAAAAAGGCAGGGCCATTTGATGACCCTGCCTTAACTCTTTCAACTTGACAGCATAGACCTTAGGTTTTAGCCCTAATTCTTGCGTTGCTTAGGTGCTTCCCTTATTAAGGTTTCCTCCGTCTCCTGGAACAAAGTCTCTCTTATTGATCTCGAACGATGCGTATGGTATCTTCTCCCCTAATTGGAGCCCCGTCGAAGGTCTCCGCTTCAAGCACAGCGACTGACTCGCCCTCTTCAATCATGAATTCTGCCGTATAGACCTGGCAGACTAGGTCCAATAGCTCATCGCCATTGACGTCCTCTTCATGGCAGAGGTATTTGCCGCTCTTGCCTACCAACTTGACCCTGGCCCCGGCAAGGCTGACGGTGTCTGGATCGACAGTGGTGGCATCGAACGTGTCAGAGCTTAGTATTGCTACAGGGATCACACCTGCAGAGCTAAGGTTGATAGTATTCGGGTCGCTCCCAGGCTTAATGTCGATAGCCACTTCAAGAACCGGAGGAAGGCCCAAGATCTGAACGTCGTCAACTCCCAGGTAGGGGGAGCACCACATATCGGATGTGCTACGAAATCTAATGTACATTATTCCGGGAGGAAAGGAGATGGGGCCGTTAAAAACGCATGATTTCGAGCCATTCACCGTTTCGGTCCCAAGCACCATGTATGTGTCGAAATCTTCTTCTGTACTGTACTCGACATTGACATCGACTAGGATATCGTTGCTGGGACCAGCGTTGGCATTTTCAGTAATGTTTGCCCTAATCTCATCGAGCCTCCACTGTCTATTAGATTCAACTTTGATATAGATATAGCCCTGGTATTGGACTGTTGGATCGTAGTTAACTACACCGGCATTGCGAATGCGATACACTGCGTCCCCTTCCACACCGTTCCAAAAGTAGCATGTCACAAGCGGATTGTTCGTACCAAGGGTTGCTGAAAATCCAGAGAGAGTTATGGACGACGGTATATCATATGTTTCGCCAACATTATCCGTAAAATCCCAGTTGGCCAGCAAATCTTGTGCCTGTACAACGGGTGAGAAAGTCAAAAGCAGTGTGAATGATAATATCAGTATGAGAATATTTTTTACCCTGAGTTTTAAAGAAAGAAGATATGATGCTAAAGATATGGTTTTCATATTTTGTCCTCCTTTATGATAAAATTTTGTCTATAGAACCTCTAATCATTATTATTCAGCACGTCATGATATACCTCCTTAGTTTAGTGTTAAAAGCATGATCCGTTATTACTTTACTTTAAGCCTATATTAACTGCCATTGTAGGCGATAAAGGAGTAATTTAGCCTTGGCGATGAGAGATTAATTTCTTCTCCTTTAGCCCTAACTAAAATTTAAGAAGGCACAATATATAAATATAAATATTGGATGTCAAGAATTTTGTATAAATTATTAATTGAAAAATTTACAAATGCTTTGTTAGGTATTGTGTATGAAAGAGGGGATCTATTTCATAGACTTTTCTTATTATCTCGGCCCAGCCTTTGGAAGAGCCATAAATTGGCTTTTTTCAATGATTGGGGGATGCGCCGGAAAAGACTGATTGGGCTGAAGAGTCAGCAGAACAAAGGCATCGGATTTGGAATCCGTCGTCCGCTAGAGTGTTCATGCTTTTTAATTTGCTTATTTTCAACGATTTAAGATTTCAAGTTTTAGATAATATTGGCTTTTTGTGACCAGAATGTGACTGTTTTATTCTCTTAAATAGCGCATCTGACTACGAATCAGAAGGTCGTAGGTTCAAATCCCTCCGGTCGTACCAGCTATTTTCCCTGATTTTTAGGCTTTTCCTTGGTTTTGTCTTTTATATTATTTACCCGTAGTTTCAGCAATTTTAAGCAAAGTTTGGCACATATTTGTCACATGGGGATAAGTCCATATTTGATTTGACTCTTCCCTCATAAATTATTATCCTATTGCTAAGCAAGCTGAGGGAACACTGAGAATGAAGTGTCCTAAATGTCATTTTGAAAATCCTGAGGATAACCGCTACTGTAACAAGTGTGCAACACCTCTGCCTTCATCTGAAGATATCTCTGCTATTCCAACAAAGCCTCTTAAAACTCCCATCAAAGAATTAACAAGGGGGAGCACTTTTGCGGGGAGATACGAGGTCATTGAGGAGCTTGGTGAAGGAGGAATGGGCAAAGTCTATAGGGTTGAAAATAAGAAGATAAAAGAAGAAGTCGCCCTAAAACTTATAAATCCTGAGATAGCTGGTGATAAGAAAACGATTGAGCGATTCAGTAACGAACTGAAGTTTGCTCGCAAGATTGCCCACAGGAACGTCTGCCAGATGTATGACCTGAATAAAGAAGAAGGTGCGCATTACATCACTATGGAATACGTGGATGGGAAAGATTTGAAGAGCATGATCAAGATGACGGGGCAGTTAAGTTCGGAGAAAACGATTTTCATAGCCAAACAGGTTTGTGAAGGGTTGGCAGAAGCTCACAGGTTAGGAGTTGTTCATCGGGATTTAAAACCTAAGAACATCATGGTTGATGAGGAAGGGAATGCGAGGATTATGGATTTCGGGATAGCCCGCTCCCTTAAGACAAAGGGGATAACAGCCCCAGGGGTGATGATCGGGACACCCGAGTACATGTCTCCCGAGCAGGTTGAGGGTAAGGAAATCGACCAGCGATCTGATATCTATTCGCTGGGAGTCGTCCTGTATGAAATGATGACAGGGAGGGTTCCTTTTGAAGGCGATTCTACTTTAAGTATTGCCTTGAAGCACAAGACAGAGATACCTTCTGACCCCAGGCAGTTCAATGCTCAGATATCCGAAGATCTCAGCCGTGTGATTCTGAGATGCATGGAGAAAGATAAGAAGAACAGGTATCAGAGTGCTGAAGAGCTCTTTTTTGAACTGACCAGAATAGAGAAAGAGATTCCCACCAAAGAGAGAGTAATACCCAGGAGAAAACCAATAACCTCAAAAGAGATTACAGTAATGTTTGGGATGAGGAAGCTTTTCATCCCTGCTTTAGTTGCTGTTGCTTTGGCGATAATAGCTGTAATTATTTTCTGGCTTATTCCCCAAAAGAAAACAGTCCTAATCCCATCAGATAGACCCTCTCTTGCTATCATGTATTTTGAGAACAATACAGGAGATGAAAGCTTAGACCATTGGAGAAAGGCTCTTTCTGAGTTATTAATTACAGACCTCTCACAATCGAAGTATATTCAAATATTAAGTGGGGACAGACTCTTCACTATACTCAGAAAGATGAATCTCCTGGAAGCAAAAAATTATTCCTCAGAGGATTTAAAGGCAGTAGCTGATCAAGCAGCGGTAGAGAATATATTGAGGGGAAATTACACAAAAGCAGGAGATAAATTGAGAATCAATACAATGTTGCGGAATGTAATCACTGGAGAGCTGCTTGGTTCAGAAATGGTTGAATGTGAAGGTGAAGAGGAGATATTCACAATGGTGGATAAGTTGACTCGCGGGATCAAAGAGGATTTTAAGCTGTCTGTTGAGGAGATCGCAAGCGATTTTGATAAAGAGGTGGGAAAGATCACAACCTCTTCTCCTGAAGCCTATAAATATTATAGCGAGGGGAGAAGGTTTTATCTCTCAGCTGACTTTACCCAAAGTATCCCATTTATGGAGAAAGCAATCGCCATTGACCCTGAGTTTGCAATGGCCTACAGAACCTTAGGATTGGCTCACCATATTTTAGGAAATATTTCAGAGCAGAGAAAATACCTTCAGAAAGCTTTTGAATTGCGGAATCGGGCATCAAAAAGAGAACAGCTCATAATTCAAGGAACTTTCTACCAGTATTTAGAAGAAAATTATGACAAAGCCATTGAGGTTTACGATGAATTATT
>WVZK01000120.1 GCA_011772475.1 Candidatus Aminicenantota bacterium | reverse complement strand
AGAATTTGCGCAACCCGAATGGGAATTCGGGATAGACCCATTCAGAACGTCAGGCGTAAACTGACTTTCACAATCCTCGATCATAACAGAATTTTAGGTATATATTTAGCGACATATCTAATTCATCCCTAAAAAAAGAAATATGTCGCGAAATAATTAATTTCGCGACATGTTGTTCAATGGATCTTCAACCCAACCATCCTCTTCCGCTTTCTTCCTTGATCAATGAATTGGCTTTGGCAGTTTTCCCTCTTTTTTCTCCTTCGGCTTAAGCTCCATCCCGAGTTGCATCATCACACCCAACATATTGGCATCTTCCCTTTCCTCGATAACTTTTCCATTTTTAATGCGGAATATAATAATTGAACTGAGATCAACTTTATTCCCAGTAGCCGGGATACCTTGAAATTCTCCTTCATGAGTACCTGCGAAGATAAACCTCACTATAACTCTATCTCCTTCTGCAAACAATTCTTCAATACTCCAATTGGCATCAGGAAATGCTTTTAAAATCATCTTTAAAAATTCTATCAATTCTTCCAGGGACATAGGTTTGGGACTATTGGATGGAGAGTAGAAACCATAGTCAGGAGCATACAATTCCCCAAAAATCTCAATGTTTCCTTTGTTCAGTTCCTCAACGATACGTTTCACCAATTCCTTATTCTGCCCCTCCAACTCTGCCTGAGCTTTGAACTCCTCAAGCTCTGCATTTAATTCCTTGCCCTGACAGCCAAAAGCAAAACAAAGCAGAATTACGAAAGGAATAATTGTGAGTTTTTTCATTTTGCCTCCTCTTTCTATTAAAATCGGCTTTATTATGAATCTAAAGCCTAATCCCGTATTCCAGCCAGCCTCTTGCACACATCCCCTAACTCGGGGATACTATTGTCAGCTTCCTTCCAGAGTGTGAGGAATTTCTATGAAAATTGCGGATATAGGACTACATCCATAGCTCGCTTTTTGGTTCGACAACTTAAAAAATCTTAATACTAGTAGAGATTCCAAATACCTTCTCATTCTCATTGATGTCTGGATCATTCCAATAGTAACGGAAAAATGGAGTTACGAATAACCGATCAGTTAATGCTATTACTCTCGAGACCTCTATTAAACCACAGAAACCTTCTGCTTCAGTAATGAATCCGTTGTTGTATACAAAATCAGCTTTAAAATCAACACTTAAAACGTTCTTACTGAATCCCAGAAAAAAATAATGACCAGTCCATTCAGGAAAATCTGGAAACCAAACATAGAGGTAGCCAATTCTTGGATTCAGTAGAGTTTGAATACTCATTTCTTCACCCAATAATACTCCCCAATCCGTTCCTTCCTCTCCCGTAAATTTCCAAACAAGCGGAAATAGGGTTGTTTTAAAATTCAGACTCTCAACAGTTAATGTATAGTCTATGCTACAACCCCACTCCAAATAATCCTTACCAACTACCATATAAGGAAAAGCAAAAAGTTTTTCTTTGGCTAATCCGAGGCCGAAAATGTTAATTGAATGATTATCTGGCAAGAAGTCAACTCCATAGAGAATATATCGGGAAGCGAACTCGTGAATGAGATAAATTTCTGTATCATCTTTTGTAAAAGCAGAATTAGTAAAGCCCAACAAGAAGATCAATAGCACCAGCAAGATTTCATACCTCTTAGCAAAGGTTGTATCTCGGGCTAGTTCTTCTTTGGGGGCGCCCATAGTTTCTGTGACTTCAACATCCTTGGGTGAAAAAAGTTGGGTTCCGCACTCCCCGCAGAACTGCTGAGTATCGGGATTGACGGCCTGACATTTGGGACAGATCATAATTTATTATCCCTATGGCTTCTATTGAATTAGTTAGTGCAAAGATATAACGAATTGAATAAGTTGTCAACCTACAAAAGATTTGGTGATCTTGCTACAAATTCCTTTGATAACCCATAATAAATATCTCTAGATCTTGAATAAAATCATTTGATAAATGGGAAAAATAAGTCGTGAAATGTATATATTTCACGCCATTCTAATTTATTCAGCTAACCTAAAAGGGGATTCCAGGAGAAACGTTCCCTCTAACTTGAACAGATTTAAACGCTGTGATATAAAATCTACAGTGGAAAAAACCCTTAAACTCGTCAAGGAACTAAAAGAAGCAGAGGTTTTAAAAGATTTTTCTATCGGTGGAGGGATAGCTGCTTTGTATTATATTGAACCCATTCTGACTTATGATTTAGATATTTTTTTTGTTCCCATGGAGGACAGAATCGATGTCCTTGCCCCGATCTATAGATATTTGAAAGAAAAAGGCTTCAAGCCAAAGAAGGAGCACGTTCTAATAGAGGGAGTCCCTGTCCAATTCATCCCTGTTTACAATGATCTTGTGAAGGAAGCTGTTCAGTATTCAGTGGAAGTTAAATACGGGAGAATAAAAACAAGAATCTTGGCACTGGAATATCTTATCGCGGTAATGCTTCAGACGTACAGGTCTAAAGATAGAGAAAGATTGGTAAAAGTCTTTGAAGAAGCGAAAATTGACTTGAAACTTTTAAAGAAAATTCTCAAGAAATTTGGACTTTATAATAAATATGTTGGATTTAAGGAAATGTACTTTGGTACCAAATAAGGTTATGGAGAATATTATTAGGGAAAAAGAACAGAGAAGAAAAGATCTGTCCGAATTATCCTTCAAGGAAAAAATTCAAATTCTTGTTCAACTTCAAAAGATGGCCAGAGGCGTAACAAAGCAGGGAAAACGTGTGGAACGAATTGTCTGGCTGATTTGAATCTTCATTATGAACACGGCGTGAAATAATTAATTTAACGTCCAAGCTTTATCACTCTCGGGGTAATCCCCCATTACCCGAGAAAAAAAGAGGTATTTTCGAAAAAAAGATACGCCAACAACGGCGACTCCCGCCTCAAAGGAGTAATTTGGGAGTAATTCTCTGCTGAGGCAACAAACCCTTTTAGGGTGAACCTAAAGAAAAAGAAAAGCCTTTAAATAGGCTGGATGAAAGAGGAGTTGGGGAGAAATCCCCACTCCTTTTTTATTTATATGGACGAAAATGATGATAATCGCCCCTGAGGAAAAATTGAGAAAATCGCCCCGAGAGGAAAATCGTTCGAAACAGCGCAGGAGCGCTTTTCGGGCCTCCCCTATACATAGGGCCTTAAGGAATAAGGCTATTTTAACCTGAAAAAGAGAGAAATGAGAAAAAAGAGAGGAGATATGCTGACTTGTAAAGAGCAGGTCTGGCGTTAATCTTCTCTTTATAAGGAGTATAAAGATGCAAAATCAAAGTTTCAAAGTCAAGAAATTTACTGCTAAAGTCCTCCTTTATACAGACGATGGCATAAATTTCGTGTGTGTCAACCAATTTTACATCCAAAACCTAGAAGAAGGTTGCATGGTGGATGGAGCACCTCTTCAAGGGAAGAGGTTTCGTCTTGTAAAGGAGTCGTCTGATGAACGAGAAGAACAATAAGCCAAAAAACGAGGCACCACCCTTCACACTAGCGATACAGGAAAAGATTTTCGCTTGGTTGATTTTTGATAAAGAAGCAGATAAAGCCATAGACTATGTAAAAGCAGAAGATTTTAAAGAGCCTGTTAAAAGTATGATAGGTCTGCTAATCACCTTCTATAGAAAATATTCCCGAATGCCTGAAGATGATGAATTCTCACAAAAGCTGGGCGACTTAATAGAAGAAGAGAAGAAGAAAAACAAATATTTCCTTGAGGCTGAATATCTAGAGACTTATGAAAGGATATTGTCACTCAAAAGCAGCGACCTTAAGCCTTCACGAGATTTATTGATAAAATTTGTGAAGCGCAGAGCCTATATTAAGGCTCTTCTGAAGTCGGGAGAAGAATTGTTACAGAAATCTGATTATGAAGGAATTGATGAGGAAATGCGTAAGGCTTCTGCAACAGGCTGGGAATATGATGGAGCATTAAAAACCCTCTCTGACATAGAAGCAAAAGACGTAGCATGGCTGTGGAAGAATCGTATACCTTTAGGAGAAATTACTCTTTTGGTAGGAGACCCAGGAGTAGGCAAAAGCTATTTTTCGTACTTCCTTAGTGCTCAAATCTCTAAAGGTGGTTCTTGGCCTGACGCTCCAGACGTTCCTATTGAGAGCGGAAAGGTTCTGATACTCAGTACTGATGAAGATCCTAATTATGCAATTCGTCCTAGGTCAGATGCCGCTGGTGCTGATACGGACAAAATATCTGTATTAGAAGGGAGTCGTGGTGAGACAGGGGAGATAAGAATTCTTAATCTCACTAAAGACATCCGAAAGATGGAAGAGATATTCAAGAAAGACAAGGGTTATTGTTTGTGGGTAATAGACACGCTGACTGATTATTTGGGTCGTCTGGATAGCCATAAATATAGTGATGTTCGTTTGGAATTGATGCCCATTCTTGCTCTAGCGAGAAAATACAATGTGGCCATTGTAGGAATTCTACATTGCAACAAGAATACTTCCCTTCAAATGCTCTATCGCATCATGGGTTCAATGGGCTTTGCCGCAGTGGCACGAAGTATTTGGGTAATTGCTAGGGACAGAGAAGATGAAGAAGAGAAGAGAAGATTTTTTGCTCCGCTGAAGAATAATCTTGCTCCCCCACAAAAGCCTCTTGCCTTCCATCTAGAGAATCTAGGAAAGGTGGCCAAAGTTGTTTTTGAAAGTGAACCTGTAGAAGATGATTTTGATATAGAAGAGGTGCTTGTTCCTCAAGAAAGGTCAAGCGAAACTAAAAGAGCTAAAAAATTCCTCTTGGATATCTTGAAGGACGGAGCTGTAGCTATGAAAGAAATAAAAAGTGCTGCAAGGGATGAAGCTATTTCGTGGGGACCTCTGAGAAGGGCTTACAAAAAAATGGGTGTTAAAGCCTTTAAAGACAAGGGAGTGAGTGGAAAATGGTTCTAGAAATTGGATGAATTTACTACAGGACAAGCACTGGCTGAGGCAGAAACAAAAATTTCTGAAGAGGCGAAGCGAAAAGTGGATGAAATAAGAAAGGGTCAGCAAGTAGTGCTTGAGAAATGAGACTTTACAGGGCTATCAAAAAGAAACACAATCCTTCCTTCCACCACAATGCGTACCTAGAAAGGGTTATCTAGATGAAAGGCAAACCGAACGTTTTCACTTTGCCTTGACAAAATTTATACAAAATTCTTGACATCTAATATTAAAATATGTAAATTGTGGCTTCTTAAATTTTAGTTGGGGCTAAAGAGGGCGAAATTAGTCTCTCATCGCAGAGACTAAATTACTCCTTTATCGCCTGCAATAGCAGTTTATATAGAACTAAAGTAAAGGAATAACGGATTATGCTTTTAACACTAAACTAAGGAGGTATATCATGACGAAAAAACTTATCATTCTCTTTGTGGCAGCAGCAGTGCTTCTTATCGGAGGCGAATTGAAAAAACAAGCTGTCGCATCAGAAACTTCCGGTCAAGAGGTTTTTGACGGGATTCCGGAAGCAGATGGTCAGGAGGAATTCGTTGAGAGCATTACAAGCGGTTGGGTGTATGTGGCTTCCATGACATACAACCGTGACAAACTGGCGGCAACCACAGGCCTTGATGGAATCATCTATGCCATGGGTGGTATGCCGAATTCTTCCTATTCAACTGACGCTTTTGAGGCTTACGATCCTGATACAAACACCTGGAGTGTCAAGAGCCAGATGCCGATTCCACGAAACACTTTGACGGCCGCTACAGGTCCGGATGGAAAAATCTATGCCATCGGCGGATTCATTAACACCGTTCCTTATGGTCTGACTAATCGGGTGGATGTGTACGATCCTGCGACAGACACCTGGAGCCCTGGGAATCCGATGCCGACGGCACGCGACTGGCCAGGAGCGGCGGTGGTTGACGGTAAGATTTATGTGATTGGCGGCGGTCGTTCTTCATGGAAGGGACAAAGGGTAGAGATGTACGATCCTCAGACAGACACCTGGAGCATTAAAAGCCCAAAGCCGTCTTCGCGTTACGCGATGGGGGTGGCCGTTGCAGACGGAAAGATCTACACCATCGGAGGAGCTGTGGTTTGGAGCGCCATAGCCACTACGACCGTAGAGATGTATGACCCACAGACAGACACCTGGAGCACAAAGAGCCCAATGCCAGGAGCAAGGTACCGGTTAGCGGCAGTGACAGGGCCGGACGGGAAAATCTATGCCATCGGGGGATCTGACGGTGGTCTTCTTGTAAACAAAGTGCAAGCATACGATCCGAAGACGGACACATGGAGCGGCGCGCCCTATCTTCCAAGTCAGCGTTGGGACCTTGCGGCTGCGGGCAGCTTAGACGGAACGATATACGCTATCGGCGGGTATTCTTATAATCCATATGGACGGGCGAATACGGTATTAGCGTATTCTCCGGTCCGAGTAGTCAGCATCGACATCAAGCCGGGGAGCTATCCCAACAGCATTAACTTAGGTGAAGAGGGTTTATTGCCAGTAGCTATCCTTGGCACTCAGGACTTCGATGCAACAACGATAGATCCTGATACTATCGAAATTGGAGGTGTATCTTTAGCCGAAAGGGGTTCGAGGAAAACACCCAAGCTTGCCTACTCGTTAGAAGATGTAGACAGTGATGGATTTACAGATGTGATTGCTTTCTTTGATGTGCAGATGCTAGTTACCGATGGTGTATTAGAAGTCACGACAACTGAATTAGAACTTACTGCCACTTTAGACGATGGAACACCAATAAAGGGAACAGATTCAGTAAACATTGTTAATTAGTTAAAAGAGGAAAAGGAAAGCTCCTTATAGCAACTTTCCTAGTTCCAATAAAGTCCTGAACATTTAGCTATTTTTAGCAACTCTATAAATCAAAAGCAGTCTATTTTTTTGTATATTTCAGGCATGTCGAAAGGCGAGTGGAAGCCAAAGACTATTGAAGCCTCTGGCCTCCCGATTCTTAAAAAGACAGCAGAGCGAATTAGTGTCTCACTTACTCACTGTTAGGCAAAAGTAGGTAATCTTAATCATTTCGTGTCACGCCGGTGTCAGGGGTCTATCATGGAATGTTTATTTTGAATTGACAAAAAATCCTCGATCTGCTATAAAAAAATAAGCATTGTGCTTAATCTGGGCTAAGGAGATAAAAATGAAAAAACTAACAGTAGCATTAGTTATTGTAATGCTTCTGACTTTGCCCGTTGTGGGTTTAGCAGACTCTCCGAATTCACAAGGCAACCCGCGAAAGCCAGGGACCGGAACCAATCCTGGGTTGATTTGGGCAGCCTTCGTGGGATATTTGAACAGCGGGAACTGGTTTGGAGACTTTCTTACTGACTGGCTTTGGTTTTATGGAACACCCGCTTGGCCGTCAGGTAAGTAAGAAAAGAATTAGTGGCTGAGTAATTTTAGCTGGGTAGCTGATAAAAAGACGAGGGTAAATCTTAGCCCCTTAAAAAGATTAGCTCCTTTAGCTTCTTTAGCTCCTTCCTTATTTTTCAGTAACTTGCAAACGTTAAAGGAGTTAAAGGAGCTAAAGGGATTAAAGAAGCTAAAGAAGCTAAGGAGTTAAAGGGGTTAAAGGAGTTAATAATAATAATATATATATATTAAGAGATATTTGTTCCTCCCTCTCAGTGTCCCGTAATCCCCAAAGGTTCTAAATTTTCATAATTAGGATATATCCCAACATTCGCAATATGGGCAATATGATAGTCCCCATAATGATTTGCATAATGATTCATAATGAGGCGTGAGGACTATGAAAAAGCAGATTTTAACATCCAAAAAGAGGCGAAAAAGCCTTTTTAGGAATGTCTGAGTTGATAGGGATAAATTTTGCCTAACAGGGTAGGTGTGGACGTTGGCAACGCTGGATTATGTCATCATAATGGATTTTAGTAATGTGAGGAAGCAAAAGTTAATGTGGTAAATATGAACGGTGGGATTATGAAAATCTTCTCGCCTTGTGATGTTTCTTTTTGTCCCCCAACAAAGCCAACAGGGGCAGGGATGAGATACGGAGTAAAATCAGAGTAAATCAAAATGCCCAACAGAGGGGGACGTTTAATTTATAGTTAAGCGTCGCTATGATTATATAGGGTCAATATGGTTATCTTATATAAGCTGTAGGGCCTCAACCCGAAAGCTTTGCAGAGGGGGGATGAGGCCCATGTGAGACTATGTGCCAACGGGGTAGAGGTATTTGTTTCATGGCATGGCAAGACCAAAAAGATTTATAAAGAGAAACGTTTTTGAAATCGGGTATAAACCCAAATTTTTAGCGTGCAACATCGGCTTTCTGAGAGCCTTGCATTAGAACGGAGAGGTCTTTTTTCTCTTATTTGACTTCAAATCTCTCTTTGTGCTATAAGTCAGAGAGTCATAACTTGGGGATAAAATTAGCCTAGCAAGAAGGGAAGAATTTCTCTTTAAACCAGAAAAGCAGACTTCTATCCCCATGTCTATAAATTAAAAAAGGGAGGTGTTTAATGAGAGGTAAGGTTTCAATCTTTTTAATGGTGGGCTTTGTGGTTAGTATCTGTGCTACGACCACTTTGGCTCAAGTCGAGGAACAGAAAGCTACACTCTTTCTTTGTTGGGATGTTCTTGTCAAGCCGTCAAAAGTCGTTGAGTTTGAAGCAGCCACAAAAGACGAAGTAGCGCTATTTAGCAAACACAAGTTTCCTTATCCATGGTCCTCAGCCAGTACGGATGATTTACATTACTACTTCTTGATTCCAGTGGATAAATTTGCGGATATAGATAATATTTATAAAGCTTTAGATGAGACTCAAAAAAAGATGGGGGCTGAATATCAAGCATTAATGAAGCGTTTTTCTGGTACCTATAAATATACCCGTATGTATATTTGGTATTTGAATCATGAACTCTCCTATACTCCTGAAAATCCTAGACTTAAAGTTGGGGAAGAAAAATATCTCTATTACAGTTATCTCTATTTTAAGCAAGGCATGGAAAAAGAAGCGGAAGAAATTGCTAAGAAATGGAAGGCCCTTTATAAAAGCAAAAATATACCCGACCGATACTACCTCTGGATTGGTGATATAGGAACAGAGATGCCTGTATATTGTATTGCAGGACAAGGGAAGAGCGCCGCTGACTTTTTCAGCGAAGGAGAAAAAAATCACAAGCTATTAGGGGAAGAAGCTATGGCATTACGGGAGAAAACATTGAAACTGTGCAGAAAAATTGAGCAGAAAACGGGCAGACCTCGTCCAGACCTTTCTTTGATTCCTTTTTCTGAAAGAGAAAAGTAGACCACAAAGAAGATTTCTTGGTTAAGGCAGTCGCTTATATTATACGGCGGCTGATTTTTCCACTACAGGTGCACTTATAATTTTAAAAGGAGGGCAAAATGAAAAAATCACTCACGATTATTCCTTTGGTCATTCTGCTTTTTTTTATTTTTAGCTGCCAGCAGGCTGAAGAGGTAGCTGAAGAGCCTGCTGTGGATGTCGAAGCTGAACGGGTAAAGATAGTTGAGCTACTAAAAGAGAACGTTGAAGCGGAGAAAAACAAAGATATGGAAGGTTCAATGAGGTTCTATGATAAGGAGGTTTATACGCTTGCTCCTGGAGCTGAAGAACCTCGGGGGGGCCATATTTTGTGCATACAACCGCTTTCATAAGTTTTCTCCGAGATCGTTTTATTTTGCTCTTGTTATCCAGTTTTTACAAGCTCTGGCTTTGGCCACTTCCATGCAAACCAGACAATGAGTAAAGTACACGCAATTTCTATAGTTCCGAAAAATATATAAAAAGGAGCTGGAGTTCCCACAAACATTGATGCAAAAACAGCAGCAGTATGTATTGCGCCTGCGATGATGTTTGCCCAGCGATTTGCTCTATACTTCAACACCCGAGAGAGGAGAACCATAGCAATCGCAGTCTCCATCAATATTGCTGCTCCCAACAAAAATCCTTGGGTGATTTGAAATTGACCTGCGTATCCTTTCATTAGTTCCTTTAGTGTCGAAGAATCCATTAGTGCCGTTACATCCGCATAAAGGTAATTGAACATTGCAAATATCCATAATAATGAAAGCTTTTCCTTCATGTCTCTCATAATTTAATCACCTCCTTGCTTGTTATTATGCTCCACAGTTATGACTACATGTCCCTTTTTATGCCCTTTATCGACATACCTGTGAGCCTCTACAATCTGTTCCAACGAATAGCGTCTATCAATGACCGTTTTAATCTTTCCTGCCTCAATAAGCTCTTTGAGGAAAATAAGATCTTCAGTCTTTATGCTGGCTCCGGAACCGGAATGCTTATTGACGTTAAGATAGACTCCTTTCTTCCTTAGAGACTTTTTACCTCGTGAAGACGAAATCTTATCTACTGCATCAAAGATAACATCATAGGTTTCACCACTCTTGGTAAAATCCTCTTGAGTGTAATCAATTACATGATCGGCTCCCAGAGATTTCACCATTTCTAAATTTGTGGTACTGCATATTCCGCTAACTTCCGCCCCATAGTACTTGGCAAGCTGTACCGCAAAAACACCTACGCTTCCAGAAGCTCCATAGATAAGGACTTTTTGTCCGCTTTGTATATTTGCCTTTCTAAGAACATCCAATGCTGTAATTCCCCCTGAAGCAGCGCCAGCGGCGGCTTCCTCATAGGTCATATTGGCCGGTTTTATTGCCACCAATCCCTTTCTTACATCCGCCGCGTCCTCAGGCAGACATATGTACTCGGCATAAGCACCGAAAACAAAACCGGCTGATGCAAAAACCTGGTCACCTTTCTTAAATCGCTTCACATCTTTGCCTACTGCTTCAATTTCCCCGGCTAACTCCATTCCTAGTATAGCCCTCTTTGGCTTTCTAAGACCTAAATATATTCGAAAGGGGATCATTTGCCAGAAAGGGACTTTGAAACTTCGAATTTTCGTATCCCCCACGTGACATGTTGTCGCATATATCTTTATCAGCACCTCATTGTCCTTGGGAGTGGGCTTTTCTACTTCTTTGAGCTGAAGAACCTCCGGTGGCCCATATTTTGTGCATACAATTGCTTTCATGGTATCCTCCTTATCATTTCGAACTGAAAGATCTTTGTCTGAAAAGTAAATTCTTGCATACAGATGGCAGCGGCACATTCCTTACAGAGCTTGGAGTCATCAGGATTGTTAGCCTGACTTTGAGAACATTCTGTAAGCACTTCTCCCTCTGTTAAATTGCGATTCTAGGGTATTAATTTATGAGAGGAGAGTCAAATTGAATGTCTTTTATTTCTCATGCCTTAAATATTTATTTCTCTCCTTCAGTATTTAAAAATTTCATTCGCCGAAGGTCTCCCTGCTTACTTCTTTTTATCTTCATCCTTGGTGATAGGCGCTTTGGTAGATAAAGATAAAGAAAAATAAACACAGAGGCACAAGGGAAATTACCCTATAAATTTCTGAGAAATCCTGGGATTAGACTTTAAGCTAAATGGTTTTATACAGTCATTCATAGATATAGCAAGCCGAAAAATTCACGCTGAATACCGAGGACTTGACTTCATTAAAGGCGTTGAGCCGAGATTCTGGATAAAATAAGAAGAATATCGGGATTGGATAAAACATATAGAAAGATCTGGTTGGGATGCAGTGAAAATTCAGAAGGGAAAAAGATTATTATTATTTCTTGAAACGAGAAAATGATTGATTCTCATAAGAATTAAGATCATTGTGCCAAAAAAAGGAGCGGCCTTTGATAAACGACCGCTCCAATTTTTCGGCATTGCTACCGGGCTATTATTTCGGCAGAATTACTGTGTCGATAACATGAATAACACCATTCGTGCATTCTATATCTGTCTTGACCACTTTGGCATTATCCACCATCACTTTTCCGTAATTCACCTTGATAGTAACCTTTTGTCCGTTGACTGTCTCAGCGGACTTCAAGTTAACCACATCTGAGGCCATAACCTTACCTGCAACAACATGATAGGTGAGAACGGCTTTGAGCTTATCCTTGTTCTTCAACAAGCTTTCAACAGTTCCTTTGGGAAGTTTAGCAAAGGCATCATCGGTAGGAGCAAAAACAGTAAATGGGCCTGGACCAGAGAGCACTTCAACCAGATCGGCTGCTTTGACTGCAGTGACCAGCGTGTTGAATTGGCCTGCAGCTACAGCTGTCTCGACGATGTTCTTCTTTCCCATTCTGCTCTTGTAATCTGTTGAGGCAAGCATAAGCACGGAAATCGTAAAAATAGCGATTAACAATCCTGTGAATTTGCGCTTTTTCATTAAATACCTCCTTTATTTATAAATTCAACATTTTTAGCAAGGGGCTGCAACCGACTGAAACTGCAGCCCCTTAGCTTGTAAAACCAGGCTCTACCTCTATTTTTTCTTCAGGAGCAGTTGAATATTAACTCAATTTGCAGGTCCATTTTATAGGCATAATACAAAATTCGTGCCAACAGATCTTATAATTTATAGTTGAACGCATTTTCGATTATTTATTTCTGTTGTAGGCAGGATTTCTCGCTAAAAAAAATCTTTGGGCTAAAGTTCTAAACTTCCGTTAATGTCTCTGTGTTGCATTTAATGTCTCATTAAAGTCTATTTTGAGACACTTAGTCAGCGGCTGATAATCTGGTTCACCTCTTATCTGGTTAGCATTTTACTAGCTTTTCTGCTCTCAACATTTATCAATCCAGGTTTCTGCTGTAGCCGTATGAAAGGACAGGATCCACATAACTGATCGAATTCTTGCAGTCGACGTTTAGGAAGATATTTGTTTTCTGAAAGGCGGGGATTTTCTTTTTTTAAATAACAAAACACCGAGCCTGAATTAAACGTCTCACAGAGAATTGATAAATTCGTCACAATCTCGTTTGAACCCCCCCAGTAATGCTTTTCACATGAATTACAGAACATTAAGGGCTTGTTCATATTCTGATTTTTTTGATTGTTGGCGTAAACTACTATGACGTCTTTGTCCCAGCAAACTGGGCATTCATTTTTTCTCATAATGCTTAACCTCCCCTATTTATGATTTTTATTTTACTTGATCTGATTCTTTTTTGGATCACTTTCCTCACGTATATTATGTTTCCCTTATTGTTTCTAAAAAATATACACATAAAAGACAAATTCGCTTCTTTTCTCGTGGTATGTCCTCTTTTATCTAACTATGTAAATTATATGCAAAAATTGTGCCAACCAATTAATCGCATTTAGCCTCATATAAGGCTTGAGAATCAAGGGATTAAAGATGTTTATTGAAAAAGATATGTATCTAGGATATATCTTGGTTAACCTTAAATGAGACACATCGAGCATACTTAGATGATTTTCATCAGGTTTCAATTATTTGTTATTAGAAGAGATATCAGCATGAACTCAACTTAGTTTGAAGTTGGTATGAATCTTGAATAGCCTTAAGTTGATACAAAATGATGTTATGTTAGACTGCGCATCAGGATTGTTTATAACCTGACTTGAGACACACGGAACAGAATCGAATCCTGATTGAAAAAGAATTCTTGAGTAAAAAATAGGATGTATCTAATTTGCTTTTAAGTGGTTACATATATGAAAAACTTGATGCTTAAGTGTAGGAATTTGAAGAAGAAAGGATGCCATCCAAATGTAATCGAATATAAAAAACGGATGGATAAAACCAAAATCGATAACAAAGAGAATCTAGGGGACAATTGTTCTTTTAGCGATTCTGTAGAAAATCTGGATGAGATTTGTCGACAATGTGAATCACATTTTTTCTGGATAGAGGAAAAAGCATGTCCCGTCTGTGATAGCCGTCGATTTAAGGAAGTTAAGGGATTCGACTTTTATAAGGGTGGCATTAAAGTTAGAGAAGATTCATTTGTTGAATGCAGGGAATGTGGAACTTTTTCTCGATTTATTAAATGGTTATCCTGATCATTAATTAAATTTGGAAGAAAGAAATAAAAAGCTTTTTTTAAATCTTCTTCGAGTCAAGAAAGCGGTAGAGAGTTGCTCGAGATACTCCTAGCTTTCGAGAAGCTTCCTTTTTATTTCCGTGCGTTTCCTTTAGCGCCCACTGTACAGCCTCGGAACTGAGCTTTTGGCCCCGTTTTCTCTTTGCGATAAATTTTTTATCTGAAATGCAGCTGAGGATCGAACGAGGCAATTGATCCTTTAAAATCAGATCACCTCCGCACTTCACTAATGCATACTGGATAGCATTCTGGAGCTCACGAACGTTACCAGGCCAGTGGTAATTCATCATTACCGATATGGCTTCAGGCGAAACTTTCACTTCTTTCTTTTTTTGCTTATTCAAATATCTCTTTAAGATGTGATCAACTAAGAGCGGAATATCATTTCGTCGTTCACGCAGAGGAGGGATTACTATGGGAACGACACACATCCTGTAAAATAAATCATTCCTGAATCTTCCCATCTTAATTTCAAGCATAATATCTTTATTTGTCGCACTTATCACCCGCACATTAGTCCTTCTAGTATTTTCGTCGCCAACGCGTTCGAATGTTCCTTCTTGGAGGACACGCAAGAGCTTGACTTGAAGGGCCGGGCTTAAATCTCCAATCTCATCCAAGAAAATAGTTCCGTTATTGGCAAGCTCAAAACGTCCCTTTTTATCCCGAATAGCTCCAGTAAAAGCTCCTCGCACATGCCCGAAAAGCTCACTTTCGAGGAGCCCTTCCGGTAAGGCACTGCAATTTACAGCAATGAAAGGTTGGTGTGCCCGATGTCCCTCATTATGTATCGCCATAGCCACCAGTTCCTTTCCAGTGCCGCTCTCACCCTGAATCATGACGGGGACGTCGATTTCTGCAAGTTCCTTGATAGTGTCAAATATTTCAAACATTTTTGGATCAAGTGCTACAATACCCGCATAACCCGCATCCATTTCGAGCTGTCTGCGTATATTTTTTAGGATTCTTTCAGCGCGAACTCGTTTCTCTTGCTGGGCATCTCTCTGAAGTCTCGCATTAAGAACAGGTGCAATTTTTTCAGCAATCCTCCCTAATAAATCTATATCGTTTTCGTCATAGTCAACAGCCTTATTTGCGGCCTCAAAAATTCCAACGACTCTCTTATTAAAGACGATCGGAGAAACAATAACTCGACTTATGGGAATATGTCCTTTTGGAACGCTCATGGGATTGTTCGAATAGAGCACTTTTTTCTCTTTAAGTGCTTTTCCCCAGATACCTCCCCATTTCTCAGGAGGGAACACAATGGTTTTATCAGGAATTTTACACTCGTCCCAAATATCTTTAGTCATTGATGCCAGCACCAGATCCCCTTTTCGGTTGATATATCCAAAGAGTCCATAACGGCTCTCCAGTGCTTTTAATATGACATCCAAGACTTTGCTGTACATTCCTTCATCGGTTTCCCTTAAAAAGATATTGGCGATTTCGTTCCTCAATGCAAGTTCTCGGGCTTGCTG
>WVZK01000074.1 GCA_011772475.1 Candidatus Aminicenantota bacterium | reverse complement strand
TGATGGCCAGCAGTTCAAGCTCGCCCGGGCCAGCCGCGGGGGAGAGTTTAGGAAAGAGAGGGAAAGAGTAAGGTTAAGGAGAGAGTAAAGGTGAGAGATTGGGCGGGCGGGTGGGAAGTTAGTTAAAGTTTGAGTTTCCCTTTTCTGCACTTCCAGAAAGCTTCTTAATGACTATTGGTAACGGAATCACATAGAAGTGTGGAAAAGTGTGAACGGAATCACATGAAAATCAAAGAAGGTGACACACGGGTAAAAGCACATTAAAAACGACTATTGACTGTAAAAGGAATATTACAGGTTTTTCAATTCAACGGTATTGTCATTGAAGAAAAAGAGAAGTAAAAATATTTCGAGAATTCTGTTGATTTTTTCTCTATTTAATGTTATATAAAACTTTTCCATGGAAAAAATGGGAAAAGATGGGTGTATATATTGCTAGTTGATGAAAAAAATTGAGATAAAAAAGGAGAGTAAAGATGTCAATCGAAAATAAGTATTTCGGCATGCACGACTTTTTTCTTTACCTCGTACCAGGAACAATGGTTCTCTTTAGTATAGCGCTTTTTATTGGAATCACAGCCGCAAACATTAAAAACTACTCTAGTCTTGCAACATCTATTCTTGTGATTTTAGTCTCATATTTTTTGGGGCATGCGATTCATCCAATTAATATCCTTATACGTAAGATATTCAACCGGAAACTTTCTAAAAAGAAAGGGATTTCAGATAGAGATCAATATGAACAAGATTTTTTCAAGAAATTTTTTCAAAAGACACTGAAGGCACATCCTGAGTTTTGCCTTTGGCAACTGGTGCGTTACAGAAACCTTGCCAGATTCACAGCCGCCATGGTGGTTCCTTGCATACTTATCGGATTAGGAGTCGCTTTCAATATAATAATTTACTTAAAGATGCCGGTTATTGGGTTGAGATGGGTAATCGCTGGCGTATCTTTTATTTTAGGATTTTTTGCTGCTTATGGTTTTTGGCGTCGCTATGCTCGATACTGGAGAAGGCTAGAACTCCTCATGAAAAATTGCGACTCATGTGCTCAACTTCCTGAACAAGAAGAGGAAATAAACCCCCAGTAAAACGTTTGAACCGATTCATTTAAGAAATTAAGCAGTGTTCTTTATCGGTACTTGATTCTCTCCATCAAGAAGCTCTCTAATACGTTTTTTAGTCAGTAGTTTTAAGGGACAAGCAAATTTTTGGCCTTGATTTATTCATTTAGACTGGGCTTGCCCCTGCCAGCTCCTGGAAACGGTTTTTTAAAATGATGAGATCAAGCATTTCTTTAGCCAGGTTTTTCTCACTGTCTGAAAGCTTGTCTAAGACCTCAAACCTTCGTAAAAGCTCCCGGTCCTGGATGTTCAGTTTAGCCGGTTGTCCCTTTGTCTCAAAAGCAAGATAATCCAGGGTGACATTGAATACTTCTGCCAGTTTTATTAGAACATCCGTTGAAGGCACATTGATACCTCTTTCATAAGCTGATACTTGTTTTTGATGAACACCTAATTTATTTCCAAGATCAGCCTGAGTCATATTTTGCTCTTGCCTCAATCTTTTTATACGTTCTGCAATTGTCATCTTCTTTACCTCAATACCCATCTAAGTATAGTTAAAGGTTTATTTTATCCTATTTTCAATGAAAAATCTAATTTTATTTCAATGCAACTCTTGACAACAGGAAAGTTAAAGGTATATAATATACCGTAAACATTGATAATTTTTTTTAAATTTTTTTCTAAAAGGAGGTAATTAAATGGCCCGTCTGGTGGATGAAGATTTAAAAAGATTGAAACAAGAGGTCTCACTTCAGGACCTGGTAGAGTCTTACGGTGTGGAACTGAAAAAGAAAGGAAAGGATTTGATCGGTTTATGTCCCTTTCATCCGGATAAAAACCCTTCCCTGGTGATTACCCCGGATAAAAACCTTTGGCACTGCCTGGGTGCATGCCAGGAAGGCGGTTCCGTGATCGATTGGGTAATGAAAAGCGAAGGAGTCAGCTTCCGGCATGCAGTGGAAATCCTTAAAGAAAGAGAGGGCATAGGAGGAAACGGTGGAAACGGCAACGGGAGAAACGGAGAAGCCGTTACAATGGCTGTTCATCCCAAACCTGTCAAGCAATCGACTGTCCTTAAACTGGATTCACCCTTTGAGAACCTGGTAGAAAACCAGGCCCTGCTCAACCGGGTGAGCGAATTTTATCACGAAGCACTCAAACAACAGGCTGAAGGCCTGGACTACTTACAGCAGCGCAGCTTGAAAAATTCGGAGATGATCGATCACTTTAAGCTGGGACTGTCACAACGGACACTGTGCTACCGGCTGCCGGATAAGAACCGTAAAGCCGGTGCTGAAATCCGGGGGAAACTCCAGGAGCTGGGGATACTCAGAGAATCCGGCCATGAACACTTTAGCGGTTCCCTGGTTATCCCTATCTTTGATGAAACCGGTAACGTGGTGGAGATGTACGGCCGCAAGCTGCGAAACGATCTGAGGAAAGGAACCGCTTATCANNCAGCAAAGAGATTATCCTGTGTGAGGCCCTGATCGATGCCTTAACCTTCTGGTGTTACGGATTTAGAAATGTTACAGCCAGCTACGGCATTAACGGTTTTACTAAAGAGCACCTGGAGGCGTTTAAACGTTACGGCACTGAGAAAGTCCTGATTGCTTACGATAGGGATGAGGCCGGGGAAAGAGCCGCTGTAGAGCTTGCTAAAAAGCTAATGGCTGAAGGTATCGACTGTTTCCGGATGCAATTTCCCCTGACCCTGGATGCCAACGAATACGCACAGCAAGCCCAGAGTCCTGAGAAAGCACTTAATCACATTATCCAACGTGCGGAGTGGATGGGAAACGGTAAGAAACCAATTAAAACAACAATACTCGATGCCCGTGTCCAGGAAGAGGCAGCTAAAGAAGAAAAAGAAAAGACAGCCGTCGATACTCCCCTACCCCCTGGCTGCAATATTCCGGCGGAAGAAAAGCACGACGGTGTGATTATTGTCCTTAATGACCGCCGCTGGCGTATCCGCGGCCTGGCAAAAAACATGAGCTACGAAATCATGAAAGTCAATATCTTCGTCTCAAACGCTGCCGGCGATAAATTCCACGTGGATACACTGGAATTGTACTCAGCCAAACAGAGAAGCAACTATATCAAACAGGCGGCGGCCGAATTGGCGGAAGACCCGGAGGTCATCAAAAAAGACCTGGGAAAAGTGCTCCTTAAACTGGAAGAGCTCCAGGACCAGCAGATTAAACAAGCCCTGCAGCCGAAGAAAAAAGAGATCGTTATGAGTGAAAAGGAAAAGCAGGAAGCCCTGGAACTTCTCACCACTCCCAATCTATTACAGCGCATTCTCCAGGACTTTAAAACCTGCGGTGTGGTGGGAGAAGAGACCAACAAAATGGTAGGATACCTGGCGGCGGTGAGCCGCAAGCTGGTAAAGCCGTTAGCCATCATGATCCAGTCGTCTTCCGCTGCCGGCAAAACCTGGTTAATGGAGTCGGTTCTTTCCTTTGTACCGCCGGAAGAACGGATTAAATACTCAGCCATGACCGGACAGGCGTTGTTTTACATGGGAGAAACCGATATCCGGCAAAAGATACTGGCTATAGTAGAAGAAGAAGGGGCAGAGCGTACCAGGTACGCCTTAAAGCTTCTACAGAGCGAAGGAGAGCTGACCATTGCGTCTACCGGTAAAGACCCTGTCTCCGGTGAGTTAACCACCCGGCAATACCGGGTGGAAGGGCCGGTAATGATATTCAGTACCACCACTGACATCGATATCGA
>WVZK01000100.1 GCA_011772475.1 Candidatus Aminicenantota bacterium | reverse complement strand
ATAAGCCAATAAATTCATATCGTATAAAGGAGGGATCTCATGATAGAACTCCCTGAAGCCGTGGCTATCGCAGCTCAGCTCAACCAAACGATAAGGGGAAAACGTATCGTAGAAGGCAATACAGGAGATAGTGTCCCTAAATGGGTGTTTTACAAGCCATCCCAGGGAAAATTAGAAAAACTGTTATTGAAAAAAACCATAGGACAAGTCACCTCCGTAGGCCGTGGCATCCACATCGCGCTTGAACCCGACGAAGCGCTTGTCGTCGACGAATTCGGAGGGAAACTGCTGTATCATGACCCGCGCACAATGCTCCCTGATAAATATCACCTTTTTCTCAAATTCGAGGACGATTCCTTCTTTACATTGATTATTCAAGGATGGGGTTTCATATCAACTCTTAGGGAATGGGAGCAGACTAAGTGGACAAGGCTGCGGGCCAACGCCATCTCTCCTGCTGACGCTGAGTTCACGGTTAACCGCTTCATAGACCTCTGTGAGCACTATGAAGATAAGGAAAAAGACAGTATCAAGACATTCTTCACTAACGGGAAGAGTGTCGCAGGAATAGGAAACGCTTATCTGCAGGATATCCTATTCCGGGCAAAACTAAGCCCGAAAAGAAAGGTTGCCGATATTGGTTCCGACGAAAAGAAGGCTCTCTATATTGCGGTGAAGGATACGATCAAGCAGGCTATCCAGCAAAACGGAAGAACCGCTGAGCGGGATATATTTGATAATCCCGGAAAGTATAGCCCGATAATGGACAAGCAGGCGAAGGACAAGCCCTGCCCTAACTGCGGAACAGCAATCCAGAAGATCAGCTATCTTGGCGGCTCGTGCTATATTTGTCCTTCGTGCCAGAAGTAAGCATGTAACGCGTTCATTCACTTCGCCATCTTTCCAGTAGTGCGTATGTAAAGCTTCCAGGACCTTCCATTTTTTAAGGAGGTAAGATTATGACAGGAGAGGATAAGGTTATCAAGGATATAAGGAAAGAGTTACAGGATAATGCCGATGAGAGACACCGCCAGTCCATTCAAAGGTTTTTCAAAGAAGAAGTCAAATTGTTAGGTGTGAAGACACCTATTTTCAGAAAAATAACTAAGAAATATTTTCCAGCCATACAAGATAGACCCAAACAGGAAATATTCAGCTTGTGCGAGAAAATGTTGGAATCGGGCTTAATGGAAGAGAGGGGAGTTGCTTTTGACTGGGCCTTCCGCATGAGGCATAAACTTGAGAAAAAAGACTTTGCGATTCTGGAATCATGGCTGCATAAATATGTTACAAACTGGGCTGCCTGTGACAGCCTTTGCTGGGGGGCACTGGGATATTTTATATATAAATTCCCAGAATATTTTCCGAAAGTTAAAAAATGGGCTGTTTCAAAGAACAGATGGGTACGAAGGGGAGCAGCTGTAGTTTTGATTTATTCCATAGAAAAGAAAAAATCGCTCGAACCTGTTTTTGAGATTGCGGATATCCTTCTGCTCGATGAGGACGATATGGTTCAGAAGGGTTATGGCTGGATGTTGAAGGTGGCAAGCAATCATGAACCCAAGAAGGTTTTTGAGTATGTTATGAGGAATAAGAAAGAAATGCCCAGAACAGCCTTGAGATATGCTATAGAGAAATTATCACCCGATTTGCGAAAGCGAGCAATGGCCAAGGAATAGGAAAATTATAGGAAAAATCCCTGTCAACGGAGTAATTATCCATTATTACGTAATTTTTTGAATAGTTCTACATATATAATGTGGGTTTGATAAATCAAACCCCTACAGATAAATCAAATCCCTACAGCTTTTATCTAGGTAGAACTTTTTTCCCTCTCGCACGTCTTAGTTAGTGAAATTCGTGATAGAATAACAAATCATGGAAAATGACGGTTCCAAGTACGCCCATGATAAAGAACAAGTTATCCATCCGCTATTCGACGATCTGTACGAAAAATACCAGAATGCTGTCTTCGGGTTCGCTTATTATCTCACGCAGAACAGAGGAGATGCAGAAGATCTATTTCAAGAAGCCTGGCTTCGGATTGCTAAAAAACTGCCAGACGAGGTTAAGATGAAAAGTATAAAAGCCTGGATATTCACTATAGTCGCTAATCTGCACCGCGATGAACTACGCAAGAAAAGGGTTAGAAGATTATTTTTTTTCCAAAAAGCTATGAGCCTTGAAAAAGCAAATTCTGCATTCCCAGTCCTGTCCGAAAAGCCCTTCTCGGTTAATTCAGACGAAGACTATCAGGCAGACATGGGGAGGGATATCACCCAGGCACTGGCCAGGTTGCCGGACCGACAGCGCCGCGTATTTGTGCTTAAAGAGATTGCAGATTTTAGACAAGCGGAAATAAGCGATATCCTCGGGATTCCGGTTGGAACAGTCAAATCGCTGATGCACCGTGCCGTTAGCCGGCTAAGGCGGGAGCTTTGGAAATATCATATGAAATCCAAGAATAAAGAGGAAGTAAAATGCGATGTAAAGACATCGAGCGTTTAATCATCGATTCCTCAGATGAGGATCTGAGTCAGGAAGAATTGAATGCGATAGAGAAACATGTCGCCCGTTGTGCCTCGTGCGTTCGCTTCCGAGACGACTTTGAAAAAATTCGGATGGGCATCAAATCAATGCCTCAACTCATCGTTCCGCTTGACTTAGCGCAAAAAACCAGGCTGAGGATTCGCACTGAGTTGAGCATGGAGCCTGCAGCTACTGCGAAAATTGACCAGCTGACTCATTCAGAGCCGATACCTAAATATGTATGGGCAGCACTCCTTCCTCTTATCATTTTGACAGCGATTCTAATAGTCCCAATTTTTAAAGAAATCAGATTGGATCAAACTCTGACATTTAGATCAGTTGTGGCTCTTACCCTCATAATCCAAAACGCGGTTATGCTTCTATTCGCACCGATTTTAATTCGCAGACGTCACTGGAAGAAACAGGATATTAGAGGAATACCGATGGACGCTAACGCAACATAAAAATAAAAAAATCGACCCATGCCCTGGGATTTTATCAGAGCATGAATAAGGAGGTTAATAATGGCAACTTCAACCGAAAAAACAATAGGATTAATCCTGATAGTTATAATTATTTTAGCCCTGATGTGGCGCATAACCCCTTTGATTGTCGCGCCCTTTGGCCTTCTCTCGGGAGCGCTCCACTCGTTGCGCCTCCCGGATATTGAAACTATTCATTTCGGCCCCTCGCTTGTCCGTCTCTCTAACACCATGTTCTCACTCGCACTTTTGATAATATGGATTGTTGTGATCGTCTGGGTTTATCGGGATGCAGAACGCCGCGGTATGAGCGGTATATTATGGGCTCTTCTGGTACTGATCGGTAATATAATCGGATTGTTAATCTATCTAATTGTTCGCTCAGGTGGCATCGTTTCGCAGAAAGTTGAGCGCGTAACGCGGCCATGTCCAAGTTGTCAGAAACCGGTCGATTCCGAATTCGTGTTCTGCCCTTGTTGCGCGGCACGACTCCAAGCCGTATGTCCAGAATGCGGGAAATCAGCCGAAGAGGACTGGATAGTCTGCCCGCATTGCGGCAAGAAGCTGAAGAAGGAGACGAAATAGATCCTTTTAATAAAATGTGGGTTTGATGAATCAAACCCCTACAAATAGAACGCCTGTACAAAAAACAAAATCCGTTTAGTTCATTTATATATTCAATAAGGTGGGTTTGATGAATCAAACCCCTACAATTAAATAATATCCATAGATTAGCAAAAGGTGGGTTTGATAAATCAACCCCCTGCATAAGCCTCCTACCAAAAAAATCCATTCAGTTCATTTATATATTCAATAAGGTGGGTTTGATGAATCAAACCCCTACAAATATGACCGGAAAATTTACTTATTATTCTTTATTTTTTTACCCTAGCTTTTTCTTCTCTCAATCACTCCCAGAATTCCTGGCAATATGATTACAGTTGTCAGGAAGCAGGCTGCCACTCCAAGGAAGAGCGAGCCTCCAAACATACCCCAACCAGGGAAAGCAGAGAACATCAATGAGCCGAAGGCGAACATCGTCGTCAGCGAAGTGAGAAAAATAGCTTTTCCAGTGCTGGAGAAGACAATCCAAATTTTATCCTTTCCTTCACTTCTCCATCGATGCAGGATGTGCACTCCATCATCAATACCGATGCCGATAATCAACGGAAGGCCCATGACACTCATCATAGAAAGCTGGATGCCAGTCAGGTTCATCAGGCCGACCATCCAGAACACACCCAAAGCTAGGGGAATCATTGCCATCAAGGCGTGACCTGGTTTACGAAAATCAGCCCACAGCAGAAAAAATACAACGACCAGAGTCAATATGATCGCGTTTCGTCCGTCACGGCCGAATATTTTGAGAAGGGCAACAAATAATGGGGGCATACCAGTTGCTTTTTTGCTCACCCTTTCTACATCCGCAGCGAACTTATTAAGAAACTCCCCATCATAAATACTCCCGGCTGGATAGACTGTTATCAGAAATTGATCCCTGGTTCTATTGCTGTAGCGATCCAGAATGGTAACAGGAAGCTCTTCCAACTGAATGGACTCGGTCGAGCTCATCTTGATCACAGATTCTTTAAAATAGGGCCCGAAATTCTGCTGAAAATTTGAGAATCCTCGGGCGCTTGCCAAAACATCCGCATCCAACTTTTGTAGCAATTCCTTGATTACATTCCTTGAATTCGGGTTCTCAGGATCACCCACGATATCTTTGCACTTATTATCTACCTTGTCCTGTCCGCCTATGAAAGCCATATCCTGCATTTCCATGATGTTCATCTCCAGCCGACCTATCTCATCTTTCAAAGTGGATAACTCGCCCGGGAGCACTGCTTGCTTTACACGAGCGGATCGGATTCTTTCCAGGACCTCGTTTATATGAGGAATCCTTTTCTGCTGCTGCTCTTCGGAAGGGACAAAGACTGAGATATCCTCAGTTATGGCCACTGAACCCAGTTCACGGTACTTTTCTGACAGTTCATAGGATTCGTTGACGTCATCGGCTAAAACCAAAGCATAATCCATGCTCAAATCAAACTTTTCCATTATTGTATCCAGCAGCCAGATCGAAGGGACATCCGGTTCCATATTCCTATAATCATAGTCCCAGCGGATTCTTGATGCTGACCAAATAAGTAAGGCACTCATAAAAATCGACGCGGCTATTGATAAGACGTAATTTTTACTAAGCCATTCTCCCGCGCGTCCCAGAAAACGAAAGGAGATATCTCGCTCGACGAATTTCTCCACTCCTTTTCTTCTCTCACGCCTTCTATCTCGGAGACGTTCTCTCCACACAAGCATGACTGGCAAGCAGAGCATAGTGGCTAAAAGAATCGCCACAAGGCCTGTTCCCGTGACCAATCCCATCTCTTTCATGGCTCGTGAAGAACTGATGACCAGAGCATAGAAGGCACAAGCTGTAGTCATTGCTCCTGTCAAAATCCCTTTGCCAGTCTTTAAAAATGTGCTCTCCATGGCCATGGCTATCGTATCTCCAGCAGCACGTCTTTCTGTGAATCCGGAAATAAGATGGATAGAAAAGTCAATACCCAGTCCAAGAACTATCACAGCCAGCATGGAAGTAATCATGTTTAGCTGCCCGACCACAATAGCTGCGCTTCCGAGGGCCCATAACACACCAAACATAAGATTTATTATGGCGAAAACTGGAGCTACCCACATCCTGAAGGAAATCATCAGCAGGAGCAAAATGGCTATAAAAGCAATCACTGTAGTATACCCAAAACTCCTCAGAGCATAGATCTGTTCATCATGCTCCTTAGGTATCGCTCCGCACAGCCCTGCCTCAACGTCAGGAAAATCCTTTAATAAATTATCCACAACCGCCTGAACAGCTACCGTTGAGCTCATGATAAAATTCCTATCCATCAAGGTGAAGTTGGGAATAGCGTTTAAAATAAGGGCCTTTTTATCATAGGAAAGGGCATAAGGTTCGCCGAAAAGAAGCTTATCAACAGCTATCTCTATTTCTTCATCTGAGATATCTCCCCCGCCTGTTGTCTTTTGTAGGGTGAGAACCAGATTTTGAATCCCCTCCAAGAACGATACTGCACTGTCTTCTTTCTCCCGGGTTGAGAGCGAATCTTCCCGACCGACGTACTCCTTTTCCATCGAGTTATTGAGATTTGTCAGCAAACCTATCAAGTTGGGATCCATGAAAACATCCTTCATGTTTTTTAAATCATCTTCTTTAACAAGCATCAGCATATGATTTCTTAAAAAATCGATATCCATTTTATAATCAACGCGCTGAAACAGTTTAAAATTCATCTGAGATTGCAACGTTTTGATTTCGGATTGAAGCTCTGATATTTTCGACTCATTCCCCTTTTCTTTTAATTTTTCTATCTTTTTTTGAAGCTTGTCGATTTGCCTTTGGAATGAATCATCTCCGCTTGTATCTCTCGTCTCTAAAATTTGAGGGGCGAGCTTATCTGCAAACTCCTTGATGCGTTTTTCTTCGCCTTGAACAACCACGATAAGGCTTGTGGCTGTGGCGAATTCATCGATTATCTTATTAAATTGGATGACTTTCGGATCACGCTCTGGCAGCAAATCCGAGGTGCGCGTGGTAACGCTCAGCTGCCCGGCAAAAGCACCAAAAATAACAGTTAGAAGCAAAACAATCAGCGCCATCCTCCAGGGATGGGAGGTATGCCAGTGGGCCAGGCTTTTTAGGATCTTTTCTCTCATTTATCTGTCCTCTCCTTTCCTTTTACAGATTAAAAATAAACTCGAGCCCGAATCAAGCCACCATTACCCATGGTTTTAGCAAAAACTTTTCCTTCCTTGCCGATATTAAAATTCAGATAGGCAAAAATCTCCACATTATCTGAAAAAGAATAATTCAGAGTCGGAACCAGAGCAAAGCTGTTGTCCGAGACGCTGTAAATCGTTGAAATTCCGACAGACATTAAATCAGTGGCAGGGTGCTGGATGAAGGCATAGATTTGATCGCGGGAGATGGCCTTCTGTTCCAAGGCTATCATCCGCATCCAATCATTGAGGTTGTATTGTTCATAATCAGTTTTTCCCAAAGTATTCCTGTAATACTCGATCATCATGTAAGTTTGGAAATTAAAGGTGTAATCTGTTCCGACCACAAGTTCGTAGAAATTTTCTGAATTTTCCATCCAGTTATAGGCATACTCTGCCCAAACTCCTAATCCTAAAAGCTCGCCGGCTGTGCTTGCTCCGAGGAGCTGCCTTTTTCCCGGTAATTCCAAGAAATTCATGCTTACAGGATCAAACTGGGTATAATCATGAAAACGCCAGACCTTCTCTATCCCGGTCATAGAGTAATCGAAGTGCGAAATCCTCCCCTTGAGCTGAATCAATTTGGCCGAGTTTTTCCAGGTGTCCTCAGGAGAAAAGAGAGTTGTGATTGTGTACATAGAACCCAGCGAAACGTCCAATCGCATAGCATTGTGACCTGGCTGTTCGTAGGTGGGGTCGAAGAGTTCTTTTATATTAAACACATCAGTCGGATTCCAGACATAACCAGTCCCCAGAGAGATCTGTTGCTTGCCCACGGTCAGGTCAAAATGTTTAAAAGATAGCTTGATGTAGGCATTATCGAGAAAATGCCGGTCTGAGAACGGGAGCACGTAAAAAGCCTCCATTCCAAGCGGAACTTCAGCAACGACTTCAGCAGGCAGAAAATCGAGTATGTTCCATTCTGTTTTTCCATGAAAGGTAATGTAATCGAAATTTGCGGCAAAAGTGACTTTTTCTGATAAACTGGATTTTAAATCAACCCTTAGCTTGTTGGAATAAAGGAGCAGGAATTCATCCTTAATATCGGCACCCATGGCTTGAGATTCGAAATACCCGAATAGCTCAACACTATCCTGAGCAGCTACGGCGGTGAGGCTAAACGAGAAAAAAACCAGTACAGAAAGCCACTTCTTCATTTCTTCAATCCTCTTTCTGTAAACATGCTGTCAGGCAGGGTGATATTGTATTTCACTTCGAGAAGTTCAAGTTCGGTTTGAGTGTTGTCATTCTTATTGTGCATGACAACCTTCATCGCTGTTGGAATATCGTCGATGACTCGAATATCGCTCTCAATCAATCTTTTTTCGTGAAGAGTAGGGTCATCTTCGTCATAATAGTCAATTACTACGGGAACAAAATTCTCTTTGATTACCCACATGATCAATCTGGAATATGAGACGTCGCTGTCTGGTTTGCGGGTTAGCTCTAATTTATAGCAATCATACCCTTCCATTTTTTCATCCTGAAGTCTTTTCGGGCTAAAATCGTTTATAAAAGCATCCCCGCTCCCCATATCCTCATAAGAAAAATCGCTTCCCTGCATTTTCTGTTTTTTGGCATGTGATGCAAGCTTACGGACGCGTTGTGTCCGTGGAAAGTACATCCATATATCATCGGCATTGTTCAGCATAAGTGTCGCCTGATCTTTCACGCGCCTCGGTTCCAGATATCGCACGAGATTTTTCTCTCCTTTGTTTTTGCTCCATGATTCATAAACGAAGGTTCGTTTCTGACCTGAGGTGGTCTGGATTGTCATTTTTGCTTTAGCATGAGCTGTCTCTACATTAAATAAATCATTTACTTTCTGGACTATGTCTTCACCCGTAAGCTCCTGGCCGTATAAAACAGGCACCAAGAGCAAGGCTATTAAACCTGAGATTATTATTTGTTTCATGGGATATCCTCCGCTTATTGCCATCATAGTTTTATATTGATGCTTATTTTTATTTTTATGTAATTCAGCTTAGGACAATCAGCCTTCAGTATAATATTACCAGATAAAAGTCAGCAAACGTAACTTTCTTCAGAATATGAAGTGTATTAATCAACTATTTTAATTAATATTTCAATTTGAGGAAAGGGAAAAATTTTTTCGTTTCCGGCATATATAAAGTTATATTAATAATATTATTTCCATCATTTCTATTTGACAACTAGAGTTTTCCTGTGCTATAAGCCTCTCTGTCCAGAGAAAAAACGCCAATCTACTCGCCTTCTGGATATCTTGACTGCCAATAGGTAAGCACCGAAGATAAGAATTGGAGAAAAGTTGCAAATTCATAAAACGAGAAAGTTCGACTCTAAAAAGCATGGGCTGCACATCAAACTTAAAACATCTGGACTTAATCTGGAAAACAATTCTCGAGTAGGAGTTATCGGCAGCGGACCAGCGGGTTCTTTTTTCAGCTACTTTCTCCTTGATCTGGCAAAAAGGGTTGGAATAAATATTCAATTAGATATCTTTGAATCCCGCGATTTTTCTGCCCCAGCTCCAGCCGGGTGCAATATGTGCGGCGGAATTATTTCCGAATCGCTGGTGCAAACTTTAGCCACAGAAGGAATAAATTTACCACCCTCGGTCGTCCAAAGGGGAATAGAATCCTATACCCTGCATATGGACGTTGGCAGAGTAGTAATTGATACTCCTCTCCACGAAAAAAGAATTGGGGCTGTCTACAGAGGGGCTGGGCCGCGCGGTATAAAAGAGAAAAAATGGGGCAGCTTTGACGGCTATTTGCAGGACCTGGCCATGGAAAAGGGCGCACATTTAATACAGGCGAGGATTAAAGATATTGGTTGGGATGACAAGTGGCCTCAGATCAAAACCTCGACTGGATTGGAAAAGGAATATGACCTTTTGGTGGTTGCCGCTGGAGTAAACTCTCCAACAATTAAGCTTTTCCAAAATACAGACTACATCCCCCCTGACACCACAAAAACTTTCATCTGCGAGTATTATTTAGGCGAGGAAGGCGTGGAGAATTGCCTGGGAAGCTCCATGCATGCTTTCCTTCTTAAAATACCGAGGCTGGAATTTGCAGCATTTATCCCCAAGGGAGACTACGCGACAGTATGCATGCTGGGGAAAAAGATTAATAAGGAGCTTGTGCAGTCCTTTCTTGAAAATCCAGAGGTGAAAAGTTGTGTGCCTCCCGATTGGAACATGAACCATAAAGCCTGTCAATGTTATCCCCAAATAAACATCAAGGGATCTAAGAAGGCTTTTTCCGACAGGATAGTTTTCATCGGAGATTGCGGAGTGAGCAGGTTATATAAGGATGGGATCGGGGGTGCCTACTGTACAGCCAAAGCAGCTGCTACCACCGCAATTTTCGAAGGTATTTCAGCTCATGACTTCAAGAAACATTTCTGGCCGGCTTGCAAGAGAATTGAAAAAGACAACAGAATTGGAAAGATAATATTTTTTGCTGTTGGCCTTGTTCAGAAGGTACGTTTTGCCCGACGTGCCGTCTTTCGCATGGTCATCATGGAGCAAAAAAATAAGAGTGGGCGCAAAAGAATGAGCATGTCCTTATGGGACTTATTAACAGGGAGCGCACCTTACCAAGAAGTCTTTTGGCGTATGTTTCACCCTTTTTTCTTTATCCGCTTTTTCTGGAACATTGCTGTTGCTGTATTTCCTTTCAAAAGAAAGCGCTTTCAGAAGAGGACCTATGGGTACAGGTGAATTGGGCAGAGTGTATCAAGAGGGCGAGGTTATTATCCGCCAGGGAAAAACAGGAGACTGTATGTATGAAATCCAGGACGGGAAGGTGGAGGTGATCCAAGAGATTAGCGGCAAAGAAGTTCGCTTAGCTGTGCTTGGCAAAGGAGATTTCTTTGGTGAGATGGCTATCTTTGAGCATGATGTTCGCTCTGCTACTGTCCGAGCTTTGGGAGAGGTCCGAGCCCTTACCATAGATAAAAGAACTTTTCTTCGTAGGATAACCGAAGACCCGTCTCTGGCTTTTCGAATTGTCGAAAGGATGTCACACCGCATTCGCGAGATGAATCGTGAGCTTGCTCGACTAAAAACCTGAGGTAAGCCTACTTTTGAATTTTTATCCTCACTATCCTAAGCATTTATTCATATAATAGAAACGACGAGAAATCTTAAGATATCTGGACAAAATAGCGGCTATTCTGGTATTTTTTCTACATAAACGGAAAGATAAATGCCTATCATCAACATCATCAGCCAAGACGGTCAAATATCTGATTTCCCGATTGCTAAGAAAAAAACCACCATAGGCCGCAGCAGAGATAACGATATCGTCCTGGCCGATCCAAGAGTTTCCCACTACCACGCCATAATAATCGAGCAAGATAAAAACTTTGTTTTAACTGATCTTGGAAGCCACAACGGCACGATGATCAATAAAAAATTTGTTCAAAAGTTCCTGCTGAAACACGACGACGAGATAAAGATTGGGAATACCAAATTGACATTCCTGACCAAAGAAAAAAAATCTCCCTCACGTCCTGATACTCTTATCGTGACAAAGGAGAGCGAATACGAAAAATGGCATCAACAAACACTAAAAATCAGTCCTAAAGAAAGTTGTCAGGAGGATTCACAGACATTATTAGCCTCTCCAAAGCCTAAGAAAGCACTCAAAAAACAAATTATTTCATCCCTATCGAAGAGGAAAAGTCGGAAAGCAAAATCAAAACCTGAGGCGTTGCCCTCAGAAAGAGCGAACAAAGTTCTTTTTGTCCTGTATGAGATTAGCAGGCAGTTGAATTCTATCCACGACTTTAACGAACTGCTTAAGAAAATAATGGACCACATTTTTATGGTTATCGATGCTGATTACGGCTTTTTAATCCTTACCGATGAAGAAAAGAATAATCAGTTCATACCCGCAGTTATCAAATACAAAGATGACAAAATAAAGAGCAAGGGAGAAATAAAAGCAAGCCAGACGATCATCAATAAGGTCATTCAAGATAAGGTTGCTCTTCTTACATCCAATGCCATGGATGATTCGAGGTTAGCCCATGCCGAAAGCGTTTTAGGCCAAAAAATCCGGTCTGCAATGTGTGTGCCTCTCTGGAAAAGAGAAAAAATTATCGGCGTTATTCAGTTAGATAGCACAAGGATTGATAATCAATTCACCGAAGAAGACCTCGAACTACTTAAGACAATCAGTTGCCAAATGGCCATGATACTTGAGCAGGCTAGTCTCAATCAAAAGATCCGAGAAGAAGAGCGAATGAGAGGCAGGCTGGAGAGGTTTCACTCCCCTCAGGTAATTGACATGATATTAAAATCGAGTCAGGAAGAAAAAGAAAACATCATGGAAGCCAAAGATTTGAAGGCCACGATTCTTTTCTCAGACATTATTGGTTTCACAGAACTCACTGAAAAGATGCCCCCCCGTGAGATAAACATGCTCCTGAATCAGTTTTTCTCCCGGATGACGGATATCATTTTCGAGAATGACGGAACATTGGACAAATACATAGGAGATAGCCTTATGGCTATTTTCGGAGCGCCCATAGAAAAGAAAGACGATGCTGAAAGAGCAGTTTCAGCAGCCCTTAAAATGCGACAGGAGCTGGCAGCGATGATTGACAAGGCTGGGCATAGGGAAAAATTTGATATACGGATAGGCATCAATACTGGGAATGTTGTGGCTGGGAATATTGGCTCACTCAAACGGATGGAGTACACTGTTATCGGAAATCCAGTTAATGTTGCCTCAAGATTAGAATCGCTTGCTCAGCCTAATCAAATCATCATCGGAGAAGATACATACAACCACGTAAAAGGGAAATTTAAGATTAGAAAAATCGGCCCCAAGAAGGTTAAAGGAAGCAGCAAAGATATTATAGCTTATGAAGTCTTAGATTAAGTGGAAGCTGGGGATTATTTTTTTACATCAGTTTATCTTCGATCTTGAACACGAACAAGAGTCCCTTCCATTCCTGTCGTGATATTTGCCGCATTAGCCTCATCTGTGTCAATATGCATGCTCAGTCGAAAATCAGGATGGACCCGCACCAAGACATCACCGAAGATCAACGTTCGTTCCCCTTTAACTTCTACCATAACAATATCGCGGTCCTTCAAGCCAAAGGAAAGGGCATCCTCTGGACTCATGTGAATATGCCGAAATGAACAGATTACTCCCTGGGGTATTTTGGACGTCCCCTTTAGTCCCTCGAGAGTGATCCCTGGACTGCCCTTTAGATCGCCGGAGGCGCGAATCGGTGCCTTAACACCCAACTTAAACTCTTCGGTCATAGAAATCTCAACCTGGCTTTCTTTCCGTTCAGGACCAAGAATCCTCACTCGCTCGACTCGCCCTTTGGGTCCTATAAGATTTACTGTTTCTTCACAGGCGAACTGGCCCGGCTGAGAAAGGTCTGATCTATGAGTTAATTTACTCTCCGAACCGAAGAGCACATTAATTTCATTTCGTCCTAAATGAACATGGTGAGCTGATACCTCGATAGGAAACTTCTTCTCCTTTTGGCCTTCTATTACCTGTGATACATCTTGATATCCCAGGGTGCGGATAGTTTCGCGGGCAATCATTCTTCCCTCATCAGTAGGAATAACTAAGACTTTAATCCGAGAGCTTTCGTCCGAGATGTCTCCCACCTCACCAGAGCCCGGTGATGTCGTTTTATTAAGGATGTTATCAATCCGGATTTCCATATGAGATAATTCCTGACAGGCTAAACTCCTGATCCATGCACTCCCTTCACCGATGCCTCCTGTGAACACAAGTGCGTCCAATCCGCCTATGGCGGCCATATAGGCGCCTATGTATTTTCTGATTCGGTAGCCGAAGACATGCATAGCTATTAATGCCCTTTGATTACCTTTGTTGGCCTCCTCTTCTATCTTCCGTAGGTCGCTTGATATCCCTGAAAGACCCTTAAGCCCGCTCTCGCGATTCAGGATTTCATCAACTTCATCAATTGATAATCCTTTTTCCCTGCAAATGTAAATAATTGCTGAAGGATCAAGGTCACCGCACCTTGTGCCCATTATCAGCCCTTCCAAAGGTGTTAATCCCATGCTGGTATCCACTGACCGACCGTGGTCAATCGCACAGAGAGATGCACCGTTTCCTAAGTGACAGGTAATAATCTTCATTTCCCGGAAATTGCGTTTTAAATAAGAAGCAGCCTGAAGGGCGACATAGTTATGTGAGATGCCATGGAAGCCGTATCTGCGGATGTGGTCTTTTTCATAATATTCATACGGAAGTCCATAGAGATAAGCATGTCTTGGCATTTTCTGATGAAAACCAGTATCAAAAACAGCTACCTGCGGTACATCTGGCATTAGTTTGATGCTTTCCTTGATTGCCATTAGGTTTGGCGGATTATGGAGAGGCGCCAAACTCGAATATTTATCGATGTCTTCAATAACCTGTTCATCGATTATCACCGGGCTACTGTACTTATCACCACCATGAACAACCCGGTGACCCACCGCGCTGAGCTCCTTGAGATCACTGATCACGCCTTCTTTGGAGTCGGTTAGCAAAGCAATAACAGCCTTAAATGCCTCTTCATAGCCAACGCTGCCGAGTTCTTTGGTAGCCTTTCCCTTATTGGATGAGGATATAATGCAAGAATTATCCAGACCAATCCTCTCAACAATGCCTTCGAGGTTATTTGTTTCCTGAGCAGTATCAAAGTAGCTGTATTTCAACGAGGAACTTCCGCAGTTTATGACCAGGATTTTCCTTGGGATAGCGGGAGATAACCGGAGTCCGTAAGGATCTGGCAGATTCTGCCAAGCATCTTCAACCCTTGTCTGCTCTTCTTCATTCTTTTGACGGCTTTTTAGCCTATCGGTTATGGTTTTGGCCATAACCTTCACGGCTTCAGGGTTAACCGCAACAGTAGTCAAAAAAGTCTGCTGAGGAATTAGTAAAAGATTACATTTCTTTAAGGCTATAACATCAGCGCTTGTGGGTTCGCCAGTGAGGAGCGACATTTCACCAAGAAAATCACCTCGCTCAAGCATTCCAAGCCTGATCCGCTCGCCTGTTTTGCTGGTAATCACAGCTTCCGCTTCACCATCCAGGACTATTCCGAGAAACCGCCCGGGATGGCCGAAATGGATAATCACTTCCTGGGGAGAGAAAGTTTTTACATGACTATTCTCTATCAACTTTTTCAGATCTGCATGGGAAAATTTTTTAAATAACGGTAATTCCGCCAAAAACTTCTCAATATTTTCCATCCTCTCTTACCTCTCGAATTCTGCCGAATTAATTCTCCGATTATTCTGGCTCGTGGCATAGAATATATGACCTTCAACTTTAGTTGTCAAATTAACTAGGGAGAATGGATTAAGACGATCTTAAAATAGACGGAAAGAGGTAAGTAAAACTATTGGAAAGGATAGTTTTAAGGATTTTTGCAGCTTTTTAGCGAAAAGCTGAGCTAAGAACTGTTTGTCCTACTTCTCCAGGCCTTAATATATTAGCTTACTCTTTTTACTGTGATAACAGGAATCAGCACATACTGATCTCCAAGTCCTTCTATAGATTGGTCTGCCTGAAAATCTAAAACTACTTCAGTGACGTTATTGTTCAGAACAGTGAAAGCCACAGGGATTCTTACCTCCAGGCCGGGTGATATACTGATATCGTAAGTTATGCCATGGACAACGATGGCCGCCTCGCTTATGACTATGATGACATGGGTGTAGGTCCCCTCTTCTAATTCAACATCAAGTATGCGCTCTTCTATATCCTGCAACAGGAGCAAATCAAACGTTCTCTCACCTTCCCATACAGTTACTATAGATTCATCATCTTTTTGGACTTTTATGGCAGTAATCGTGATTAGTACTTGTTCTAATCCTTCAATCGGCTGGTCTGTCAAGTAGAGCTCGAAGTTTCCTGTCTTATCAGCAGTACATCCGCCTAAGAGTAAGATAATAGATAGTGCAGAAAGGGTTAGTTTTTTCATCCTTCTTCCTCTTTGGTCATTTTCATCGCAACTCTCTCGAAAATCAATCATCTCCAAAGATGATATTGAAGGTGATTTTTTCTCACCTATAAGCGCAAAAGCCTTCCGTATCCTTTTATCTTATTCTTATTTCTCGCTCTCTTCATCATAGCCCATAAGGTTGCAGTATTGCTTGATACAACGGGTACACCCAGTTCTCCTTCAAGCTTATCTATCGCTTCGATGCTCTTGAAGTTTGTACAGCTGATGAATATCCCCTGAGCTTCTGGTTCATATACTTCTTTAGCTAGCTCATAGGCGACGCTCGGGTTTTTGCTTCCAACTTCACTGTTTTGTATTATTCCCAAGCCTTTAATTCTTAAAACATCTATTTCATTTTGCTCAAGAAAGCTTTTCTCAAGCTCGTTTATCTCCTCAATATAGGGAGTGGCAACGCATAGTTTTTTTACCCTGAGCTCACCAAGCGCATCAATCACTGCCTTGGCTGTGGCCACGGCAGGAATCCCGGTCTTCTCTTTTATTTTTTTCTCTATCTCTCCCCCCTGATCTTTTCCCTTTAACAGGCTTCCTGAAGTGCAGCCATAGCCTATGACATTGACCTCTGCATCAGCAAGGCGGATTGCTGCTTCTATCATCTGATCTTCCATTTCTTCCAGCTCATCAACCGTGATCTTTTGAAGTCTTATTCGTCCAGTATGCACCGTCGCCCATCCTGAAGCCATCCTCCAGAATTCAGCCTCCATCGTAGTGTTCGAGGAAGGAACTATTAACCCGAATCTCATATTATTCCTCATGTGAAAATTCATAACAGATGAAGTCCAAATCCGAAGATCTTTTGCATTTATTTACTTGTATCATTTGAAAACTCTGAGGTCAAACGAAGCAAAGCTTAATTATTCTATATAGAGATCTTGGAGTTAAATTTGATATTCAATAGGATTGATTAATTTAAGATCAAGAAAGAAAGGCTAAATCCCGCCAAATTTAGGAATCACATTGAAGGATATGGATTCAAATACAGCCAGCTTAGGACAAATAAGCTTGTCTATTTCTGATACTTGGATTTTTTCTCTGCTTTTCTTTATTTTTTCTGAGTTTTCTCCTTAGGCAGAAAATCCTCCATTAACCACAATTCTGGGCTGTCACCCTCATATCCTGAAAAAACAAAACTATCTCCATCAGAGGACCAGTCAAGGTGAAAAAGGCCTTTATCTACCAAACCCGTCTCGACATCTTCTGTGCTTCCATCATCTATTGAAGCGACTCGAATACTCTTACCATAAGACTCAGTTCCGTAGATATAAGCGATCCTTTTGCTATCTGGAGACCAGGCCAATTCTATGTGGACATGGGCCAATTCTAATTTCCCCACCACCCGCGAGACTCCATCACTTACCGAAAGGATTTTCAGTATCCCAGCCTTGAAAGGGTCTTCATCAGGAAAGGAATAATATGCAATCCATTTCCCATCAGGGGACCAGGCTATTGGACCGAACTTAGCTCTATCGGAATCCGATGTCAAAGCTTTCGGCTCTCCACCATCTGCCGGAATGGTGCAGATATTCACCTCTCTAAATCCCGTAGAATAAACCTTATCCAATATGGCGCGTACATAGGCGATGGTTTTCCCATCCGGCGACCACCGAGGGAAACCATTATTAAAGGATGAAGCAGCTTGGGTGAGCTGTTTTGGCTTTCCTCCATCAACGGGAAGTGTCCAGATTTGCCAGTGCCAACCAGTATCTTTTTTGGACTTTCCCGCAAAAACAATCGTCTTTCCATCCGGAGATACATCATTTCCTCCTCCCCATGAAGGTTTGATCATTTTCTCATCGAACTCGATGGGAATAGTTTTCACCTTGCCTCCCTCAGCAGGAACAACAGCAAGTGATAATCTTTCCCAATCACCACTCCCCTCATCTAGTTCATTTGTATGAAATATTCTTTTTCCATCGGGAGACCATCTGGGTTGTCCCGGATATCCCCCATGTGAAACCAGCGCCGCTTTCCCGCCCGTTGACGGCAGCGTGTAAAGGCCAAATTCCGTGTGGCTGCGAAATACCGCTGCGATCTTATTATCAGGCGTCCATCCTGCTAAAGACATGATCCCTCCAGTTCCTTCAGGAATGTCAATCTTAACTAGCTCCCCAGAGGCCGCTCCATCCTCTCCAACAGGGATTGTACAAATTTGCTGGCTCTTCAGGTCCAGAAAAGCAATCATGTCTCCGTCAGGTGACCAGGTAGGACTTGACGCATTCCCGGCATTGGCAACCAGTTTTGGAGCCCCACCCGAAGCCGGTATCACCCATAAACCTCCACCCGCTCTACCTAGATTTTTTGTGTCTACATAGGCGATCATCTTTCCATCTGGAGAAAAGACCGGTTCTCTGGCTTGGGCCTCAACCAATTGCTTCGGCAAGCCCCCATCTACGGAGATTGTATGGATATGACACTCCTTATTGTCAACCGATGAAAAAGCCAGGATCTTTCCGTCCGGAGACAAACTCATTCTATAGTTTACGATACGTACATCGCGGTAATTTTCATACACTTTCCTTGGCTTTCCACCTTCGGCCGAAACAATATACATACCGTGTTTCCCCTCTTTTTCTTTAAATTTTTTAGGTTTTATCCAGTCATTGAATACGATCCATTTACCATCACCAGACCAGGCAAGTCCAGACCAATCAACTTCCACATCGCCAGTATTCACTATGCTTGGAGCCCCGGGAAATTCAGAACCCAGTTTTCCCGATAGGGACATCATCCAGAGCTTTTTGTCAGATGGAGAAGCGAAAATCACTTTTTTGCCATCCGGAGATAACTGCATGATCCAAGAAAGCTTGGTCGGAACCCGAAGCTTTCGGAAAGTAGGCATATGAGGCACTTTTTCCAGCTCTTTGGCCATACTGGCAAGTTTTTCCTTGGCTACGGCAACTTCTTGCCGCTGATCTGGATAGTTATCAACTACTTTCTGAAAAGCTTTTTGTGCTTCTCTCAAACCTAATTTTTCATAGCAGAGGCCGATATACAGTTGAGACTTGGCAGCGTATTCTCTTTCATCTGGATATTTTTTGATGATTTCGCTGAAGAGCTTGATAGCTCCTTTGAGGTCGCCCTTTGTTTCCATGGTGAATTTGGCCTTCTCAAATAGGACTTTGTGTTCGGAGGAATTCTGGAAACCGAAGGCCATGAGTATGGCTGCTATAAAGGCAAGGAGAATAAGAGTCTTTTTGGAATTCATGCTATTACCTCCTGCTGGTGATTTTTTCATTCGCCAACAATGTAAGTCTTTTAGCTTCCTGAGTTGTCAAATAAAAGTAAAAGAATGTAAAAGATTGTCATCCGACAAATCGATATCCTTCTCCGTAAACTGAAAGGATAAATTTTGGATGAGATGGGTCCCCCTCGATCTTTTTCCTCAATTTCAATATATGATTATCGATGGTTCGGGTGGTGGGATATTTTTCATAACCCCAGATTTTATCCAGCAAAGCCTCTCTTGTTACCACTTCTTCCCTATGGGCAATGAAGTATTTTAAAATCTCTATTTCGAGTGATGTAAGATCCAATTCTTTATCTTTACGCTTGACTTTGAAGTGAGTGAAATCAATCTCGACATCGCCAAAGCGATAAACTTCAGGGACTGTTTTCCTCTCCCTCTTCTCACGCCTTAAGTGTGCTTTTATCCGCGCCAAAAGTTCCCGGATGCTGAAGGGCTTGGTCATGTAATCGTCGGCTCCTATTTCCAATCCCAGCACTTTGTCAATTTCTTCTCCCTTGGCTGTCAGCATAATAATAGGAATGCTTATATTTTTTTTACGAAGCTCTCGACAGATATCAAGGCCATTCATCTTGGGGAGCATAATATCAAGGATAATAAGGTGAGGTTGTTCCTCCAACGCCTTACGCAGGCCCTCAACACCATCGGACGCCCAGCCCACTTCATATCCCTCATCAGCCAGGTTAAGTTTCAATCCTTTAACCAGGTCTTCTTCGTCTTCTATGATTAATATTTTTTCTTTCATCCTGATTTATCCTTTTTTGGGCCGGAGAAAGGGAAAACCACAGAAAAGATGCTTCCTTTGCTTGGCTCGCTTTCGACTATAATCCGGCCCCCATGAGCTTCGGCGATGTGTTTAACCAGGGTTAGGCCAAGGCCGCTTCCGCCTGCATCAGAAACAGTTGCATTTTTTGCCCTGTAGAATCTATTGAAAATTCTTGATACATCCTTGGGCGAGATTCCTATACCTTTATCAGCAACCTGAAGTACTGCACCTCCGTTATCTTTGAATAATTTTACAGTTACTTCTTTTATCATGGGCGAAAATTTCATGGCATTGCTTAAGAGATTAATCAGCACACTGGCTATAGCTTCTCCGTCAAAATTCATTTCCGGAAGATCTGAGGCAATTTCCTTTTTTACAGAAAAACCTTTCTTCTCTAAATGATAACGGTACGACTCTAAGGTGTCTCGAACGATCTGGTCTAAGCTGCCTCTCTTAAAATCGAATTCTTTTCTGCCCATCTCAATCCGGGAAAAATCAAGGACATTGTTTATCAGGTGCGACAAGCGCTCGCTTTCTTTGGTTATTATCTCATAGGCTTCTTTCTTTTCGTCTTTCTTAAGGTCTTCTTTTCGCTGGAGTGTTTCTCCATAAAGGCGAATGAGAGTGAGGGGTGTTTTCAGCTCATGAGAGATATTATGAACGAATTCGGTCTTTAAGCGTGTAGTTTCTGACTCACGGGAAATATCGCGCACTATGAGATAAGCGCCCATAAGCATTAAAACCACGATAAAAGTCAGAAGAGCTCCGTATAGAAAATTCTCCCGGCGCGCGGTCCGTTCAAGGTCACTGAAGGCAGGCTGAGAGACAAGAAGTTTCCAGGGAAAAGGGAATTGGCGATAAGATAAGCGAAGAGAGTCTTCTGAAAATAATTCCTCTTTTCCGGTTAAGATATTCCGACCTCTCTCATCTATGACTTGAAGAGAGAGTCCGGTATCTTTTGTTAGATTTTCTAAAACTTTTGGGAATATTTCTTTTTTAAGGGAAGTTAGGTCCCAGCAAAAGCCACCATAAAAAGTTTTTTCTGACTGGAAGTTGGGCAGGACAGAGTAAGAGACAAGGCAAAATTCTTCTCTCCAAGCGGCAAGTAGGCGTCCTTGTTGTGCTTCGCCTCCCATACGAGAAAGTGTCAGCTTTTCTTTTAGCTTGGGGACGGCCTCCGTCTTTAAGAAATCTGAAAAAAGAAGCGTCTCTAAATAAGGAGATCGTTGTTCTTGGAGAGTCAGGTAAGATTCTCGAATTTCAGGAAATCTTCCTTCAGCAAATTTATCATCGAGAATTGACTCTATTTCGACAACGAAAAAATCATAGGAAGGAAGACTAATAAGCCAAAATCCATTCCGCATTTTTCTGTATAGTGAAAGCAAGATTTTCAGGCCGTTCTCTTCTCGCTTTCGGCGCTGCTCAATTTCATACTGTTGAAAAGCGGCCAATATCCCATAAGGATGCCCTGCTTGGTTCAGAAACTGCCCGTATTTAACAGAAAGTTCGCCATACACTTTATATGCTTCACGATATCTTCTTGAAGATAAAAGACAGCGCCCCAAAGCTTCCAAGGCAAATGCTTTGTGCTGGTTTGTGGGCGCAAGCGAGGTACACTTCCGATAAAGCTCAGCAGCCTGGGAATAATTCCTCCCGGAGAATTCAAGAGATTCTGCCTGCTTAAGAGCCTGAGCAAATTCGGTGTTTTGTACATTCTTTTCCTCTAAAAAGATTAAACTGTCGTCTTTTCCAGTTTTAGGGATAATTATTTGGTACTCGGCATTAAGCAGAAATAGTTGCCCCGCGATCTCCTTTGATAATGCAGAATAGTCAGAAAGGATTTGTTCGGTTTCTTTTAGGCTGGTTAGGCGAGTGAAATTTTCTTGCTTTAAAACTTTTTTTTCGTGCTCAAGAAGCTTACCCTCAATAGAATTCAGGGCAGATTCGCCTGAAATCCAGAGGTTAGAATCAAGAAGTTTTCTGACAGATTCCCGCCTTTGGGCAAAAGTGCTAAAGCTCAAATAGCCGACAACCAATGAAGGAAGTAAAATGGCTAAAAGAAAAATAAAGACTATTTTCCTCCTGGCCAATATTCCCTGGGTGAATATTCTCATTGCTGATATCGGAACCGGGCTTTGATTTGGATAAATTCATTTAGATTTTATCAGAATCAATTATTAAAATGTCAAAAAAATGTAAAACTTTGTCAGCAAATGTAAAAGAGGGTCCTAAGAAAAGGAAAAGATGAGCTGTAAGTAATATTACATTAAGTGCTAAAAGAAAAGTCTATAACCTTGAATTTGCTCTAATAAGAACGGGTAATAAAATGATGTGGCTTCAATCTCAAACCAATTCCATTTTCTTAAGGATGAGATTGAATCTGTTGTCTGAGCGCAGATTATCGAGGGTTTCATCTACAAGTATGGTGGCCAATGATATATCACTCTGCTCGAAAGCTTTCACGAGCCATTTAAAGGCCAGATCCTTCTCTCCGAGACCGCTGTAGATTTGGGCAAAGTAATAGGGCCTGATGTACTCTCCTTCTGACCTCTTATTCAACTCCTCGAGCACTTTCTTGGCTTCCTCTGTTTGTCCAGCCACTGCGTAACCCCATCCCAGGCCTCCTAATATCATCGGGTTATTACCTGACATATCCAGACCTTTTCTAATTTCTGCAAGGCCTACGTCATATTTTGAATCGAGTAAGTAAGCCTGTCCCATCATCCGATGCATATGGGGATGGATCGTTCCAATACTAAGTATCTTCCGAAACCGTTGCTTCGCTTCATCCTGCCTTCCTGCTCTGAGTAAGTACATACCAAGGTTGGCATTAAAATACCACGAGAGCGGATCAAGATCGACTGCTATCTCGGCCTCTACGATGGCTTCATTCTTCTTCCCAATTGCGCTTAAAAATGCGGCATACCCATCATGGGCTTCCGCATAATTCGGACTGAGCTTGATTGCTTCTTTCAGCTCTCTCTCAGCGCCCTTCCAGTCCCAATCATACAGCATTTTAACTACTCCAAGAGAGTAGTGAGCTTCGGTGAGCGTTCCGTCGATCTGGATAGCTTTCTCTGCAGCTTTCTTTGCTTCCGGATACACATCCTTCGGTGGCATATAATCCCATAAACCAAGGGGAATATAAGAGAGTGCCAGCCCCGCGTAAGCCTGAGCATAATCCGGGGCAATTTTAATTGCTCCCTTGAAGTACAGGAGAGCTTTCTCCATAATTTTGCCTATCTCCTTGTTCAAGAAGCTGCGACCTCTCAAATATAGGTCATAAGCCTCCAAATCATCAGGATGATGCTTCAGCAGAAGTTTCTTCTCTTTTTCATGAAGCTTGATATCAAGATTCTTCATAATTTCCAGGAGTATTTCATCCTGAATAGCGAACACATCTGACAGCTTACGTTCGTATTCTTTTGACCAGAGCTTGGAGCCATCCGAAACCTTGATAAGCTGAGCTATGACGTTAAGCTGCCTATCGACTCTTCTTACTCTTCCGTCAAGCAAAGTCTCTACGTAAAGTGTCCTTCCAATCTTGCGCTTTTTTAGGTCGCTCTCCTTGAATGAGAAAGAAGAGTTGCGAGCAACAACCCGAAGTTTTTCGATTCCCGTCAGGGCGTTTATTATTTCCTCTGCCATCCCGTCACAATAATATTCTTGGTCCTTCTGGAGGCTCAGGTCCGCGAAAGGAAGCACTGCGATGGATTTTTTTACCTCAATATCTTCTGATTCTTCTTCTCTTGTTTCTTCAAGTTCCTCAAATTCCTCAGCTTCTGGTTCTTCAACAGGAACAAACCTCTCTGAGGCAGGCAGATTTTTCTCAACCTGGTCCAATTCAGAAAGAAGCTCCTCTGCTTTTTGATATCTCGACTCACTAGCTTTTTCCATGCATCTCAGTATCACCAGGCTGAGAGCTTCAGGGATCTTATCATTTAATTCTCTTGGGTCCCGAGGTACCTCATTCTTATGCTTCAGGGCAATGCTTAAGGCAGTCTCGCCATCAAAGGGTATTCTCCCAGTCACCATCTCATAGACAATAACCCCTAAAGAATAAATATCTGACCGAAAATCTGCTTCCTTCCCTTCTACCTGCTCAGGAGACATGTACTCAGGGGTTCCGATCATCATCCCTGTATCCGTTACACCTTTTGTTTCAAGAGAGCGAGCTATCCCAAAGTCCATAATTCGAGCATTACCATCCCTGTCCAACATGATGTTTTGAGGCTTCAAATCCCTGTGCACAATCCCTTTCTTGTGCGCTTGAGCCAATCCCTCGCATACTTGCTTGGCAATGAACAAAGCTTTCCCTATACCTAATTGCCCCATCATCCTAACCACGTGCTTTAAATCATCGCCGGGCACGTATTCCATGGTTATGTAATAGATTCCTTTACCTTTGCTGAGATCGTATATCCGACAAACATTCTTATGGGATATCTTGCGGGCAGTCTTAAGCTCGTTCCGGAAGCGCGTGATTGTTCTTTCATTTGCCGCGACATCAGGATTCAATAATTTTAGAGCTATCTTCTCGTCGACCTCTTTATCCAGTACTTTATAGACAGTTCCCATTCCTCCCTTGCCCAGTTCTTCGATGATCATGTACCTTCCTGCAAATGTGCTGCCAATTTTAAATTCTTTGGTTAGAGAATGAGGTGCGTCTTTGGGAAGATTGATTTTTCCTGAAGGCGTAATTTTTGTGCCACACCTGCTACAAAAACGGCTATCAGCAGGATTTTCAGAACGGCATTGAGGACATTTCATCTCTTAATAATCCCTTCAAACTTGTATTTCTTGCTTAGTCTAGTATAATAATTATGGCTTTCTTGGGCCGGCTGGAGAGAGCTCTTACCTAATATTTTCATCAACCCCCCTTTTGCTAAAACAGCCGGCATCAAATACATCAACATCTTACTGATTACATGTCTGCTTTGAGCACTTAGCTCCCTCAAGGGGGATAGTCCTTTCTTACTCATTTCATTCCTGAAAGAAAGCCCAATCAGAGCTTACATATTACGTCAAGTTAAAATTAATAAAAATCCCCCTGGGTCGTAAATAGCCTTTTGAGATGATTCCTTGAATGATTTTCGTCCTTATTTTCTCACCTAAAAGGATGATTTTCCATCACCATATCAGGCAAATTCAACAGAACGCATACCTGGACTGTCTCCTTGCCTCCATAATTTGTGTCTTACGGGGTGAAATTTTTCTCCTCTAAGAAGGTGAGAAGAGAAGATTAAAAATCATCCATGAATTCACCTGTTTAGAGTATTGAACCTGTTAGCCTTTTCTAATTACGATATTTGTGCCAACGTATGTAAAAAAAAGCCACCGATGGACTCTCTAAAATCAAAAAATAAGAAAAAATTAAAGGTCCCGCCTGATCCTGAAGAGATGAATCAGGTAACGGGAGTCCTTAGATACTTTGATTCAGCATTCTCTTTGATAAAGATTTATCCTCCTGACAATCGCTCTGTCATAAAATCCACTGATTCGTTTTATGAGAGGCTAACAGAATTTCTTGATGAATATGAGAAGTTAGCTCTCATTATCGAAGAATTTAGCTTCTCCTACGAGGGCGAAACAATCTTTCAAGAAGAAGAAAAACTAAACAGCCTTCCTTTTTTCTTCTTTAAAGATGGGATGAGAGAGCTATCTTTCCATAATGGCCTGGAAAAGAGGGAGCTTAAAGATTTTCTAACACTCATAAAAGAAGAATCTTCCCTCCCCTTAGAAGAAAGTGATATTGTTAACTCTCTTTGGGTAAAAGATTTTGCTCATATACGATATTTCGCCATCGATGAATTTCTAGATTTAGATATTGGAAAAGGGGGAGAGAGAAGCACTGCTGATATTAAAGAATTTTCAAAAGGCTTAATAAGCCTCACTCCAGAAGATAAGATTGAGCTCTATAAAAGAAGCATCGCTTTAGGTCTTCAAGTAAATCCTATTCTGGAAGAGAAAGAGGATGATAAGGATCTGCAGGACTTTAATCTTCCTTATCATGTAGCAGCCGCATGTGAGGGAGAAAATCCTGAGTTAAAGTTAATGCTGTCAGAAAATAGAGAGACTCCTTCTATGGTGGCGATGGCCAATTTGCTTTTTGAAATTCTTTTCTTAGAGGAAAGACCCGACGAATTTTCAGCTACCTTAAACGTTCTTTATCAAGGCTATAAGGAAGTCGTCCATAAAGCGAATTTTCCCCTGGCTTGTTTGATTCTAGCCAGGCTCCAGGAATTAAAAAGTATGCTCCCTGATAAATCCGAAGAAAAGGAGAAATCACTCGATACAATCCTAGAGAAAACAAGAGACGAAAGCTTTATAGCTTTGCTGAGGGGATTATTCTTGGATGGCCAGATAAAAGATTATGACTCTTTCTTTCAATACTTATCACTTCTTGGCCCTAACTCTATTCCCCTTGCAGCTGATATTTGGGAGCATTCAAAAGACCCTTTTATTCTTCAGAAGGCCTCAACTTTTCTCCAAGAAATTGCCCAAGAGAATATTGCTCCTGTTGCAAAAATCGCTAGTGTAGACAGAGTGACTCTTACAAAAGAAGTGGTTGCCATATTAGGTAGAATAGGTGGAAAACAAATTCTTCCCTACCTTATAAATTTTTCTGAATATAAACATAAAGCAATAAGGCTCGAAATTATCCACGCTATGAGCAAGATTAAAGACAAAGATACCAATAAGATTCTAATGAGATTTCTTTCTGATAAGGACGGAGAAGTCCGCACTCGGGCTGCTATGAACCTAAAATATCCTGGAGATAAAATTACATTAAAATTTGTTATGCAATTGGTTCAAGAAAAAGATTTCACGAACAAAAGCAAGCTTGAGAAAAAAGCTCTTCTAAATTTTTTGGCATGCGCTAAAAACAGTGAAGTTATTGCCCTCCTGAATTCCATGTTGAAAAAATGGACCATCCTTGCCACGTCTAAGCAGAATGAGACTCGCCTCTGCGCAGTTTCTGCGTTGGAAAACATGGCAACTCCAGAAGCCGTGGATATTCTTAAAGAGGGGGCTAAGATACGAAACAAAACCATTCGCAACGCGTGCGATTTAGCTTTAAGGAGGATAGCTTAATAGATTAAGTTTAACCAGATCAGAATTATTGAGCGAAGTGCTTAATTCCATGAAAGAAAACACAAAAAAAGAGAAAGCAGATTATGGTGAGGCCGCCAAGAAGGCTCTGTTTAAAACCATAGATGCGGTATTTGTCCGCTTCGCTTCTGCCCTAAGAACAGCTCAAATATATAAATCCAATAACATCACCTATATAAAACAGGTCAATCTTCTTTTCGTTCTTTTACAAAAAACTTTAGAAGATGAAAAGGAAGCTGTGTTTGAATTTCGTGAAAGTTCATTATTTTTTAACACTTTTAGGGTTAAATTTGATTTTCTCAGCTACAACTACTTTAAGCTGTTATCTAAAGAGTTCAAGAAAAAGGAAATAGGAACAATCGGGTTTGATCATCGATTGGAAAAAGAAGAGCTGGCCCGGTTTGTACATTTCTTGGCTAATGCGAAAGTGAAAGAAAAAAATCCCTTTGAAGATTTTGAGGAAAAGCTAAAAGAGAAGGGAATAAAAAATATATATCTGGAGAAAATCCATCCCTATGACTTGGCGGCGTTAAAAGGGGAGGGGGAAATTAAGAAAGCTGCCAAAAAGATCTTTTTCAAGAGCATAACTCACCTTAAAGAGGCTTTCGAGAGAGAAAAAAAAGAAAAAAGGTTTCGACTAAAAACAACCCGAAGACTTGTCCAATCCATAATCGATATTGTAACCCAGGATGAGTCTTTCATGATTGGCTTAACCAGCATAAAAAACTATGATGAATACACTCTCAATCACTCAACAAATGTTTGCATTTTGGCCATATGTTTTGGAAAAAGATTGGGCCTTGAAAAAGAAGAATTATTGGAACTCGGCGTAAGTGCTTTTTTCCACGATATCGGAAAATTAGAGATTCCTAAAAAGATTCTGGATAAAAAAGGCAAATTAAGCAAAAAAGAAAGAGAAATAATGGAAAAGCATACCTACCAGGGAGTACAAAGATTGATTTTTCTCAAAGAACTTAGCTTCCTTCCCGTTAAGACCCTTTATGTAACCTTAGAACACCACCTCTGGGCAAACCTATCCGGATACCCCAGATTTTGGAAAAAGGAACATATCGATCTCTACAGTAAGATCGTTAAAATGTGTGATTTTTATGACTCTGTAACCACTAAAAGACCTTATAGAAAGAATATCTTACTTAAAGATGACGCCCTGAACCTGATGTTAGAGAAAAGCGGAACAGAATTTGATCCAAGTTTGCTCAAGGTTTTTGCTAACATGATAGGAATTTATCCTATCGGCACTCTTGTTGTTCTTAATACCAGGGAGTTGGGAATTGTAACAGAGACAAAATCGGAAGTGGCATTCTTACTAAGACCAAAAGTGAAGCTTGTCACTGACAGGATTGGCAACAAAATTGACGGCCAAATTGTAGATTTAACAGAAATGGACCCGGAAACAAGCGAGTACAAAAGGACAATTGTAAAATCCTTGGACCCCCGCAGATATAACATCCAAATCTCTGATTATTTTTTAGCCCAGGCCCAATAAGCAAGTTCAGAATTTATATTTGATTTGCTGCGACTTTTATGAAATAGTAGAAGTAAATAATTGAATTGGAGGATCCCTTATGGATAAAAAAAAGAAAAGAGATCCTTTAAGATATCCAGGACCTGAGCGCCGATCCGGCAAGGAACGGCGGTCTTTGAAGGAGCGTCGCAAAGCACAGCGAAGAAAACGAGAAAGACGGAAGGGATAAAGGCGGTAGAATATCTTTTCTTTCTGAATCTAAAAGAAACTATAGTTTCTTATCTTCATCAATAAATAACCAAGATTTATAGAAAAGGCGGGAGAATCAGTTTATCATTTTGACATCAGATTTTTCCTATGCTATAAGTTTTCTAGGTTAGAAGGGAAGAAGTTTGTATGGGCGTAGGATCAGTTAAGAATCATAAAAATACAAGGAAAAATGAAGAACCAATCCTGCAAATTCCCAGGAACCTTTCCTGGCTTCCGCTGCTTATGAGGGACAATCACAGTGAAAGGAAATAAATATTGAAGAGGATAGCTATCTCAACATCCAAGGGCGGAGTAGGCAAGACGTCCACTGCCATAAATCTCGGAGCCGGCCTTGCCCAGAAAGGCAAGAAAGTTCTTATTATTGACTGTGATCCCCAGGGAAACGTTGGAGGCCATTTCAATATTGCCTCAGAGCATACACTTTCAGAGCTGCTTATCGATGGACATAAGGACGTGATCATTGAGGTCCGCAAGAACCTGGATATAATCACTTCGGGCCGAAAGCGGCTTTATGATGCCCAGAGGGAATTAACCAAAGACGACTTTGGGATATTCAAATTCAAGGAGCGTATTTCATTTATCCAAGGATTTGATTACGATTATATTTTTTGTGATTTTTCTCCAACCGATACTCTTATAAACAGGGCTGCCCTTATTTTTTGCGATAACCTCTTGATCCCTGTAAGCCCGGGAATAGATGCCATAATGGGAGCTGAAAGATATATCGAAGTGGCCAATGATATCGCAGCCAGAGGAAATAGGCCGGTCGACATTTTCGGCATCCTGATAAACCTGTATGAGACAAAGACAATCATCTCAAGAGAAATTGATAATGTAGCAAGAGAAAAATGGAAAACGAAAGTATTCCAGACGAGGATACGAAAGAATGTATCTATAGGCGAGGCCAGGATTCAAAACAAAACTATCTTTGAGTATGCTCCTCGATCTAACGGCGCAAAAGATTTCATGGCGCTGACTGCGGAGGTCCTCAATGCCAACTAAGAAACTTAACCTAGAAGAGGCTCTCGAGAGAGAGCGCCTCGAACCCATATTAAAAGGAAGGCCAACCGGAAAGCTTCCGATGGAGAATAAGGACGAGGAAAAAGTCAAGAGTACCCAATCTTTTGAGGTGCGGTTGAAGACAAAGCTAGATATAGAAAATATCAAGCCAGATGTCAGAAATGTAGAAGTGGGGATGACGCCAGATGAAGTCATTAAAGTCGCGGGAAAACCGCGCTATATAATCGAGTGGTACACCGGCAACCTAAAATACAATTATGGAAATATATGGGTTGTTATGGAAAATGGAGCAGTTACGTGTTTAGTACGGTCCAAACACTTTGAAGAATATTGGGGAAAAAGTGATTACGAGAGAGAGGATCCTAAGGCCATAATTAAATAGCTACCGGTCTTAATAGCGTCATTTTTTATTCTTTTCTCATTTGACTTCAAATTTTTCCTATGCTATAAGCTTTTTTAGCGTAGAAATAGAGAAACCTACGCGGGTTCATAATCAGGTAGGAAGAACAGGAAAAGAAGATAATTGAAAATTGACAACAGAATTAAATTCCTACCCCAAAATTCGGCTTGGAAAATTCGAATATAGGAGGGGCTTTTGAAAAAATTGGATCGACGTATGCTAGACAAAGCTCAAAAAACAGAAACGACAGCAATCTTTGATGGGATAAGCGTCGTGGGGAACGTAAAGGGCTCTCATAATCTTTATCTAAACGGACAGTTCGAGGGAACGATCGATCTTACTGCGCTCTTGCTGGTAGGCAAGACAGGAAAGCTGAAGGGTAAAGTGAAGGCAGAGTACGTAATAATCGAAGGTGAAGTGGAGGGTAGAGTAACTGCTAAAGAAAAGGTTGAGTTGCGCGACGGAGGAAAGTATAAAGGTGAAATCTTAGCTCCCTCGGTCATGATTTCTGACAACTCCTTCTTCGACGGCATCGTGCAGATGTTGAAGGAAGGAACGGAACCGCCACCAATCTCTACTAAAATAAAACCTCCCGAGATCGAGGAGAGCAAGGAACCCAAGGCGAGCTAAGTCAAATCAGCAAAAGATTAGGCGATATTCTTCCTTATTGATTATTTGGTCTTGGTGGTCCATACGCAACAACGCTCCGTTTCTCGCCTATACAGAGTTTTCCTCTCATCCTCATCTCTGATAGTCCATTCTCGCAGGGGTACTTGATAAACAGACTTCAAGTTTCCCTAATCAAGAATAAAGAACTCCTGAGGAGAAGAGTACATTCAAATTTTTTTACACCTGTCCTCTTTTTAGGGCAAAGAAAAGACCAGTTTATGGGGAAGAAGATTGGCATGATATTTGCTATAATTCCAGGCAGAATAAAAAAATAGAGTGGAGGAACCGATGAGAAAGCTTTTTTTAATCAGTATTCTAATGGTCTTAATTATCTCGATAAGCTCGACTGATATTTTGGCTAAGTCGCACCACAATTCACCGTCAAAAAACTATTTAACCTTTTCCTGGTTTTTCAAACCTGCCAGCCTTGGTGCTAAATTTCGAGTCGCTAACAATGTGTATGCAACGGGAAACATTGACTACAGAAACTCAACCGAGGACCTTGAGTTCCAGGGAGGAGCAGTTTATTTTTTTCCTGCAAAATTTCTTATCTTCAAGCTATATGCAGGAGGGGGATATCAGTTCTCCAGGAATGAAGGATTCCAGTATCCATATGTATCGGTCGGAACCAATTTTTTGTTTCTTTTCACTGAGATCGTTTACCCCATGAAAAGCGGCTTAGATCCTAAATACAGAGGTGGATTTAGCATAAGGTTTTAATTTGTGCTCGCCCAGTACATCCACATTAATAATTCTCGCCTAAGAATGTCGTTCTATTACAAATAATCTGCTCTACGAGCGATATCCTCCTGACCTTCCACTCTATCCAACTTGAAAAAGGGGACAAGCTACTTTTTTAAAAAAGACTCCTTTATAAAATGGAAAGATTTCTTTAATAGGAAAGAAATCTTTGTTTATTTATAGACAGATAATAAAAAAGTAGCCTGTCCCCCTTTTGTGTCCCCCTTTTATGAAAAAATTTTTGCATCTTTATCTCAGAATGGTAAAATATCCTGAATCATATGCTTCTCTAGAGTCAAACCAATGGATGAATTATTTCGGCTGCTTCTTCTGTTTGCAGTCGGTTCTCTGGCTGGTTTCACCAACGTCATGGCAGGTGGTGGATCCTCAATTACCCTCCCTGCGCTCATTTTCCTTGGACTCGATGGTTCTGTAGCAAACGGAACCAACCGTCTCGGTATCCTTATTCAAAACTTTTCTGCAGTCTTATCGTTTCGTCAGGAAAAATACTCTGAATTCAAACTGAGCTTCAAACTGGCTGCTTTCGCCCTGCCCGGAGCTATAGCTGGCTCCATCATCGCCGTCAACATCAGTGATGAACTGTTCAAGGAAATCTTAGGGATTATCATGATTGGTGTTATCATCTCCATGTTTTTCAGGAAATCAAATCAAGGGAAAAAACAGGGCGAAAGTCTTCATCGTAATTCTTGGTTTATCTACCCAACGATGTTTGCGGTCGGACTTTATGGAGGTTTTATCCAGGTCGGGGTGGGGTTCGTGCTTATGGCATCGATATACCATCTGATGAGAATCAGTCTTGTCCATGTCAACATGCACAAGGTTTTTATAATATTCATTTATACAATTCCTGTACTGCTTGTTTTCATTTTCACCAGCAATGTGAACTGGAAGTTTGGGCTGGTCCTTGCAGCTGGATACGCATCCGGAGCATGGTGGTCAGCAAAGGTTTCTGTGAAAAAGGGAGAAGGGTTCATCCGGATTGTATTGATTTTTATAATACTAACAATGTCTTTAATTCTTTTAGATATAATCAAATTGCCAGGGTTCTCTCCTGTCCAATAAAAATTCTTTATTCAGGAATCCAAAAAAAGCTTAAATTGACTTAGGTATAACAAGTAGATATTATGAATTTTAATTTTCTGAAATGTTGACTTTAAGCATGAACAGTGTAATAACATTACCTAATCAAAGACCACCCTTGATGTAAGGAGGACTCATGGAGCGAATCGCAGGGGCTGTTTTTGCTGTTGCCCTCTGTGCTGCTGCTTATGCTGTTGGTCACCCCGCAGATACACTCGGCGATAAAATCATCCAGATCCTGGCCTTGCTTGATGCCGTAATTATCCTGATTTTAACGACCCTTCGCCGAACAGGCATACCGACTCAGATCTTCGTTGGATTAATCCTCGGAGCTGTCGCAGGCGTGATCTTCGGTCCGGATGCAGCGGTTGTCCGCCCTGTGGGGACAGCTTTTATCCGTCTTATAAAAATGGTTGTGATCCCTCTGATTTTTGCCTCCTTACTGGTCGGCGTTGCCTCTCTCGGCGACCTGCGCAAACTGGGGCGTGTTGGCACCAAGACTTTCGCTTTCTATATTGCCTATTACGTGTCAGCCGTTGCCCTCGGTCTTTTTCTGGCTAACGGCCTACAGCCCGGCAGCAATCTCCCTGAAAGCGTCCAGGCTGAACTCAAGGCGAGCTACGGGGAGACCGCTGATATGCAAGCTCTACGTGCCGAGGAGAGGCCAACCATAGGAGAAGTCCTGATCGACATCATCCCCGACAATCCTGCCGGTTCATTTGTCCGGGCCAACATGCTGCAGGTCATCTTTATTGCGATGTTTATGGGAGTGGTCATCTCTCTCCTTAACAAGGCAAAGATGAAGCCGATAATATCGTTTTTCGAAGCGATAAATGACATCATGATCAAGATCGTCGAGGTTGTGATCAAAATAGCCCCGTATGCTGTTTTCGCCCTTATAGCTACAGTTGTTGGCACGTTCGGCGTTGATATATTGATGTCGCTTGTCCGGTATTGTGCGGTCGTTATCGGAGGACTTCTCATCCTAGCTTTGACTTACCCGGCTGTTGTCTGGCTCTTCACAAAATATCCCTACTTTAAGTTCTGGAAGGGGATTATCCAGGCGCAGTTGATTGCTTTCAGCACTTGCTCAAGTTCAGCCACACTACCGGTTACCATGGAATGCGCGGAAGACAACATCGGCGTCTCAAAGCAGATTTCAAGTTTCGTCCTCCCGCTGGGTGCGACCATAAACATGAACGGAACAGCCCTTTATCAAGGAGTAACAGCCATTTTTATCGCCCAGGTCTATGGCATGGATCTGGGAATCGGGGACCAGCTGGCCATCATTCTTACCGCAACGCTCGCGTCTATCGGTGCTGCTGGAGCGCCAGCCATGGGCGTACTGATGCTGGTTATCGTGCTCAAACAGGTGGGAATCCCACTGGAAGGCATCGCGCTCATCCTGGGCGTGGAACGCATCCTGGATATGTCCCGTACAGTTATCAACATCACGGGTGACGTCGCTGCAGCAACAGTCATAGCCCATTCAGAGAAAGAACTCAAGCCGCCATAGAACTAAATGATGCGCTTCAAACGCTCTGGGGACGACGATAAAAAGATAAAAACGATATTCTCATAAAGCGCTCCTTGAGTAAATGAGGCGGAATCAATCTGGGTACGACATGAATTCTAATTTTCTTACATAAGGAACTCATAATGGAAATAACCGGCGCTCAGCTCACAAGACTGATGGTAGATATAGGCTGGCTGAGTCTTCTTCTTCTCATCGGCAAATATCTGCGCACAAGGTTGGTTCTGCTTCAGAGACTCTTTTTGCCCGCCTCGGTCATTGCCGGATTTATAGGGCTTCTTCTTGGGCCCTATGTCTGCGGTAAGTATCTCTTCACCTTTATTCCCCAGGAGATCATGAACTCCTGGTCTCTCTATCCCGGCCGATTGATCAACGTCGTCTTTGCCTGCCTGTTCCTCGGATTTACTGTACCCTCATTCAAGTCGATTTGGAAAGAAGGAGGGCCCCAATTATGCTATGGGTGGCTCGTGGGCATGGGACAATATATCGTCGGTGTAGGAATCTCCATAATTTTGCTAACGCCCGTATTCGGTGTTCCTCATTTCTTCGGATGCCTTCTCGAAATCGGTTTCTCAGGGGGACACGGAACCGCGGCCGGGATGGCCGAAGCTTTCGATCAGCTCGGCTTCCAAGCCGGATCTGACCTTGGTTTGATGTCCGCAACAGTCGGGGTGATCAGCGCTGTGGTCTTCGGAATGGCCATGATCAATATGGCTGCAAGGCGTGGTTACACAAAAGTCATCAAATCACCGAAACTGTTGTCCCGGGCAGAAACCCGCGGTTTGATACCGCCGGATAAGAGGACGCATGGCTCGATAACCACCATATCCCCCGATACCCTCGAACCTTTTGCCTTTCATGCTGCATGGGTTGGTGTAGCGATTCTCATCGGATGGTTCATGCTCCAGGGCATCAAAAGCATGAGCGCCAACATGGAGCCTGATCTGTTTAAAGCCTTCCCGCTCTTTCCACTGGCCATGCTGGGCGGTCTCTTCATCCAGATTTTCGCTGGTAAAACGGGACTTTCCAAGTATCTGGATAGACGTACGTTCGACCGCATCCTGGGACTCGCCCTTGATTTTCTGGTAATATCTGCTATCGCTTCGATAAAGCTTGATGTATTTTTTGCCTTTTTCCTGCCGTTTTCTATCTTGATGGTTGTCGGCTTGGTCTGGGTTCTATTTGCGACCTGGTTCATCGCGCCGCGTATGCTTCCCGATGCCTGGTTCGAGCGGGGCATCACCGAATACGGTATGCAAACAGGAGTAACAGCACTGGGTCTTCTGTTGCTTCGCGTTGCTGACCCGAACTTCAAGACACCGGCGGCAAAATCCTTCGGCTTCAAGCAGATCCTTTATGAGCCAATGTTGGGAGGGGGATTTATAACAGCAGCCGCTCCGTTATTGATTTTTAACTTTGGAGTTGCCCTGACTTATTTTATCGGCGCCGGCTCCATAGCGGTCGCTCTGGCCATAGCTTTCTTCAACGGTTGGATCCATAAATCCAGAAAATGACCTGGCCTTTCGGATCAAGGGGATGAAAAGAACAAAAATAAAAGCAATGGGTCAGCATTTCTTGAAAGATAATGCCGTCCTAAAAGAGATCGTTCGCTATATCTCGCCAAACAGGGAAGACTTTATCATCGAAATAGGGGCAGGAAAGGGCGCTCTAACATTTCCCCTAACAGCAAAAGCAGGAAAAGTCATCGCCATCGAGAAAGACCGGGCATTTATCCCGTTCCTCCAGAAAAAAGACATCCCAAACTTAACGATCTTAGAAGAAGACATCTTGAAAGTCGATTTCAATGAGCTCTTAAAAGACCATGATTTTAAAAATAAGGTGAAACTTGCAGGAAACCTTCCTTATTCCCTTTCATCACCACTGCTTTTCAAGGTGCTTCGAGAGAGGGAGCTCTTTTCAGAATGTATCTTCCTTCTCCAGAAGGAGGTGGCAGAAAGAATTTGTAGCCAGCCCGGGTCGAAGAACTATGCTCCTTTATCTATCCTGTTTCAGATCCACTTTTCGGCAAAGCTTCTTTTCCTTGTATCCCCAGAAAGTTTCTCCCCGCCTCCCAAAGTTTACTCCGCCTTGATTTCTCTAAAGAAGAGAGACCATCCTCTCTTCTTGATAGAGCAGGAAGAACTCTTTCACCAGTTTTTAAAAGGGGCCTTCAAACACAGAAGAAAAATCCTTCGCAAGAATTTAGTGAAGCTCAATCTCACTCTGCCCCTGATAGACGAAGCGTTTAATGAGTTTGGAATCGAGAGGAATCTCCGCCCCGAACAGATATCAATTTCCCAGTTTGTGGATCTTTTTAATTTTTTCTATTCTCAGAAAGAATAATAGCGGGTTTGATGAATCAAACCCCTACAAGAAATCAAATCCATTCAGATTAATAAAATCCATGTAAAATAATAAGGTGGGTTTGATGAATCAAACCCCTACAAGAAATTAAAATCCTGCAAATCAATAAAACCTATATATTAATAAAAGGTGGGTTTGATGAACCAAAACCCTACAATCAAGCCCCCATTAATCAATAGAATCCATATATTTACGTAAGGTGGGTTTGATAAATCAAACCCCTACGTTTAGTAAAACAATATAAATATGATATAATTCTGGCGATGAGAAAGAAGAAGAGGGACATATTAGAGGCGTCTTCTCTAAAGCTTCTCAGAAAAAGAGGAATCCGGTCTTTTGAAATAGTCGGCATTTTCTTCATTTTCTTGGCTGTTTTCGTCTTCCTAAGCCTCATCAGCTATGATTCCCAAGACCCTTCCTGGACCAATACAGGCTGGGCCAAGGCCTCTGCTTCCAGCCAAAAAATCCATAATTATACTGGAAGAGTTGGCGCACTCCTCTCGGATGCCATACTTCAAGTTTTAGGACTCGCCTCTTTCCTCCTGCCTTTAGCCCTTTTTTTCCTTGGTCTCCAGACCTTCTCTCTCGAGAGGGAGAAAGGGTTCTTCTTAAAAGCTGCAGGGGCTCTTTTTTTTGTTCTTATCATCAGTTCCCTTTTTTTTATGATGTTCCCGAGTTTTTCTCTGGGGGGAACAGAGCTCTCAGGCGGAGGTCTTATAGGTAAACTGATATCTTCGTTTTTGATCCGGTATTTTGACCATGTCGGAACCTACCTTGTTCTTTTGGTTCTCCTCATCCTTTTCTTCATCTTCTCTACCAAGATATCTTTTGGGACCATATTTCGCCTCTTTCAGACGTTTTTTCGTTTCGCTTTCAAAGAAGTCAGAATCCGAATTGTCCGCTACCAGAAATTAAAGCGCCGGGAGAAGATGAGGAAAAAAGTTGTCGAAAAATATTCTTTACTTAAAGAGAAAAAGATTGAAAAAGCCAAGCTCAAAAAAAGAAAAAAGGAACTAAAAAAAGAACCTCCGTTGGAACCTGTAGCAACAAAGCCTGCCCCTCCCACAATGCCCGAAAAGTATCTTTTTCCAGAAATGGAAGGAAAAGGGGACTACAATTATCCACCTCTTACGCTTTTGGATCCTGGAAAATCCTATGAAAAAATCGATAAAGACGAACTCCTTGAAAAAAAGCAACGGATAGAGGAGAAATTGGGGGAATTCCGTGTCGAGGGGGAGGTCAAAGAGTACCATCCTGGCCCCGTGGTCACCACTTATGAATTTTACCCATATCCAGGAATAAAAGTCAGTCAGGTGGCTAACCTCACAGAAGACCTGTCCCTTGCCTTGGGGGCAGAATCGGTCAGAGTCCAAAGGATGCCGGGCAGGTCATCTCTTGGAGTTGAAATCCCCAATAACAAAAGAGAGATCATTAAGCTAAGGGACGTAATACAATCGGAAAAATTCCAAGAGTCTCCTTCTAAACTGACTTTTGCTGTGGGAAAAAATATTCATGGCGAATTTTATATAACAGACCTATCCATTATGCCCCATCTCCTTATTGCCGGAGCTACAGGAACGGGAAAAAGCGTGGCACTCAATTCGCTTATCGCCAGCATTCTTTTCAAGGCTTCACCCGAGGAAGTCAAGCTAATCCTTATCGATCCCAAAAGATTGGAATTCACATTCTGGGATGGAATTCCTCACCTCCTAAGCCCCGTTATCAAGGACGCCAAGAAGGCAGGCAGGATTTTGTTGGATACCATAAAAAAAATGGAAGAGCGCTACCAGAGGCTCGGTTATCTCAAAGTGAGAAACATCGAACAATTCAATCACAAGGTAAAACAAATACTCAAAGAGGAAAAAGGGAAACTCACAGAAGAGGAAAAGGAAAAACTCAGGCCTATCCCCTATCTTGTCATCATCATCGATGAATTAGCTGAGTTGATGATGATCGGAGCTCAAGATGTGGAGTACTGCATCGCCCGTCTGGCTCAATTAGCTCGTGCCGTTGGCATTCACCTCGTGATGGCTACACAGCGGCCATCAATTGATGTCATAACCGGAACTATCAAAAATAATTTTTCCAGCCGTATAGCCTTTCGCGTTCCCTCAAAGGTTGACTCTCGAATCATCATTGATACAGCTGGAGCTGAGAAACTGCTCGGTCTGGGAGATATGCTCTTCATGCCTCCAAATTATCCCCGCCTTATAAGATTGCACTGTTCTTTTATTTCTGTTCCTGAAATCACCAGGCTGGTAAAGTTTGTCAAGGAACAGGCAAGCCCGACCTATGACGAAAAAATTATCAGTACCCTGAAAAGCCAGACTGACAAGGCATGGGAGGAGACGGGGGAGAAAGACGAACTCTATGAAAAAGCCCTTGAGCTAATCCTCCTCACAGGTCAGGCTTCAGCCTCTTATCTTCAGAGAAAGCTAAAGTTGGGTTACGCCCGGGCTGCCAGGATAATTGACCAGATGGAACACGAGGGAATACTGGGTCCTTCTGAGGGAAGCAAGCCCCGAGAATTCCTTGTAGATCCCCAATCGTATCTTGAAAAAATGAAAAAAGAGGAGTGAGTGTTTCCCCGTAGAAAAAAGAAAAGAGAGATAAAAAAAGCCCTTCAAAACGAAAACCTTAAGAAGGCCCTCGAGAAAGCTTCTCTGCATCACTTCAATAAATTCAATACGACAAAAAATGAGATCCCCTGGGAAGATTACAAAGAAAAGGCGAAAGCCATAAGAGAAGCATGCGTCAAGAAACTCCCCCAGCTTATCAAAAAATTCACCGAAGAGGCTACAAAAGCCGGGGCCCATGTCTACGAAGCCTCGACTCCAGATGATGCTCTATCCTCGATCGTAAAAATACTGCGCCAGAAGCAAGCCAAACTTATAGTTAAATCCAAATCTATGGTGAGCGAGGAGATCCGGCTTAATAGCTTTCTACAGAAAAAAGGATACAGAGTTGTTGAAACTGATCTCGGAGAATGGATCATTCAGCTCGCAAAAGAAAAACCTTCCCATATAACTGCTCCTGCCCTCCATAAGACTAAAGAGGAAATAGCAGAACTGCTCAGCCGCCATCTGGGAAAAGCGGTGCCTCCTGACCCAAAAAAAATCGTGAAGCTGGCGCGGGAAGCGATGCGGAAATATTTTATGGAGGCTGATGTAGGAATCTCAGGAGCTAACCTGGCAGTTGCCGAGTCCGGAACTCTCGTCATCATCAGCAACGAAGGAAATGCCCGCCTCGTCACTTCTCTACCTCCTGTCCATATAGCTTTAGCGACGACAGAAAAATTCGTCGAGACACTGGAACAAGCTGTTACTCTTTCAAAAGCGCTAATTCTCGCCTCTTCGGGACTCAAGATGACCTCCTATGTGTCCTTCATTACCGGACCAAGCCGCACAACTGACATCGAAAAAGAACTGGTCGTAGGTGTTCACGGACCGCAGGAACTCCACATCATTATCCTCGATAACGGAAGACTTAAGATAAGCCAGGATAAGGGGCTTGATAAAATCCTCAACTGCCTGAAATGTGGGGGGTGTATGCTTGTTTGTCCCATCTTTCAATCCCTGGGGGGTCATGTCTATGGAGGACCTGTCTATCCTGGAGGTATTGGTGTCTTACTGACTTCAATAACGCAGACTCTCAAAGGTTCTTCTTCTCTGCTCGATTACTGCGCGGATTGCAAAAAGTGCGAGGAATTCTGCCCGGTAGGAGTTCCTACGGGCGACATTATGCTAAAGTTAAAAAGCGAGAGAGGCCCAAGATTATGGGAGAGAACTCTGTCGACCTTCTTCAGAAAAAAGCACCTCGCTGAGAGAGCAGCAAAGATACTTTCCATCCTGCAGCAACCGTGGAAGAGAGATGGATATCTAAAGAGTCTGCCTTTTGCTTTTGCAAAAGGGAAATCCCTGCCAGCCATTAACTTAAAAAAAAGCAAGCCGCACAAGGAGAAAAAGGGAGCAAAAATTTACCTCTTCCAGGGATGCCTGGTAAAGTTCTTCTTCCCCGAAATTCGGGAAAGCGTCAGTGCCATCCTCTCTCATTTTGGCTTTCACGTCGTCTCGCCATCTGACCAAGCTTGCTGCGGAGCGCCCAGTCTTCACCTGGGACATAAAAAGGACGTTCATAACCTGGCTTTAAAAAATCTAAGATCTTTCGAGAAACAAAATCCTGACTATATCCTTACCGTTTGTCCGACCGGTAATTCCCTCTTTAAGAAACTCTATCCCGAACTCGAACCAGAATCTTCCCGCTGGCAAGAGAAAATCTTCGATTTTACAGAATTTATGGCAAAAAAGGAATTATTCCCTGAAACAAAGAAAACTCTAAAAAAAGAAGAGGTATTCTACCATTATCCATGCCATTATCTGAACGCCCTGAAGCTAAAGGATGAGCCAAGAATAATCCTTCAAGCCTTGGGCCTTAATCCTTCCGAAGAAGAGGAGCCGTTCACTTGCTGCGGGTTTTGCGGAGTCTTCTCGCTCAAAAATCCAGAAATTTCGGCAAGCATGTGGGAGAAAAAAAAGAAAAAAATTCTTAGAAGTGAAGCCTCGCTCGTAGCTACAGACTGTCCAGGCTGCCTTTTCCAGTTGAGGGCAAACCTTGGCAAAGAGAGCCGCCCCTTAAAAATTTTTCATACGTCTGAGCTCTATGCCAAAGTCATTGAGCAAATTTCAAGGGGATAAAGGGAAAACCTTTAAAAAGGGGGAGTAATATCAGTGAACCTGGGGAAGCCGAAGGGAAGCCAGGGTTTCCGCTTTTATATCCTGCCACTTTTCTATCGGAATGGAAAGGAAGACATCCAAAAGGGCAGGATCGAACTGGCCACCTCGACATTTCTCCATTTCTTTCAATGCTTCTTCAAAGCTTTTTCCTTTCCTGTAGGGCCTATCAGAAGTTATAGCATCCAAAGTATCAGCCAAAGCAAATATTCTAGCTTCCAGGGGAATCTCCTCTCCAGCCAAGCCAAAAGGATATCCGCTTCCGTCATATCTCTCATGATGATACAAAACGACGAGGGCTGCTTTCTTCAAGAAATCAAATTCCTCTATCATCTCATAACCCAAAAGTGGATGCTCCTGTAAAATCCCTTTTTCTCTATCAGATAGAGACATGGCTTTTCTCAAAATGAATTCGGGTATCCCAATTTTTCCGACATCATGAAGCAAAGCGCCCCTCTGGATATTGACCAAGAAACCCTTATCTTCGATCCCAAGGTCTTTGGTTAAAAGCGTCGTGTAACTGGCCACAAGCTTAGAATGGCCTATGCTGTCTTCATTTCCGTCAGTTGCAGCAATTAAATAGAGAAGGCTCGAGTTGAAAAATATCTGCTTTTCTGCGATATCTTCTTCAATATTAGAGGTTTGATCCTTAAAAATATTCCCGTAGTGAAGATCCATGTGCCTTAATATATTTCTCGCCGATGACATCTTCCTGACCTCCGTGCTTTCCATATCCCAGGACGTATAATCCTGCTCCTCTTTCTCTTCATTTAAGACAAAGGCGAAGGGAGGCGTTGAACCTCTCCTATTCCATGGAGCTTCCCCCTCGTTTAAGATAATGAAATTATAAGGATTAGATCCAAAAACAAATTTGCTTTTATCCGCTTCCTTAGAAATATAAAGTTCAAGACTTCTGTTGATCAAAGACTGATAAAAGGAATTTCTTCTTTCTTTTTTATAATCGGAAAATAATGTATTTTCTCTAATTGCGCGGGAATGATCCTGCTGTGGAGTTTGTCCCCGTCTCCTTTGTTCCATCAAGCTACTCGCTAAAGCCCAAAAGAATGGAATTTGCTTTTGACAAATTGTGAAAGCTCTTTTTCAACTACCCGTCCTCAAATTTTTTGGGCATAAGACTTAGTCGCAATTAAAACCAAAAAATTGAAAATCCATGCTTGTCATCTTAGGTCAATGTCCGTATAATGTTATTGAAAAAGAGAAGCGGGTTATAATGGATAAAAAGAAGCAGGACACTAATTTAGAGGAAATCTACGCTAAATACGGTCCTGTTATCCGTTTTAGAGTTAGAAAATCCTTGGGAGCCTCCAATCCTGATTGGGAAGATATTGTTAATGAAATTATTACTAATGTCATAGAAAAAATAAAAAAGAAGGAGTTTAGGGGAGAATCTTCGATCGGAACGTTTATTTATACTATCACCAGCCGCAGGATAGTAGATTACATAAGGCAAAAGAGCAAGATACTGAAACACGCCCCAGAGCCGATTCCCTATCCCGATCCTCACGAGCACGTTGAAAACAAAGAGAGGGCTGAGCTTATAGCAGATGCGATAAAAAAACTAAAGCCCAAATACAGAGACGTCCTCTATCTTTATTATTATAAAGGACTTTCGAGGGAGGAAGTTGCTGAAAAGCTATCCATCACTCCCCATAGAGTTAGCGAGCGTGTGAACTATTCTCAAAAACTTTTAAAAAAATTGGTAAAAAGATGAATTTTTTTCCATTTTTCATTCCTGCTACGACTAAACTTATGGAATTAATGTTATGACAGAAATGGGTACTAAAATGTGTAAATGGAAACATCTCATCGACGATTATCTGTTTGATAGATTGGATGATGAGAAAAAGAAGAAATTCGAGGAGCATTATTTTAACTGCTCCTATTGCTTTGAAAAAATGGTGGAACGAGACGAGCTTATTTCCACAATCAAGCTGAAAGGAGAAATGATCTTTCAAGATGAATACGTTGTTGATAAGGAAAAAGGAACGACCTGGTTTGAAAAAATCATTTCTTTCTTTACTCCCAAGCAGTGGGCACTGGTTTCAGTTTATGCGGCTCTGCTCCTCATTGTCATCTGCGTTTTTATCCCTTATTTCAAGTCCGCGCCACCTCAATTTTTCATCAGTGAAGATAAAGTCAGGGGGGAATCGATTACTCTCATCTCTCCTGTCATAGATATAAAAACAGTTCCCACAAAATTTGAATGGAAAGATTCAGGCGAAGATGTAGAATACAAAATCTGTATTTATGATAATGGAAATAAGCTGTGGGCCACGACAACAAAAGACAACTTCATTGATCTTCCAGAAGAAGTAAGAAAACGAATGACATCGGGTGAAAAGTATTCCTGGGAGGTGAAGGCCTACTCTCCTGAAGGAACCCTTATTGCCATTTCAAGCAAGGTTCAGTTTAAAATTGCCAAAGGCGAATAGAATCCTATCTATTCGCTGCCAATCCTGAATATATCCCTTACTGATCTTCTTCCGCCTCTTCTTCTGCATACATTCGACCTCGGCTTTCCTCTTCAAAAGCGAGGCAGCACATCAACCGGCCGCACAACCCAGAAATCTTTGTAGGATTAATGACAATCTGCTGTTTTTTTGCCCTCTGGATGGTCACAGGTTTAAAATCTTTCATGAAGCTAAAACAGCAAAGCTGGCGTCCACAAACTCCCAGCCCTCCGACCATCTTTGCCTCGTCCCGTACTCCAACCTGGCGCATTTCAATCCGCATCTTGAACTCTTTGGCTAAATCCTTCACGAGCTGCCTGAAATCAATGCGGCCATCTGCCGTATAATAGAATATTCCCTTCTTCTCATCAAAGAAGTACCTGACCATGACTAATTTCATCGGCAAATTTCGACTATTGATTCTCTTCAGGCAAAAATCAAAAGCCTTCTTTTCTTTTTTCCTAAGCCATTTGTGTTTTTTCTCGTCTTCTTCTGTGGCTTTTCGGATAACCTTGACAGCATCCTCGGCAGATTTTTTATGAGTGCATACTTCGCTCGAAGTATCTATAACAACCACAAGATCCCCTCCCAGCTC
>WVZK01000189.1 GCA_011772475.1 Candidatus Aminicenantota bacterium | reverse complement strand
GTGGCCACTAACGCTGGACAGATTAAGAGTGGCGCCCCTGCCAGATCGGAACGTCTCTCCAAGTATAATCGCCTGATGCGAATAGAAGAAGAATTGGGAGAAGAGGCAGAATTCTACAAGTGGCAGATAAAAAAACCATAATAGTATTCAAGGTTTAGAAAATGTGGATAAATATCCGCAAAAAGAAAGCTCACAAGAAGATACTAATCTTAATTGTCATAATCGGTATAGTCATATTTCTTTTTGCCAATAAGAATTTTCAAACTCTGTTAATTTTAAATAAGGAGATTGGTCAGTTAAAGCAAAGAATAGATGTCCTGGAGGAGGAAAATAGAGGGCTGAAAGAAGAGCTGGAAGCAATGAAAAATGACCCCGAATATATTGAAGGCCTGGCACGGAAAGAACTGGGATTGATTAAGCCCGGGGAGACCAAGTATAAATTCATCGAAATCCCAGAAGAAAAATGACTTGACTGAATCTAATTATTTTCTTAAAATAGAAAGGCGGTTTGCCGGAGTGGCGGAATTGGCAGACGCCTTGGACTTAAAATCCAATGGGTATTTAATACCCGTGCCGGTTCGAGTCCGGCCTCCGGCACGGAGTAGGTGTGGAGTAGCAAAACTCCAATTTGCCTCCTTTTCTGTAGATAGATCGTTTCCATTCGTGAGAGTGATGTCCGTAGGGCACAAAGCCGGATAAGGTTTTAAATCACTATATGATAAAGGGACGCGGGGTGGAGCAGTCTGGTAGCTCGTCGGGCTCATAACCCGGAGGTCGGCCGTTCAAATCGGCCCCCCGCCACCAGTATAGACAGAATTGCCGATCTCCAGAAGGGGTAGTCGGCAATTTTTTTGGGGAAAGCTGAAGCAAGGGGCAAAAAGTAGCCTGTCCCTTTTTTGGAGGTGCAGCGATGATAGGAGAGAGAAAAAGGAANNTTATGCATTAGTCTATGTGGATAACCCTAATAAGAACATCTATCTCAGGTTTAATGTCTGGGACTCCATAAAGATGAACCGTAGGGAGCTCAGGAAGCTGGTTCTCCACGAGCTTCTGCACAGTTTCTTCTGGGAATTGAGTGAACTGTTCAGCACTACCATAGATAAGTTCAAGATTACTCATCGCCAGAAGGAGCTATTGAAGGAGAGATATGATAATATGGAGAATAGAAAAATTGGTCACCTGATAAAATTCATAATTAAATTAGAAAGACAAAGAGCAAAACGGATATAAAAAAGGGTTAGAAGTTGACAGGGCAATTCAATAAGTGTATAATATTTAGAAAATATAAGATTCTGTTGCTACCGCAGAAGCGAAAGGGGTAAGATGGCAATGTGGAAGAAGAAGGACCTGGAGGAAACAATTAAGAATAAATTTGGCGGTTATGATTTTATTGTAGTTTCCAACCGCGAGCCTTACGTTCATGAACATTCAGGGAAAAAGGTCAGATGCGTGAAGTCGATTGGTGGGCTCACTGCTGCCATGGATCCGATAATGCAGGCATCGGGAGGCATCTGGGTAGCTTATGGAAGTGGTGATGCTGATAAGGACGTTGTGGATAAGGATAATAAAATTAAGGTTCCTCCTGAGGACCCGAAGTATAGTTTAAAGCGTGTATGGATGACCAAGGAAGAGGAAAACGGTTTTTATTACGGCTATGCGAACCAAGTTCTTTGGCCATTATCCCACATCGCCTATCGCCAGCCAGTTTTTGACGCCTCTCACTGGGAGTATTACCAGGAAGTCAACCAGAAGTTTGCTGAAGCAATCCTGCAAGAGAAGAGAGATAATAAATTGTTCGTCTGGCTCCAGGATTACCATTTAAGTCTATGCGCTAAGGTTATAAAGGAGAAAAATCCCGAAGCAATCGTCTCTCTATTCTGGCATATTCCCTGGCCCAACCCGGAGGTATTCAGGATATGTCCCCAGAAGAAAAAAATCTTGGAAGGGCTTTTAGCTAACGACCTTCTGGGATTCCACCTGCGCTACCATTGCCTCAACTTTCTGGATACTGTAAACCAGGAACTGGAAGCAAAAGTTAATCGTGAGGAGTCTTCCGTCACTTATAAAAATCACAAGACTCTGGTAAGGCCATTTCCCATCAGCGTGGACGCCGAGGGTATCTCACAGATGGCTAATAGTAAAGAAGTGGAAGAGAAAACGAAGACTATTCCGGAAGAGATAGACCCTCCCTACGAAATTCTCTGCCTGAGTATAGACAGAGTTGACTATACTAAGGGAATTTTGGAAAAAATTAGAGCAGTTGATAGATTTTTGGAGAAGTATCCTGAATACCAGGGGCGGTTCGTTTTTGTGGAGTTGGGAGCGCTTAGCCGATTGCACATCAAGACCTACAAGCAATTGATAGATGATATCCAGTCCCTGGCTGAGGAAGTGAATTGGAAATACCGTTCCGGCTACTGGTATCCCATTGTCATCACCAATCGCCGGCTCGATTATACAACTCACCTCGCCTATTATCGCGCTTGCGACCTCTGCCTGGTGGGTTCTCTCCATGATGGCATGAACTTAGTTGCCAAAGAATACAATATGGCTAATGTGGACCTTAAGGGGATGCTCGTTTTAAGTCAGTTCACGGGCGCAGCGAGAGAATTAAAAGATGCTATTTTGATAAATCCTTTCGACACTGAAGGGGTTGCTGACGCGATTTTTTCTGCAATTAAGATGTCGGAGAAAGAGCGAAAAAGGCGAGGGAGAAAGATGCAAAAGGTCGTCCTGGAAAATAACATTTATAAATGGGCAGGGAAATTTATCCTCCAGTTAAGCGAATTATAGAATAGATCTTTAGCAGGATAAGTATTGTGCAACATGTTTTCAATTTTTGGCAAAATATTGAAAGGAGATTATGTTCGGCTAAGAGGATTCTTCTCCTTTTAGACTTTGATGGTACCCTGATACCAATTGCCAAACGCCCTGAGGAGGCGAAACTCCCTTCAGAGATGGAGGGAATTCTTAAATTTCTGGCCAGGAAGAAGAGATTCGAGGTTGCCATTATAAGTGGAAGGTCTCTTTCTGACCTAAAGCAGAAAATTAAGATAAGAAACATAATTTACGTGGGAAATCATGGATTGGAGATGGAGAGGAAGGGGAAAAAATTTATCTATCCCCAGGCCTCAAAATCAATCCCCACTATGAAGGAACTGAAGAAAATTCTGAAGGCAAGACTTAGCTCTATTAAAGGAACGATTGTAGAAGATAAGATAGTAGGCATAGCCGTTCATTATAGAACGGTAAAGAATTCTGACGTGCCAGAATTAAAAAGGAGGGTGAGACAAATTTTCCGGCCATTTATGGAAAAGAAAGAGATAAAAATTGGCCACGGGAAAAAAATGCTTGAGGCAAGACCTCCTATTATGTGGGATAAAGGCAAAGTGGCTTCTATGCTTGTTGATTCTTTTAAGCGAGATAAACCCCTTTCATTCTATTTAGGAGACGATAAGACAGACGAAGACGCTTTCTCGGCACTGGACGGAAAAGGAATTACGGTTTTCGTGGGAAAACCCGGGAAATCAAAAGCGAATTTTTTTCTTAAAAATGTTGGTGAAGTGGGAATTTTCCTGAAGAGACTTTCTGCTTTTTAAAGTAGGAAGGGCGCAAACTAAGTGAGCAAAAAAAATACGTCTCATCTAACTAAAGCTAAACAGCCATTCAATTTCTATACCAGACTCAATTTAATCGAGTTTACAGGTAAGAAAGCTACCAATCTACGCGAGTTGGTGGACATAATGAAAGAAGTACCGGGCTCGGTTATCTACCATCATACTCACCACTACCTTCAACAACACCTTTATCTATCTCCCGAACCTCCTAACGATTTTGCTTACTGGGTCACCTACATTCTTCGTGAGGACGAACTGGGAGAAGAGATTGCCAGTATTGACCTCTGTGAATTTTCCACCATTCGCTCCCTGAGAGAAAAGATTATAGAGACCATTGAACAGCATCTCGCCAGGAATCCGGAAACTTTGCGCACGGCACCCCCGGGAGGAGAATTCCATTTCTTCAAAACCATTACCTTTATTCTACCCACTCCTTACGTTGCCAGTAACCTCCTGGAGTTTCTGGAAGCTATCAGGAAAATTTCTATCCATTCAATCTATTTCCATATGTTCGAGGCGAAACTGAGGTTAGAAAAAGGGGAAAACGATTTTTCTCGCTGGATTGAGGATATGCTAGGAGAGAAGGAGCTTGCCAGGGAGATTGCGAGATTTGACCCTTATACTTTTACTATGGAAGGTTTGCGCGGTAACCTGTGCAGACTGATTACCAAGTATATTCCTGGAGAAATAATCGAATGTCCAGAATAAGCGACTACGAATCAATTGTGGGGGCTGAAGTAATCAACGAATTAAAGATGCTTGCCCGGAAGCTGAAGAATAAAGTCGTTCAGAATATTAACTCCACATCAGTGGGTGGGGGAGTAGCTGAGATTCTTGGTCGAATGGTTCCCCTGCTGCAAGATTTGGGGGTAGATGCCCGCTGGGACGTAGTGAAGGGAGGAGAAAAGTACTTTCAGGTAACCAAAAAGTTCCATAATGCTCTCCATGGCAGGAAAATGGAGATTAGCAGTGATGACTATGGAATTTTTCTTGAAACCACTAAGGCAAACATTGAACAGATGGAATTTTATGGCAATATTATTTTCATTCACGACCCTCAGCCGGTAGCTTTGGTGGAAAAGAGAAAATACTTGAAGAGCAGGTGGATCTGGAGGTGTCATATCGATTTCACTTCTCCAGACCCCGAAATGTGGGAGTTTCTCAAGTCCTTTGTAAAACAATACGACGCCTCTGTTTTTTCAGCGCCTTCTTTCGCTCGCCCGTTGCCCATTAGACAGTTCTTGATTTCCCCTTCCATTGACCCCTTAAGCGATAAGAATAGGGAATTGTCCGAGGAAGAAATTAATAATGTACTTGAGAGACTGAAGATAAACAGAGATAAACCAATAATCACTCAAATCTCACGTTTTGACTACCTCAAGGACCCTTTTGGGGTAATCGAAGCTTTTCGCCTGGTAAAAAAGTATGTCGACTGCCGGTTGGTTCTGGCTGGAGGAGGTGCAATTGATGACCCTGAGGGAGCAAAAGTTTTTCAGGAGGTAAAAGAGAAAGCAGGGAATGACCCTGATATCCTTGTTTTGCTGCTTCCCCCGGCAAGCGACCTGGAAATTAATGCCTTACAAAGAGCATCTACAGTCATTCTCCAGAAGTCTCTCAGGGAAGGTTTTGGGCTTACGGTGGCTGAGGCCTTATGGAAAGCCAAGCCGGTGGTTGCTTCCGCAGTGGGTGGCATACCTTTGCAGATTGCCCATAAGTATTCCGGACTACTTTCCCATACGGTGCAAGGAACCGCTTTTTGGATCAGGCAGCTCCTACACAGTCCTGAGTATGCAAAAACGCTAGGTGAAAATGGGAAGGCCCACATTAAGCAAAATTTCCTCCTCACCAGACACTTGAGAGATTATCTACTCCTTTTCCTATCATTAGAAGAAGAAGAGGACATAATTTATCTATGAATTCTCTCCAATTGAGTACTCCTTTCCCCGTTTTTTTTCCAACCCATCTTCTCAAATTCCCTATTATTCCTGTTGTTTAATATTGGAGAAATGACACCCCTTCGGATGTTAACTTTTTATTAAGTTTTTGTTAAGTTTTTGTTAATTTTTTGTTAAAAAATCTGGTTGACAAAATCTGGTTCTTGTGGTAATATAATATTGCCCTAAGGGAGCATGGTAAAAGTTGTTTTGACAACGTAATAAGTAAGTTTAGATTGTCCGATAAGGGCAAACCTCGAGAAATCGAGGGGCGCAAAACCTCGGATCTAAGGAGCCACCTCTATGATGGCCGGGTTGCCGAAGACAATAAAGAATATACTGGGCCGAATAAGCAGGAAAACGTGCTTGTTCGGCTTTATATTTATATTAACTATATTTCCTTTAAGGATTATTGCATTTGCCGAGACTACTGACCAGACTGTTTTGGGGAATCTCCACTTTGTCAATAACACCCTGTGTGGAAAATTCAATTACGGCAATGAACGTGCGGAAGGATTTCTGGAAGCTAAAGAGTCTTTCCCGGGAGGGGTAAGCGGTTTCGTGATAGGGACAAACATTGGCCTGGGTTCTCCTGAGGCGAATTGTGGAAAAGGAAAAATAGGCGTAAAAGTATGTTTTACTAATGATAATCCAGTATTGGAGCGAAGCGCTCTTTATAAAGTGGGAGCCGAATGGCTTCCCCAGTGGAATATAGGCTCCACTCGCCTGAAAGGCAGTCTTGGACTTAGAGGAGGTTACCTTTCAGTAACTACCACTGCCGAGCCGATAGACCCAGCGTATCCCTCTCAATTCCTCTACGGAGCCGAGAGTGGCCTCTCCATTTCCCAGGGGTTCAAAGGGATAACTTTTGAGACCGGAGCTACAGGATATGTGACTTACAGTTTCTATAATCAGAATAATCGAGTCGATAATTCGGGAATTGAGTTACAGGCGGGTAGCAGAGTAGAAGTTCTTCCAGTTATATTAAAGCTGGGATGGAAGGGGACTTTAGTAAACTATAATCAAGACAAATACTTTTTTCTCGATTCTATGAGAGAGGACAGCTATCAATTTAGCATTGGCTATGCTGGAGAAAGTTTTGGCGTTGGACTATTCAATTCTCTGGATATTAGAGAGGGGATAGAATTTGGAAGAAAGAGGAACCTTACAGGTATGGGAGTCCAGGTAGGCGGATGGTTAGCGAGAGGGATTTTCTCGCAGGACCTTTTGGCTGGCAAAGAGGCCACGACAATTTCACTGGGCAGAGATTTTTCTGAGGCATATTTTGAAGCCTACTGGACAAAAGACCAGAATTATTTAGAGACGGGTAATGGTAACATTTTTGGAGTAAGCTTCAAGTGCGGGATTGGGCC
>WVZK01000146.1 GCA_011772475.1 Candidatus Aminicenantota bacterium | reverse complement strand
GGAGTTGCCATGGATACAATGCAGCAGATCGAAGCACAACTTGTCATGCGCCACTATGATGGGTTTATGCGCCGCGGCCGCATAAGAGGAAGGAGAGGATGAGAGTTATCTTACTCGGACCTCCTGGAGGCGGAAAAGGCACTCAAGGAGAACTCATAGAAAAGAAATATGGATTTCCTAAGATTTCAACAGGAGATCTTCTTCGGCGCGAAGTTCAGGAAAAGACTCCTTTAGGAGAAATGGCAAGAGCCAAGATGAATCAAGGAGAATTAGTTAGCGATGATATCGTTATTGAGATGATAAAGCACAGAATATTTCAGCCCGACTATAAACGAGGCTATGTTTTAGATGGTTTTCCCCGAAACGTAAGCCAGGCCCAAAGATTGGAAAAGATTGAAAAAGAACGCCCGGAGATTGTGATCGACATCCATCTGAGCGAGCAAGCTTTAATTCAAAGGCTCTCGGCGCGAAGGGTATGTTCCGGCTGCGGGACTGTCTTTAACCTTATAGCCCGCAATCCGAAGAAAGAGGGAACATGCGATGTTTGCGGATCAGAACTGATTAAAAGAGAGGACGACGCTCCAGAAGTTATGAAAGAGCGCCTGAAAGTATACCACGAACAGACAGAAGCCCTGATAGATTATTACTCGAGAAAAAAGGTTTATTTTAGAGTAGACGGTGAAGGAAAGGTCGAGACAATCGCAAAGAATATTTATTCTATTCTAGATAGAGAAATAGCCAGATCAAGAGAGATGGAAGCAGCAAGATGATTATTTACTGCGAAGAAGAAATTAGCTCTATAAGGAAGAGTAACCAAATCGTGGCGAAAATTTTAGCCGAGTTAAAGAGAATAATTGCACCAGGAATACAAACCAAAGAATTAGATGAGTTTGCTGAGGCCAGAGTGAGAGAGATGAATGCTATTCCTGCCTTTAAGGGCTATCGCGGGTATCCCGCTACTCTCTGCACGTCCATCAACGAGGAAATTGTCCATGGTATTCCTTCTTCTCGGCGCCTGCGAGAAGGTGATATCATCAGCCTAGATTTCGGAGTTCTGTATGAAGGCTATTACGGAGATGCAGCCGTAACCTATCCTGTGGGAGAGATCACTCCCAAGGCGGAAAAACTCGTAAAAGCGGCTGAGGAAACCTTTTTTAGGGGCTTGGAGCAGATGAAACCGGGAAAAAGAATATCAGATATTTCTCATGCCATTCAGAGTTATACTGAGTCTCAAGGATTTTCGGTTATTCGAGCTTTTGTCGGTCATGGAATCGGTCTTTCCCTCCATGAAGAACCACAGGTTCCCAATTTTGGCTCGCCAGGAAGAGGGCCGAAGCTGAAATCAGGGATGGTTTTGGCTATAGAGCCGATGATCGCCATGGGAGATTGGGATGTGGAGATATTAGATGATAATTGGACGGCAATAACAAGGGATAGAAGTCTCTCAGCTCATTATGAACATACAGTGGCAATTACTGAAGAAGGGGCTGAGATCTTAAGCCTGCTAGAGGTTGAAAAGAAGAGAGCACCTTATTTAAAGGAGAATCGTTATGCCTAAGCAGGATGTTTTTGAGACTGAAGGGACTGTTTTAGAAACACTACCAAATGCCATGTTTCGTGTAGAGTTGGCCAATAAACATATAATACTAGCTCATATCTCCGGAAAAATGAGAAAGCATTTTATCCGAATCCTTCCTGGAGATAAGGTGCTTGTTGAGCTTTCGCCCTACGATTTAACAAAAGGAAGAATAACATATCGATTCAAATAAGAATAAAACGATGAAGGTAAGAGCGTCCATAAAAAAGATTTGCAGGAATTGTCGCATAATCAAAAGGAAAGGTACGCTTCGGGTTATTTGTTCCAATCCGAAGCATAAACAAAAGCAAGGCTAATCGAGGTTAAAATGGCAAGAATCGCAGGAATCACGCTTCCCTCTGAAAAGAGGATTGAGGTAGGATTGACCTACATTTTTGGTATCGGTCGTTCCAAATCAAATAAGATTCTCCAGGAGGCTAAGATAGATAAGGATAAAAAGGTCAAAGCTTTGAGCGAGGATGAGATCAGTCAAATACGTCAAATCCTCGAGAAACAAGAAAAAATAGAAGGTGAATTAAGAAAAGAAACTACCCAGAATATAAAAAGGCTGGTCGACATTGGGAGTTACCGAGGATTGCGGCATAAGAGAAGATTGCCGGCCAGAGGCCAAAGGACAAAAACAAATGCTCGAACGAGAAAAGGTCCTCGCGGCCAAGCGATTAAAAAGATAAAAGCTACATAAGGAGTTTTAAGTGCCGAAAGCGAAGAGAAAAACAAAGAAAAAGAAGGTTAGAAAAGAAATCGGATTTGGTGTGGCTTATATTCAGTCAACTTTCAACAATACGATCGTTACCATAGCAGACCAACAAGGAAATACAGTTTGCTGGGCTAGTGCAGGTTCAGCAGGCTTCAAGGGTGCCCGGAAAGGCACTCCTTTTGCAGCCCAGCTAGCTGCCAAAGAAGTATCGTCTGCAGCAAAAGAATTTGGAGTCAGGTACGTTGATGTTAGGGTTAAGGGCCCAGGTGCTGGAAGAGAATCAGCTATTAGGGCTCTCCAAGCAAATGGCTTAGAGATAAAATCAATCAAGGATGTTACTCCAATTCCGCATAATGGTTGTCGTGTCCGGAAGAGAAGAAGGGTTTAGAAGGAGAAGCAGTCAAGGAGAATAAGATGCCAAGATACAGTGATTCGGTTTGTCGCCTCTGTCGGGCGGAGAAAACTAAGCTTTTTCTAAAAGGTAGCAAATGTTTGAGCGAGAAATGCCCTGTAGAAAGAAGACCTTATCCCCCGGGAGAACATGGAAGAGCAAGGAGGAGAATCTTGGGATATGGTATTCAGCTAAGGGAGAAACAGAAGCTGAAGAGATATTATGGCATGTCCGAGAAACAGTTTCGGCTATTTTTCCAGCGGGCGGAGAGAAAAAGAGGCATCACAGGCGAAAATCTTCTGTCTATGCTGGAGAGAAGGCTGGATAGCGTTGTTTTTTTAATAGGGTTCTCTCATTCTAGAGACCATGCTCGTCAACTGATTACTCACGGCCATTTTCAAGTTAATGGAAGGAAAGTCAATGTGCCATCTTATCTGGTCAACAAAGGTGATGCCGTCTCATTTAGAGAGAGAGCCATGAGGCATGAGGAGCTAAAGGCCATTGTTGAATCGAACAAAAATAAAACTATCCCAGGGTGGATGGAGGTTGATTGGGAAAAGATGGAGGCAAAAATTCTTTCTTTTCCAGCTCGTGAAGATATTACTTTTCCTGTGGAAGAACGCTTGGTTGTGGAGCTTTACTCGAAATAACTCGTTGTCTGGTCCACCGAAGGTTCAGAGAGTTTAGATCTCTGGTGCTTCTGTGGATTGATTTGATAATAATGGAACCTGAAAAGGAGGAATTATGATAGAAACAGGTTTTCAAAGACCGAAATATCTTGAATGCGATTACGAGTCTCTAACAGAAAAATATGGCCATTTTTCAGCCCAGCCTTTTGAAAGAGGCTATGGAATCACCATCGGGAATTCTCTGCGAAGGATTCTTCTTTCTTCTGTAACGGGAGCAGCCATTACTGCTGTTCGAATTCAGGGTGTTCTTCATGAATTCTCAAGCATTCCAGGTGTGGTGGAAGATGTGACAGATATCATCCTCAATTTAAAAGGTATCCCGTTAAAGCTTGAGGGGGATGAGCCAAAAATTATGACCCTGAAGAAAAAGGGACCAACTGAAGCAAAGGCATCTGATATCGTTCATGATCCAGATATCGAGATTCTTGACAAGGATGTTCATATCGCTTCTCTTGATAAAGATGGTAAGTTAGATATGGAGATGGTGGTTAAGAATAATAGAGGTTATATTCCTGCAGATCAGAATTTCGATGGAGATTTAAGCGTGGATTATATTCCCCTCGATTCGTCTCACTCTCCGATTAAAAAGGTGAACTACAGGGTAGAAGCGGCAAGAGTAGGCAAGAGAATCGATTACGAAAAGTTAAACCTGGAAATATGGACATCAGGCTCTGTTACTCCTCAGGAGGCTCTGGCGCAAGCAGCTAAAATAATGAGAGACCATCTGGTTATCTTTCTTACCATTGTTGATGAGCCCATGGAAAGAGAACAAATAACCATAAAAAAAGAGATTCCTTATTACTCTCAGCTGGATATTTTGTCTAAGTCTATAGATCATCTGGAACTTTCAGTCAGGTCCAATAATTGTCTCAGGGCCGCTGGTATCGAAAAAATCTATGAATTAGTCCAAAGAACTGAAGAAGATCTTTTAAGGACGAAAAATTTTGGCCGCAAGTCTTTGACTGAAATAAAAGAGACTCTACAAGAATTAGATCTGGGCCTCAATTTGGACCTTCATCCAAGATTGTTGGAGAAGATAGAAGCAGAGAAGAAGGAAGAAAAAGAAGAAGAGGAAGAAGCTGAATGAGGCATCTGGTCAAAAGAAAGAAATTAGGGCGGGATACTTCGCACAGACGTGCTTTGCTTCGTAATCTTGTGACCTCCTTTCTTGAAAAAGAGCGTATAAGAACGACTTTGGCCAAGGCAAAAGCAGCAAGGCCCCTGGCAGAGAAGATGATTACCTTAGCCAGAAAGGACACTCTTCATGCTAAGCGCCAGGCCTTAAGCTTCATTTACAAAAAGCCTGTTGTTAAGAAGCTTTTTGAAGAACTCGGTCCTCGTTTTAGCGAAAGACCAGGAGGATACACAAGGATTGTAAAGATTGGGCCCAGAGCAGGAGATGGAGCTGAGATGGCAATCCTTGAGCTTATCGGTTCTGAGTTTAAGAAGAAAGTAAAGAAGAAAGCTAAAGAAAAGCCCAAACCTAAATAAGAGTCTAATTGCTCCCTTGTTTCTTGGGGACTACCCAAAGTTCTTGACCAGGGTAGATTTTTGATCTGTAGTTGAGGCTGTTTAAACTAAGCAAAATACTGAGGTTCATTCCAAATTTGTTGGCGATTCTAGACGGACTATCTCCGCGCCTAACCGTATAAATAGTAGCTCCTTGGGGTATCGAGGATTGGATGATGATCTTCTGCCCAACATCCAAGAAGTCACTCTCAAGACTGTTATCCTTTTTTATCTTTCCAACTGTGGTGCTAAAGGCGCTGGCGATTTTATAAAGAGAATCTCCTCTTCTTACAATATAAATGAGCTTTTCCCCTTCTTTGACGAGCTGGGGAGGGGGAGCAGATGCATATGTTCTTCCGCGAACCGGAATTTTTAGCCTCTGTCCAGACCTGATGAGATTAACACGACGCAGACCATTCAAGCGAGCAATAGCTGAAATAGAAGTCCTGTAGCGTTGGGCAATGATTGAGAGAGATTCCCCTCTTCGGACACGATGGATTATGTAAGTGGCCTCTGGAGGAATCCAGGCCGGGAGAGTGTTCAAGGCGATCATTGCTTTTTCAGCAAAGCCTAACGGAACTATTAAGACATACTCATAGTCTGGAGTTGCACCGTGACGTAATTCAGGATTAAGAGATGATAGAACATCGTCTTTCAATCCCATAGCTTTAGAAAGGGAGGAAAGCCTGATGGGGCTGTTCATAGGAAGCCTGACGAATTCCAGGGGAGCATCGGGAGTCGGAAGGCTGAAGCCGTATTTTTCAGGATCGTTGACTATAAGAAGGGTAGCAATAAAGCGGGGAACGAAGCTAGCAGTTTCCTGAGGGAGCATAAGGTAAAGGTCCCAGAAGTTGTCCAGGTAGTTGAATCGCTGGTTACGAATGACATTTTTGACTTTATACTCACCACAATTGTAAGAGGCCAGAGCGGTTGTCCAGTCGCCAAAGTGAGAATGAAGATCACTCAGGTATTTTAAAGCTGCTTGGGTTGATTTTATGGGGTCCATCCTTTCATCAATCCAGCGGTCTCTCTTCAAACCATAACGATATCCTGTAGAGGATATAAATTGCCAGAGACCAAGGGCTCTAGCGCGGGAGTAAGCTCTCACTTGAAATCCGCTTTCAATAAGAGGGACCCAGGACAACTCTTCTGGAAGCCCGGCCTTTCTCAATTCCTCAAGGATCATCTGCCTGTAAAGTCCTGAGCGTTTGTAGGATTGCTCGAAAAATTCTCTCTCTGACGTCTGGAAAATCTTTATTTGATTCTGGACATGCTCGTTTTCAACAAGAGGAATGGTTTGATGATTATTCCCGACTGCTGTTAGCTGTGAAGCGTAAATTTCTTGAATTCTTTGAGCGATCAGGAGTCTTAGGTCGTTTTTTTCCTGTATGAGAGAGGAATCAGGTGGGAGCTTGAGCTTTAAGATCAGGCTGTAGGCATCATCCAGAGCAGCCAGTGCGGTATCGAAATCTCCTTTTTCCCAGGCAAGCTGGCTATCCTGGTAAACATACAGGGCGTCTTCAAGGGCAGATATGGGATCATCCTGGAGAGAAGCGTTCTTTTGAGTAAGGGCTTCATTGCTGCCCTGATTTTCCCTCTTTTTAGATTTCTCTTTGGAATCAGCTTGCTTTGTAGTTTGAGGATCGTTGTCAATTGAGGAGGGATTGGATTGTATCCTATTCAGCGAAGAAGAACAATTCCATAATAAGATAAACGATATAAGGAGAATGGCTGAGCGAATATGTTTCATTTTCCTCAGATTTTTATTTAAAGGTAGAATTTATAACATTTGAAGAAGTCAGAGTCAAATAATTCTTTCGTCTTGGATAACTTATTGGTTATACGGGATTTCCTTAATTTTGGATGAACTGGATTTATGTTCTGAGTCTCTTTCATTTGAATATAAAAGAATTCCTGCATTAAATCCTTCAGCGCATAACGATAAAAATAAAGAGGTGATAAGCTTCCGTTGTCTTTCGGCAAGTTGTTTATGTTCATCCTACACTCCATAAAAGAGAACGTATTTTTCGCGCCTCAGTATTGATGAGAAGCGATATCAGGTTTTAACTACTTCGTCGAGTTGAAAATAATAAAAATTCCCTCATATGTAAATAACCTTTAGGGATGATTTTGAGAATGACCTTAAGAATTTTTTCCTCACCTAGAAAGATGATTTGCCCTCATCATTTTAGGTAAATTAGGATCGGGATAGCCAGGAGAGCGGAGTCAAAGGGGTGAGGCAACTTGCAACCTTCTATTCTTTATCTATGTGATTTTTTTTGGGTTGGATTTAGTAGATTATGGTCCAGGCCTTGTCATTCGAGAAAGAAATTTTGCTGCTCCTTATTGTCTGAGTCGGGGTTAGGCTTTGACATTGGGCAGATGTGTTTCTCTTTCTTTGACTATATAAATTTCCGTGCTACAATGCCTGACCCCAGAGGCCTGATCCCGTTATTTTTTCTATCTCAATAAGCACTATGCGCTTTTCTTATGCCAGTTCCAGGCAGTTTCAATGATTGTTTCGATGCTTGAATGGTAAAGCTTCCAACCCAGGATTTTCTCTGCCTTTTCTCTTGAGGCCAAGAGCACTGGAACGTCTCCCTCACGCCTCGGGCTTTTTGTGAAGAGAACTTTCTGTCCCGTGATTTCCTCTGTTTTATTTATTATCTCTAAAACAGAATATCCCCTGTTTGTACCCAGGTTGATAAACTCACTATGAGAAGATTCCATGAGTTTCTTAAGAGAAAGCACATGAGCTTTTGCCAGGTCTGTGACATGGATATAATCTCTGATTGCTGTCCCATCTTCAGTGGGGAAATCAGTTCCAAAAATTTCAAATTTCTTCTTTTTTCCCAGGAGGAAAAGCAGGATGTTGGGAATAAGATGGGTTTCTGGGTCGTGAAGCTCCCCTAAGTGCCCTTCTGGATCTGCTCCCGCAGCATTGAAATAACGAAGAGATATGAATTTTAACCCGTAAGCTCTTTCGTAGTCTTGAATGATCTTTTCCACAAAAAACTTTGTCTGCCCATAAGGATTAAAAGGATTTAAGGGATGAGATTCTGGAATGGGATTTTGGAGAGGCTCACCATAAACAGCAGCACTTGAAGAAAAAACGAAGTATTTAACTCCTGTTTCTAGCATAACATCCAGGAGGTTCAGGCTGGTGATGAGGTTGTGGGTGTAGTATTTTCGGGGATTTTCATAAGACTCTCCCACCTGGATGAGCGAAGCGAAGTGAAGAACAGCTTCGATATTTTTTTCCTCGAAGGCTTTTTTGATGGCCTCCTTATCCATGAGGTCTCCCTCAACAAGCTCTCCTCCCACAAGAAGCTCTTTTTTGCCTGTAGAAAAATTGTCAAAAATAACGACTTCAAATCCTTCTTTGATGAGCTCTTTGGCTGTATGGGATCCTATGTATCCGGCTCCGCCAGCCACAAGAATTTTCATCGAAGCTCCTTCTCGACGATTTTTTTTGCAATCCGCAGACCTTCTTTTTTTGTCTCGAACTCGTTGTCGAGCTGGAGCTCATAAAGTTTTTTAAGGATTTTTCCCATCAAAGGGCCGGGGGAGACTGAAATTTTTATAAGATCTCTGCCCATGATTAAAGGCTTAATGGTTTCTTTGGTTACGTTTAGCTCCTTGAATTTTCGAAGAAGCCATCGGGCCTCTTCATCCAACTCGGTGATCGGCTTTTCTTTCCTTCCGGCGCGGTCAGCTGCATCAAGATAGACCAGAAGCTCGATTTCACCGCTTATATCTGCCGCGAGTCGGTTGAAGGCCTTTTTGGTCACAACTTCTCTGTTCTGCCATAGCTCTGAAGCTCGATGGTGACATTTAATCAGGGAAAGGATATTTTTTCTCAGATTATATCCATTCCAGGAAAAAATCCTGAACCGGCCAAGAATTTTTTTAGTAATCTTCTCGCTGAGGACATCGTGGCCGTTGTTGGTGATGACCATCCTTCCTTTCTTGAACTCCCACTTGGCTGTAGACGGTTTTCCTACATCATGATAAAGGGCGGCCAACAGCAGGGCTAGTTTTTTCTCTTGAGGAAGCTGGGAAATGTCGGATAGTCTTTTTGCCTGATCCACAGTGAGCTTAGTGTGATACCAGACAGTGTGATTGCCATACTTGTCTTTCTCTGGGTGGAAGAGCGGGTCCTGGATAGATAAGGTCAAGCTGTAGAGTTCCTGGAACAGCTGACTTATAGCGCCGAGCTTGAATAACTCTTCGAGGCCGACTGAAGGAAGAGGAGAAAAAAGGAGAATTTTAAAAATTTCCTCATTCACCCTCTCCACGCTTAGGCCTGATAAATCTATTTCACTGGAAGTTTCATAAATTTCAGGTTCGACCGAAAATTCGAGGACCGAAGCAAATCTAGCCACTCTAAGAACCCGTAAAGGATCATCAGGAAATGCCGCAGGATTTGAAAGCCTTATTTTTTTTGCTTTTATATCGCTTGCTCCATTAAAGGGATCGATAAGCTTGTTGTCAGCCAGCCTTAAAGCAATGCTGTTGCAACGAAAATCTCTTCTTTCAAGGTCTTTCTCTATAGGCAGGTTTGGATCAGCGGAGATTACAAAATCTTTATGTTTTTTGACTGCTGTTCCTGTTGGCACTTCTTTCCTAGGCAAGGCTAAATCGTAGGTTTTTCCGCTTATTGTGAATTTAATGATGCCAAAGCTCTTGCCGACAAGATCAACTTTTCCGTAAGGCTGGATTTTCTTTATGATATCTTCAACGCTATGATGAGTAATAAGGATATCCACATCCTCAGATGGTATTCCTCTTATAAGGTCGCGCACATAGCCTCCGACGGCATAGACTTCACCTCCAAAATGGTGAATTAAAAATTCTTTTTCTCGAAATTCAGCCTGCAGTTTCTTCATAACTCCTTACCTCGTATTATCGGTTTCAGCAAGTAGTCAGACTTTAAATTTTCCATGTGCGCATTTTCTTTTTTTATTTGTACTATTATAAAAGCAGTTTCGTCTTCGATTCAAACATTTTTAGAAAAAAGTAAGCATTTCCAATGTCGTTATTGTTAAGGATTTTGGAAAATAGCCTAGTTCCCTTCAGATTTTTAACGCCATTCTCCATTCGCTCTTCTCTGCGGCTGCGTAACTCGCTTTGCTCAGACATACTCGCCGGCCAACTCCGTCGGATTCCTAAGGTTGGCGACTGTTGTATGGTGAAAAAACCGTGAGAAAGGCTGAGCGGGCATGGTTTCTCTCCGAAGGAGAGGAGAGCGAAGCCTTGATCCGAGTTGCTTTTGACTCGCTGGGGCAAAAGCAACATGTTTTTGAGCCATATTGCCTGAGCCTTTCTTCAATGGTCGCTGCAGCTATTTCCAAAATCTATGCCTCGAATATAGTAACTGACTATCAGAGATTTGGAAATGATTCCTAGGAAAAGCCTGAAATCTTGTTCTCCCGAAACCAATAGTGTATGCTTAAGGATTCAAAAAATACAGAGTGATTAAATTGAGAAAAAAACTGTGTTTTTTCCTGATTTTCCTCTGGGCCTTTGCCAGTTCAGGTTTGTGTGTTTCCTTGAGAGAAGATCTCAGCGTATCTCTTGAGGAGAAAAAAATTAAGGATTTAAACGTCTCAGGGCTTTTCCTTGTTTTTTATGTGAACATATCGAATTCTTCCTCTTTGCCTTATTATCTTTCAGGCTATAATTACCGCTTTGTCGTCAATCAAAAAGAATACTTCCGCATATCGAACTCTTTAAAAGAATACATACGCATCGAAGCAAGGGGAAAAACACTTCTTTCTTTTCCGTTAAAAATCACATACGAGCATCTTTTTCGTGTAGTAGAGGGGATAGAGAATGAAGATAAGGCCCAGTGCTATTTGACAGGAGCTATGACCTTTTCGGATGGCAAACAGGAGAAGGGAGGGCTTCCTTTCGCCTTTTCCGGAGAATTTCCGATCTTCAAAAAACCTGAGGTTGAATTCCTTAATCTTCAGGTTAAGGAGATGACGATCGGGGGAGCAGATATAAGCTTTAAGATGAGCTTTAAAAACGTTAACGTCTTTAAACTCCTGGTAGACAGGATAAGCTACGGATTTCATTTGGCAGGGAAGTTTGTTGGCGAAGGCATTATAAGCGGAGATAAAAATATCGAAAGCGGAGAAATAAGAGTTTTTTCAATTCCTTTCCTGGTAAGTTTCTTTGAAGTCGGAAAAGAGGTCTCCCTAGAGCTTCGCCAAACATCAGCTCATTGCCGTTTCTTTGGAGATATTGAGGTGAAGACCGCCTGGGGATATATTAAGATTCCTTTTGATAAAAGTGGCAACGTTACCGTCTCAAGAAGTCCGTGAGCAAAGCCTTTTTCAATGATTAGTGTAATTATTCCGACATACAACCGAGCCTCTTTTCTTGACGAGGCTATCCGGTCTGTGCTGAGTCAGAATTATTTCGTTCGGAGCAGCTCTGGTTCATTCGAATTTTTGGTGATTGACGATGGCTCTACTGATAATACACAAGAAATTGTAAAGTCTTACGGGAAAAAAATGAAATACCACCTCCAGAAGCATAAAGGAGTAAGTGCGGCCCGAAACCTCGGCCTTGATCTTGCTCAAGGCGACTATATCGCTTTTTTAGATTCGGATGACCTATGGAAAAAAGATAAGATCAGCGTCCAGATGAGTTTTATGAAGGCTTTTCCCAAGGCAATGGTCTGCTACACCGAGGAGATATGGATGAGGAGGGGAGTATTTGTTAATCCCCAGAAAAAGCATAGGAAGTATTCTGGCTGGATCTTTGATAGGGTGTTGCCCCTGTGTCTTATAAGCCTTTCATCTGCCTTATTCAGGAGAGAAGTTTTTGAGGAAATTGGGAAATTCGACGAGGAGTTGTTGGCCTGCGAAGACTATGATTTTAGTATTCGGCTTGCCCTCAAATACCCTGTTTATTTTCTGCCCAAACCCCTGATCATCAAACGAGGAGGGCACCCTGACCAGCTGTCACGAAAATACTGGGGCATGGACAGATTCAGAGTCAAAGCTTTGGAGAAGCTGCTGCATCTCCAATTAACGCCTCAACAGGAAGAGCTTGTCAGGCAGGAGATAGTGAGGAAGTGTCGGATACTGGCAAGCGGTTTTGAGAAAAGAAAAAATAATACCGAAGCTCAAAAGTATTTGTCGCTTATAGATAAATATAGACCAGGAGAGCTAGGTCAAAAAATGGAGGAGAAATGAAAGTTTTGGATGCAATTCAGAAGAGACGAAGCGTAAGGAAATATAAAGAAGACCCTATTCCAGAAGAGTCTCTTTTGCGTGTGCTTGAGGCTGCTCGCCTAGCTCCCTCCGGGAAAAATTTTCAGCCCTGGAAGTTTATCATAGTCAAAGACAAAGAATTGAAGGAAAAGCTGGCCCAGGCATCTGCAGGGCAGTTTTTCATAGCCAAAGCGCCGATTATAATAGTTGGATGCGGTTTTCCTGACCACAGCTACGCACGGATGGGACGCTACATGAAATCTTGGGCTGTAGATGTCACGATAGCCTTGGAACATCTCATCCTCCAAGCACAAGAAGAGGGGCTTGGGACGTGCTGGATAGGCTCTTTTGAGGAGGAGGAGGTTAAGGCAATCCTTAATGTTCCTGAAGATGTGAAGGTCCTCGCTTTAACACCTTTAGGCTATCCGGATGAGGTTCCCCGATTTCGAGGAAGAAAAAGTCTGGACGAGATAATTTCCTACGATCGATACTAGAACCAGTAATTCAGCCCTAAAGATATCTGGTAGGCGCTGAGGTCAAACGGTTCGAAGCCCTCGAAAGCTTCTTTAAGCTCGCCTTGAGCACGGTTATACTTGAATTCCACTTCAAAAGTCATTCTTTTAGTAAAGGGTATCATAACTCCGCCAAAAGCGTGATACCCGAATGAGATTCTACTACTTTCCCAGGCATCGACGGATAGAATGGGGTATATATCAATATTATCGGGTACATAAACCCATACATCATCGAAATCTATCAGGTCGCCATTCAGTCTTACACTCCAGACATATACTCCTACTCCTCCACCCACGTAGGGAATTAATTTCCCTTTTCTTCCGCTGGGTGTAAACTTTGCAGAAAGTTGGACGGGAGTTATAGAGATATTAAATACATGAGCGGGTAAAAAATCTTCCATATAATCATTCGGAAAGGCAAAATCTCCCTCGGCAAGCTCTATGCCAACAAAATCTACGTAGGTTCCGACCTTATTCTTCGAGTAGCTATCGACTCCGAGCACCACGCTAACTTCTCTGGTGAGGAAGTATTCGTAGGCAAAACCGAAGTTTGTTGTATTATAGTTCGTCTTGTTGAAGGTCATTTGGTCAAATTCTGTTGTCCAGAGGTCGCTTTTAGCTCGGGGGATAAATAATCCTGCTTTAAAAGTAAAAATACCAGAAAAGGCAAGACTTGGAGTCAAGAAAATTACTGCCAAAAAAAGAATCAAACTTTTTTTCATTTCGTTTCTCCTCTATGCAATCTTAATGCAAAAATTATGCCAAGTTAGATAATAGAAGGACGTAAGGCACTGGTTGTGTCTAAAAAAGGTCAACTGTCCTCTTCTTTATATTATTTTTATTAAATACATGTTTATAAATCAGATAACGATTATAGTCAAGTTATAATGTGGGTTTGATAAATCAAATCCTTAAAAATGGTTAAAAATGGAGCCATTAAAAATGGGGCCAGGCCCCATTTACGCCTGGACGTTTTTTACTCTTTACTCTTTCCTCCTGACCTTTTACTATAAATAGAGTGATGGCCATTAAAACTCAAATCATAAAGATAGATCCAGCGCTTGCTGAATCAGATAAAGTCAAAAACATTGCCAGGGTTTTGCAAGAGGAAGGTATAATTGCTTACCCTACAGATACTTTTTATGGCCTGGGAGCAAGCTGTTTTTCTAAAAAAGCCATTCAGAGGATTTACAATCTAAAAAAGAGAGAGCCATTAAAGCCTATCTCCATAATAATCTCCGATATCAATATCGTCCGAGAAATTGCCAAGGACATTCCGACACTTTTCTGGAAAATGGCCGGTGAGTTCTGGCCCGGACCGCTAACCTTGGTCTTAAGAGCCTCGTCAGCACTGCCAAGGGATTTGCTTGGGCCCAGAGATTCTATAGGTGTCCGCCAGACAGCGCTTGCCTGGATAGGAGGATTGCTGGAGGAGACAGGTTTTCCAATAACAGCTACGAGCGCCAATGTTTCAGGAGAAAAGGAAATTTCAAACCCTGAAATAATCAGGGATTCCTTTTTCGGATTGATTGATCTTATCGTTGATGGAGGAGAAACAAGAGGAGCGTTGCCCTCCACTGTGGTCGACCTCACAGCTGCAAAACCAGTGATACTAAGAGAGGGAGTTGTACCTCGCTCAGACCTCGTGAGATATCTTGAATGATAAACTGAGTTTAGAGAAAGAATTCTATTCCCTCTGAAGCAATGCCGAAACCTTTCTCTTCGACTTCTTTCCTTGCTTCCCCTTCTGGGTCAAGGGCTAAATTAGAATGATTTAAATGGGTAAAATAGATTTTTGTTTTTCCCTCATCTGCCACATTTTTTAGAGTTTCTAGGCTAGTTTTTATGAAAGGATGTCCTATCTTAGAAATGTCTCGTCCTGGAAGCTCTTCTGAACTGTAAAAGGTCCCGTCCAAAAGAGCAACATCTGACTTTCGAGTCTCTTCAACTATAGACCGGTTCCAGGCTTTCCAGCTCTGGATATCAGGCACATAAAGAAGCTCTCTTTTCTCTCCGGAGATTCGAAAACCTAAGTTATCTGTATATTCGTCCCGGTGAGGAACCAGAAAGGGAGTAAAAGAAATGCGTGGAGTTAATAAGAATTCTTTTTCCAAAGAGATGACATGGAATGATATATTTTCCAAGCTCACAAGCTGACTCCATGGACCGTTATTGGATAAAAAGTTTTTCATGCTAGAAGAACAATAAACAGGCAGTTTATGAGTAGAAATAGACTCATATCCAAAAAACATCAAGCCTGTGTAATGGCCGATATGGGCATGTGTAAGGAGGACACCATGGGGAGAGTTTTTTCTTCCTTGCTTTCGAAGGGCTACTCTATTGAAGGCTAGATCCGATTGGATACGGATATCAGGAGTGGCATCCAGGATGAAGAACTTTTTTTCTCCTAAATCTATGATGGCGATCGATGAAATGAGACGAGAATATCTCTCATCTTCTCGTGCCATAAGGCAATTCTTGCAGTAACAACCTATCTGAGGAAGACCGCCATCCTGGGCAGTCCCCAGAACTTTAACCAGAACATCGGTTTCATCTTTCTCTTTTCTTGGATCATCTATAGATAGCCTGCGCTTACTTGAAGGAAGGAAAATATTCATCCCGGCAAGACCTCCAAGACAAGCATTGAAAAAATCTCTTCTCTTCATTTTTTTTCTCCCCCGGAGTCAGGTCTTGTTNNGATTCCGGTCTTTTTAGCAAATGGGCAAGGGATCGTGCCAAAATCTTATCCTGAAGATAGGAAATATCTATGCTTTTTCTTTCATCCATAAGAAGAAATCTTAAGACAGGCAAAAAACAAGACCTGACCCGGATAAATTATCTGACTTTGGCGCCTGTGAGGATATCCTTATCAAAGAAAGGTATGGTAGCTTTCCCTTCCACCTCTGCTGCCAAGAGCATACCTTGGGATTCAATCCCTCGAATTACAGCAGGTTTTAGGTTGACAATGACAATGAACTTTTTTCCTACCAGTTCCTCAGCGGTGTAGACATCTGCTACACCCGCCACCATCGTCCTGGTTTCAGTTCCGATGTCAACTTCAAGCTTAAGGAGTTTATCGGTACCCTCCACTTTTTCTGCTTTGAGAACTTCCCCAACTCTGAAGTCCATTCTTTTGAATTCATCAAAAGTGATATGTTCCATTTTTTCCTCCTTTATTTCTGGAGAAGGCTCTGTTTCCTCTTCCTTTAAGAAATCTTTTAAAGTGATTCTTGGGAAAAGAGGTTTGGGCTTTTCGATTTTTTGGCCTAACTTCAAGTCTTCAAATTTCAATTCTGAGAATGTTTTTTCCTGGATAGGTTTTGCTTCTCCGAGAAAACTCCAGATTTTTTCTGATGATTCAGGCATAACGGGAAATATAAGATAGCTTATACCCCTGAGAGCTGCTGCCGCTTGATATAGAATTCTTGCCAGCCTCTTCCTCTTTGATTGATCTTTTACAAGTTTCCAGGGTTCATTAACTGCTAGATATCTGTTTACCGAGTTGATATAAGCCCAGATTTCCTCCAATGTCTTGTTTAAGGCGTAATCCTCGGAGGACTCGAGCACTTTCTTTTTTAGGCTGTCAAACTCAAGGCGGATTTCTTTATCGAGTTTCTCCTCTTTGTCTGTTTCATCAATTTTTCCGTTAAAGTAATTCTGAATCATAATAAGAGTCCGCTGAACGAGGTTTCCCAGATCATTTGCCAGGTCAGAATTAACTCTGTGGACAAAACCTTCGTGGGAGAAGTTTCCATCAAGGCCTATAGGAATTTCTCGAAGCAAAAAGTAACGCAACGGATCAGGGCCAAATGTATCCAAGATCAAATAGGGATCAAGGACATTGCCTTTGGATTTGGACATTTTTTTCTCGTCCTTGAGCCACCAACCATGGCCGAACACTGTTTGCGGGAGGGGGAACTCTGCTGCCATTAGAAAAGCAGGCCAGTAGATTGCGTGCTGTCTTAGGATATCTTTGCCGATCAGATGGACTGTTGCTGGCCAGAATTTCTCGAAAAGCTCCATATTCCAATCGTACCCAATGCCTGTCAGGTAGTTGTGGAGCGCATCAAACCAGACATAAATTGTATGGTCAGGGTCGTCCGGCACAGGAATTCCCCACTTAACCGTGGTTCGAGTGATACTTAAGTCCTTTAGTCCCTGCTTAACGAAGCTCACGACCTCGTTCATTCTGCTGGGAGGTCTGACGAATGCTGGGAATTTGGCATAGAAATCAAGAAGTGGCTTCTGGTAGGCTGAGAGCTTGAAGAAATAACATTCTTCAGAGACAACATCGGCTCGCTTTCCGCAGTCAGGACAGATCTTGTACCCCCCTTTTTCAAGAGGGACATCTTCAGATAGAAAATTTTCATCAGAAACACAATACAAACCCTTATAAGTACCTTTATAAATGTCGTCCTTTTCCATTAATTTCTTGAAGATTTTCTGGACGCCTTTCTCGTGGAACTGTTCTGTGGTGCGAATGAAAAAATCATTGGATATGTTCACAGCTTTCCACAAGTCTTGATACTTCCCGACAACTTGGTCTGCTAGTTCTATAGGTTGTAATCCTCTCTCTGTCGCGGCCTTTTCCACCTTCTGTCCATGCTCATCGGTGCCGGTGAGGAAGAAGACTTTGTTTCCTAAAAGCTTTTGGAAGCGACTCAGAGCATCTGCAATTATAGTGGTGTAGGTGTGTCCGATATGAGGGACATCGTTTACATAGTAGATGGGAGTAGTGATGTAGAAAGCTTTCTTAGACCTCTTTGCCACCCGTCATTCCTCCTTTGATCAGAGTCATGGCTTCTGACCTTGTTGCGCTTTTGGTGCGGAAGGATCCTCTCAGAGCAGAAGTAACTGTGAAAGATTTAGGTTTTTTAGCCCCTCTCATGGACATACACATATGCTCAGCTTCGATGACAACCATCACTCCAAGAGGCTTAAGATGTTCCATGATAAGGTCAGCGATTTGCTTGGTTAATCTTTCTTGAACCTGCAACCGTCTGCAGAGAATATCCACCACGCGGGCAATTTTACTCAGTCCCACGATTCTTCCTCCTTTTGGGATGTAAGCAATATGGGCGACTCCAGCAAATGGAAGGAGATGATGCTCGCACATAGAATATAGAGGGATATTCTTGATGAGAACCATCTCATCATGCTTTTCGCTCTGGATCGCCTGAAGTTGCTTGGCAGGATTCTCTTTTAATCCTCCAAGTATTTCCGAAAACATACGAGCTACCCTTTGGGGAGTAGCTTTTAGCCCGGGTCGTTCGGAATCTTCACCAACGCCATCCAAGATGAGTTTAACTCCTCTTGCAATCTTCTTTAAGTCCACCTTTTTCTCCTTGTCTTTAGCGGGCATTTTTAAGCCTATTCATAAAAGTCGAGCTGGTTTATTTCTCAGTCCTTTCAAGATTTTTCCCTCTTTTTATAAAATTCTTTAAGAACAAGCTGCATGATTTCTTTGACAGAACGATCGGTCTTTTTTGCCAATCTCATGCAATCTGAAAATTCAGGTTGAATGTTGACCTCTTTTTCCTCATAGCAAGATATTTTTATCGCTACTTTTTCTCCAAGGAGGCTAACCTTCTCGATCTTCCTTTCCAGCACACGCCTTTCTACAGGGAAATACCTGACACCTATTGAGCTTGTTTCTTTAAAAACAGCACTGATTAGGGAATCTATCTTATCAAGCTCTGCCAGCACGGTCAATTTTGTGGCCAGCCTGCCTTTTTTCATCAGGACAGGGGTAAGAAATACGTCTTGCGCACCCAACTTGAAAGCAGTATCAAAGAAGGCTGCCAGAACTTGAGGACTGGAATCGTCGATGTTAGCTTCGATTATGTAAACTTTTTTCTCTGCGCTAAATTCTTTCTTATTTCCGTAGAAAGCTCTGAGAATATTAGGAAGCTCAGGGAAGTTACCGGTTCCGGCACCACAACCAATCTTTTCATAGGACAATTCTGGCAGAGGAATAAATTTTTTGACAAATGTAGAGATGATAGCCGCTCCTGTAGGAGTAACAAGCTCTTGCTTTACCCAGGCTGAATAGACCGGGATGTCTTTCAGCAGTTCAGCAACTGCAGGGGCAGGTACTGGCAGGCGCCCGTGAGATGATTTAACCCATCCCTGTCCTAGATTCAAAGGCGAGCAGTAGAATTCACTAATTTCTAAGGTCTCTGCCAAAAAACAGCTACCCACTATATCCACGATCGCATCATCTGCTCCAGCTTCATGGAGGTGGGCCTCATTAATGCTATGGCCGTGGACTCGTGCTTCAGCTTCGAAGAGCTTCTTGAAAATGGCTGAGGCATTCTTTTTTACAGAAGAGGAAAAGCGGCTTTTATTTATTATGCCTTCTATATCTGACCGCTTCCTCTCGATCGTCTTCTTTGTTTTAACCAGAACGTCCACCTTTAATCCACGGAGAGTAGCCCTTTTGGTCTCCTTGAGTTTAATCTCTACAGGAAGCCTTAATTCGGCCATTTTTTCTCTAAATAACGGGAAGGACACACCCAGATCCAGTAGAGCTCCCAAGATCATATCTCCGCTCAGCCCTGCTGAAGCATCAAAATAAACATATTTCATCTCAAAATATTCCTTTTATGCTTTAAATGTTTTTTTCAGTTCTCTATCTATTAATGGCAAGATTTCTCCTGATTTTCCCCTTATGGAAAAATCAGTGTACAGAGATAGTGGAGTCGGATCAGGATTGATCTCCACGATTTTAGCCCCGGCTTCTGAGGCTTCAAACGGAAGCGAAGCTGCTGGCTGGACTACTGCTGAGGTACCCACGACGAACATCACATCACATTCAGAGCTTAGTTGAATAGATTCTTGGAGTATGGTTGGTGAGAGGGATTCTCCATACCAGACAACGTGAGGTCTGAGTAAGGCTCCGCATTCAGAGCAAATGGGGGGAATTTCTTTCAAGGGAATATCATAGTTTTCCATTATCGTTCCCTCCTCGGTACAACGCAGCTTCCAAATGTTGCCGTGGAGCTCCCAGATGTTTTTTGAGCCTGCTTTCTGATGGAGGCCGTCGATATTCTGAGTGATTAGGGATAAGGTTGGAAAGGTCTCCTCCCAGCGAGCAATAACTTTATGGCCAGGATTAGGATCCTTCTGACCGATAATCCCTCGCCGCCAGTCATACCATTCCCAGACGAGCTTTGGATCCTGGCTAAAAGCTGTAAGGGTGGCGAGTTCTTCCGGACGATATTTTTTCCACAAACCTTCTTCTCCCCGGAATGTAGGAATTCCTGATTCGGCTGAGATTCCAGCTCCTGTCAAGATAGCAATATTTTTTGCCTCTTGGAGGATTTCGATAAGCCGTCCTGTTTCGAGTTTTCCAGCCATTTGTCTTCCTCCAGCTTCATAGAATAATCCTTTCTTGTTGAAAAATCAAAACATATATGGGGTCAGACCTGCAAAGGTTGTCTAATGGGATTAGGTATTGTTGTTCTGAAATTATGTTTCTCTCTCCTTGATTGCCCAAATATGCTCATAATAGGGATTTGTCTATCATAGCTATACTTGACTTGCTATTTCATAAATTATATATCAATTATCTCATAAGGGATTAGAGATGAAAGCAGCGAAGAACGAAAAGCTTCCTCGCGTGGAGATCGGAATCCTCGGAGGAACAGGTTTCTATGAAATCGAAGGAATAGAGAGCGTCGAAGAGGTCAAGTTAAAGACTCCTTTCGGAGAAACCTCTGATGCTTTCATCATCGGCTCCTTAGAAGGAAGGAGAGTTGCCTTTCTCAGCCGTCATGGCAGAAGTCATGAGATCCTCCCCTCAAAGATAAATTACCGGGCCAACATTTATGGCCTTAAGATGCTAGGAGTAGAGAGGGTCATTTCTGTAAACTCTGTGGGATCACTAAAGGAGCAAATAAAGCAACGAGATATTGTATTCTCTGACCAGTTCTTCGACAGAACGCATCGTGACAGCTCATTTTTTGGAGAAGGAATTGCTGTTCATGTCAGTCTTGCCCACCCCGTCTGTGCTGATCTCGCAGGAGCCTTGATTAATACAGGAAAGGAACTTAAGCTAAGAATCCATCAAGGAGGAACTTACATTTGTATTGAAGGGCCTGCTTTTTCAACTAAGGCTGAGTCTAACATCTACCGCTCCTGGGATTGCAGTGTTATCGGGATGACAAGTGCCACAGAGGCAAAGTTGTGTAGGGAGGCAGAGCTGTGTTATGCCACCATGAATTTAGTCTGTGATTATGATGCCTGGCATGAGGTGGAGGAGCCGGTTACAATCGAGATGATTTTAGAAAGTATGGAGCAAAACACACGCAATGCAAAGGCAATAATAAAAAAAGCTGTTGCCTCGCTTCCGTCACAGAGAGAAAGCCGATGCGATTGTGAGCAGGCTCTTAAGAATTGTATTGTCACTCAACCCGATTCTATACCCAAAGAGACAAAAGAGAAACTCCGGTATATCATCGGAAAATATATAAAATAAAAACAAAAGGTCTGATAATCCTATGAGTTTAATAGTTATCTGCTCTGTAGCTTTTGACACTCTTGAAACTCCACATGGCAGGAGGGAGAGAATTTTGGGGGGATCGGGCACCTATTGTTCTCTGGCAGCAAGCTTTTTCACCGAGCCAAAGCTTGTGGCTGTTGTCGGAGAGGATTTTCCAGAGGATGCGATTGAATTATTCAAGAGCAGAGGAATCGATGTCCAGGGCCTTAAAATTCAGTCAGGTAAAACTTTCCACTGGGAAGCACGCTACGGCGATGATCCAAATCAAAGGACAACGATCAAAACAGAATTAAACGTATTTGGAGATTTTAGACCTCAACTTCCTCAAGATTACAGGGAAGCTGACATTGTATTTCTGGCAAATATCGACCCTGACGTTCACGAGGATATTCTTTCCCAGGTTAAAAGCCCAAAGCTCGTAGCTATGGATACCATAAATTTTTGGATTAAGACCAAGCCGGATCCTCTTTTAAAGGTTTTAGAAAAAGTTCATGTGTATTTTGGCAACGATGAAGAAATAAAAACATTGGCTAGGGAGCCGAATCTGGTCAGGGCTGGAAAGAAACTTCTGGAGAGAGGGCCTTCTTTTATAGTCATTAAAAAGGGCGAACATGGTGCCCTGGTCTTAGGTAAGGATTCTGTTTTTGGCGTTTTAGCCTATCCCTGTGAAAAGGTGATTGATCCGACTGGAGCTGGGGATAGTTTTGCTGGCGGCTTCTTGGGTTACCTGGATAAAATAAAGGCTTTTGATAAAGAGGAAGAAATCCGCAAGGCTTCTGTTTATGGGAGCGTTATGGCTTCTTTTACTATCGAAGATTTTGGCATCAGCCGCCTTAAATCTTTGCGGCTTGAAGATATAGAAAAAAGATTTTCCCAGTTTAAAAAACTTGTTTCTTTCTGAGCCTTGCTTACCTACTATTTAAACGCAGCCATCTCTAAGAGTTGCTGTCCTATAGTCAATTGATGCATCTGAGCCGTGCCTCCCAGTATGGTGGCGGCAATTGCATCCTGGTAGTGGTGACCCACAGGATATTCATCGAAAGTGCCATAAGAACCATGAATCTTTACCGCCTGGGAGGCAACCCAGAGAGCAGTCTCGGAGGCAAAATACTTGGCATAGGACATCTCTTTTATGTGGCGAACACCGCGGCTCTTGAGTTCAGCGGCACGATAAGTAAGTAACCTGGCTGCTTCAACCTTAGTGGCCATATCAGCAATTATCTCCTGTATAAGCTGGTGACCGCCGATAGGCTTTCCGAACTGAACTCTCTCTTTAGCATACTTTATACAGGAGTCAAGGCAACTCTGAGCTACTCCAACACAACCTGCGGCCAAGAAGAGACGGGCAGTATCAATGCCTCGCAAGGCATCCTTCAATGCATTCCCAATCTCTCCGACTTGATTCTCCAGGGGCAATTCCATATCTGTGAAGTTTAAGGTGCCTTCGCTGCCACCTCGCCAGCTTATTTTTCCCTTCTGGGGCGTGCTCGAAAATCCTGGAGTGTCTCTCTCTACGATAAAGCTGGCCAGTCCCTTAATCCCCTTGCTTTTATCTGTTTGGGCCATGAATAAGACAACGTCAGCTATTTCGCCGTTAGTGATAAAAATTTTGGAACCGTTTATGATCCAATTATTACCTTTGCGACGAGCGGAAGTCTCGATCATAGATGAATCGCTTCCCGCATTAGGCTCGACTACAGCTCCAGACATGATTAATTCACCCTTGCATACTGGGGGGAGGTATTTATTTTTCTGCTCCTCTGTGCCGGCATCGAGAAGGTTGGTTGCCGGCTGGATGGGCCCGCTGACTGTCGCCTGTGTTACCGATAAGCTAGCGCCGCAGAGTTGTTCCCAGATGACGGCTGAGGTAACATAATCAAGGCCCATTCCCCCATACTCCTCGGGCATATGTGGGGCTAACAGCCCCTTAGAAGCCATCTTTTTCATGATCCCGGGGTCAAATTTCTCCTGCCGTTCGTTATCCTTGAGTGTTGGCAAAATCTCCTGTTCAGCAAACTTTCGAGCCATATCCCGAGACATCTTCTGTTCGTCTGTGAGTTCGAAGTCCATTTTTAATCCTCCCAAAATTCAGATTATTGGGACTAATGATTATTCTTTCTTTTCTACTAACTCAACCAGGACACCGTGAGTTCCTCGAGGATGAAGGAAGACACTCATTCCTTCAGCACCTAGATTTGGTTCACCAATAACCTCTACCCCTGAAGCTTTAAGTGAGGCAATCTCTGTGTCGATATCATCCACTTCATAACAAATATGGTGGAAACCCTCGCCGCGTTTTTCCAGAAATTTTGCCATGACTCCTTCACTGCCAATAGGTTGAAGGAGCTCAATCAAAACACCGCCCACTTCGACCATGCTTACCTTAATGTCTCCATCGCCACCAATAATAGGCTCAGATGATTCCAGCCCGAAAACCGAGCGATAAAACTCCCTTGCCTCTTCAAGATTATTCACTGCCATCCCCAGATGACTGATTTGTTTTATCATCAGTAGCCTCCGGCCCTTTATGATTACAGTATGTATAATTACACTTAGAATAAAAGATGTTATTGGGACTTATAACACAGGAAAAATTTGATGTCAAAAATCAGAAATACTACAAAATTCCCGTATGATTCTGCGATTTGTTCTCGCAATTTATGAGTAATTCTGGCATAATTCTTTGGAGTCTTCTTTAGTATTATATTTTCAAGGATTCGATATAGAGCCGCTAATTGCTCAAGAAAAAAAATTAATAGCACCTGGCAGGAGAAGGATTTAAAAGTTTGTTTGGATAAGAATTCTGTTGTTTCTTTACATATTTTGTTTCTGGGGTCTATTATTATATGGTGCCTGTTAATAATTGCGATTCGATAAACTTTGCTAAGTTTTTGTACCGACCGACCAGGGCTAGATAGGGTAGTAACCAGATATTTGGATAGAAACAGCGCAATAAGAATCCTGTAATAATGAAAAAGCTAATAAGAGATAGCGTCTTAAAGATTGAGCACTATCAACCAGGATTGCCCCTTGAGGTTCTAAAGAAAGAAATTGATCTGGGCAGAGAGATTTGCAAGCTTGCCTCCAATGAGAATCCCTTGGGACCATCGCCTCTTGCCATTGATGCAGTCAAAAGATCCCTGGAAGATAGTCATCTCTATCCTGATAATAGATGCGTTTTTTTAAAGGATAGAATAGCCGATTCTCTTGGAATTTCCCCTAAAACTCTGTGCATAGGTAATGGCACCACTGAGCTAATCTTCCTCATGGGTGTTGCATTTTTAGATCCTGGAGACACGTTAATCATTAGTGAATCCTCCTTTATAATGGCCAAGATTGTTGCCCAAGTTATGGATCGAAAGTTGGTAGAAGTCCCGCTAAAGGAATCCAGGCATGACCTTGACTCAGTCCTGCAGACAATAACGAGTGAAACAAAGATAGTCTATCTTGATAATCCGATGAATCCGATTGGCACTTTGATCACCCAGGATGAAGTTTCAGATTTTATGGAAAAGGTTCCCGAAGATGTAGTTGTTGCCTTTGATGAGGCCTATTATGAATATGTAAATAAAGATGGTTTTCCGAATACATTGAAATATATTGAAGAAGGAAGGAATGTTATTATATTTAGAACATTTTCCAAATTGTATGGATTAGCTGGCCTCAGAGTTGGGTATTGTGTGGCCAAAGAAGATTTCATCAACGCATTCCAGAAGGTAAGTCCACCATTCGCTGTTAACAGGTTTGCCCAAATAGGTGCGGCTGCAGCTTTGGAGGATAAAGAGCATATAAAGAAAACCAAAAAGATGAATGAATCTGGCAAGAAATTCCTGTACGAGAATTTTGATAAGATGTCTGTTTTTTACATTCCCTCTGAAACAAATTTTATAACTATAGATGTGAAGAAAAATGCAGAAGAAATATGTGAGGAACTTCAGAAAAGCAATGTGATCGTCAGGCCTTTAACGATGTACGGAAAACCAACATTCTTGCGGGTGACAATAGGAACACCAGAGCAAAACAAGAGATTTATTGATGCATTCAAAAGAATCTACAAGTAAAAAAAATATAAATGAAGAGAACAATAAATGGGGCCAGGCCCCATTTTTTTTGGCCCTGATAAAAGAACAAAGATGAAGAAAACAGGCCAAGAAGAGATTAGAGTATTACTAGGTAACGTTGCCATAGCAAGAGGGATTGTCGAAGCTGGATGTCATGTTGTCACCTCCTATCCTGGTACGCCAAGCTCTGAAATTGTTCCAGCAGTAGTGGAGTTCAAAAAAGAGCTTGGCCTTAACACTTACATCGAATGGTCAGCAAACGAAAAGGTTGCTTATGATAATGCCCTGGCAGCAAGCCTGACAGGCAAGAGGGCGGCAGTAGCTATGAAGCAGGTAGGACTAAATGTTGCTTCTGACTCTCTTATGAGCTCTGCTTATACTGGCGTTATAGGAGGACTGGTCATAATTAGCTGTGATGATCCGGGTCCTCATAGCTCTCAAACCGAACAGGATTCCCGTTTCTTTGCTATGTTTGCCAAGGTTCCTGCGTTTGATCCCTCGACTCCGCAAGAAGCAAAGGAAATGATAAAGGAAGCTTTCGAGCTATCTGAAATGTTTCAGATTCCTGTTGTTTTGCGGCCAACCATAAGAGTTTCGCATGCCAAGCAGAGCGTGAAGCTGGCGCCGCTAAAAGTACTCGATCGAGAGGCAAATTTCGAAAAGAATCCTGAAAGGTGGGCAGCTACCCCAAAATACAGGCTGGTGCTTCATAAAAAGCTTAATGAAACCTTACAGAAGATAAGTGAAAGATTTGAAAAAGATACCAAATGGAACTATGAGGTTGGCAAATCCATAAGTGCTTCCCTTGGCATAATCACCTGCAGTGTGAGCTTTGCTAACCTCATGGATATTCTTGATGAGCTAAACTTAAAAAGCGAAATCAATGTTTTGAAGATAGGAACTCCTTATCCACTCCCTCAAAAAAGGATCGCGGATTTTATTGATAGACACAAGAAGGTTTTAATAATCGAAGAAACCGACTCTGTTATCGAATCTCAGATTATCGATAAGAGCAAAGTGCTGGGGAGACTAACAGGTCATATTCCGTTGGCAGGAGAACTTAGCCCTGATGGCATACATAATATTCTGGCAGAGGTTTTGCGAGAGCTTGGCATAGCTAATTTAGAAAAGATAACAGATTCTAAACTTGATAAGCTTATCGAAAAGCTTAATCTTCAAGTTCGAAAGCCAACCTTGTGTGCAGGCTGTCCTGAAAGGGCCGCATTTTTCGCCATAAAAAAAGCACTCCCCAAGGCTATCTATGCCAGCGATATAGGCTGTTATACCCTCGGGCTCAACCTGAAAGCAGTTGATACCGTCCTCGATATGGGCGCCGGGATTACCTTGGCTAGCGGGTTTTATCAAGCCTATCATCAGGATAAAAAGGATATTCCCATTGTCGCCACCATGGGTGACTCTACCTTTTATCATTCAGGCACTGCTTCTCTTTTAAACGCAGTCTATAATAACGCAAGGTTTATTCTGGTCATCCTGGATAACGAAATAACAGCCATGACAGGCATGCAGCCCACTCCGGGCTTAGGGATAACTGCTGACGGAAGTAAGGGAAAAATAATACCTCTTAAGGAATTGATTAAAGGTTGTGGAGTCAAATGGATTAAGACCATAGATCCTTATGAAGTGAAAAATTTAGTAAAACTGTTGAAGGAGGCAAAAGAATATTCTCAAAGAAAAGATGGGGGAATCGCAGCGATCATCGCCAGACATCCTTGTATTATCCGGTTCCCAGAGGTATGCGAGGAAAATCCTGTAAAAGTGGAGATAACAGATGACTGCAACGGTTGCAACTACTGCCTCGATTTTTTTGAATGCCCTGCGCTTTATCCAGATGAAGAAAGGAATATCGTCGAGATAGACCGAAATTTTTGTGTAGACTGCGGGGTGTGTATAGATGCTTGCCCCAAAGGAGCTATCATCCCGATGGAGAAAAAGAATAAAGCTCCTCTCTGATTAAGAAAATATATGAACTCATTGTAAGCTATGAGATTGCAGATAATATTAGCCGGAATCGGGGGGCAGGGAATACTTTTTTCTTCAAAGGTGTTTTCTGAGCTTGGACTTAAAATGGGTTTGGACATCATGGGCTCAGAAACCCACGGCATGAGTCAGCGGGGAGGCTCAGTTATCGCTCATCTGAAGCTTGGCAAGTTTCAAAGCCCTTTGATAAGAAATGGCGCTGCTGATATTCTCTATTCTTTTGAGGAGAATGAGACCTATAACACCTTGAAATTCTTAAAAGGCGGAGGAATCTGTTTTGTAAATCTTGAGAGTGTGGATCAATTCAACAAGAGAATTATGAAAGTTTTAAAGGAGAAAGAGATAGCGCTCAGGGCTTTTGATGCGACCGGAGCAGCCTCTAAAATTGGTTCGATAAGGTCTGCTAATATTGTCCTCATTGGTTATTCTGTGGGAACAGGTTTAGTTGCCATTAAATACGAAGACCTGAAATACGTATTGGAATTAGTCAGCAGGGAGAAAGACCTTAAAATAAACTTGAAAGCGCTTGAGTTAGGTTTTCAGGAAGGAAAGCGGACGAGCAAAAATCCGGGAAAATCTTTATAAGGCTACTTTTGGGATAAGTTAATTTCGCTCTATTAGCCAAGAATAAGCAGCAAATTTAGGATAGCAATTTGCTTAGGAGGGGGCTTGGGGAGTATCAGATCTTAGATATTTTTATTCTTGGGTACTTTCAGTTTTAGGTTTTTCTTTGAGATGAAAGAGCAAGCTTACTCCACCTGTAATGATCACTGTTTTGAGCACAAGAACTCCTATGGCAAGGATAGTATAAAAGCCAAGTATGGTGTTCATTGGCCAGGGAATAAAATTAGGAATGCCAAAGCTAGCACCCTCGTCAGCACTTAATATTGGCCTTCCAGCGGACAGCGCCAGCACCGGAACGACGATAAAAGAAACAACCGGGAGACTGGAGTAGAGAGATAGATAAAGCGAAGCTTTAAGGGCTTTTTGTGGTGATGTGCGGGCTCGGAGCCACAAACCGAAACTCGCGCCCCATATGAATGCAAGTCCTATACTTAAAACTGGAACCAGCATCATCGAGACTATAGCCACGCATTCAAGAAAGTAGATGCCAATAAGGATTACATAGAAGCGGAAAACTCTTGGCGGTTCTCTGTCCAATCTGCTGAAGAGCCTCGAGAGAGGAAAAGCAACGCTGAATCCCGCAACTAGATTCAACGTGACTACAATATATTCAGCAGGTTCCATTCTTATCCCCTATCCATCTACTTTTTGGCACAATTTTTACCACTGATATGTTGCTATAAGACTATCACAATTGTGTGCTTTTTGTAATCATCGGAATCCCTTGTTGCAATAAATTCCCCTATTCTTGTAAAATGTTTCTTCCCTTTTTTTATGAAGTTATGAAGGGAAAGCAGTTATGTCAAAAAAAGACTTTTCATATGCCTTGGCTAATCCGTTGACTGCTATCCTGGATAAGCCTAGCCAGGATTTTCAAAGGGTTGATTTTCTAAAAATCATCGAACATAAGCAGATCGAGCGAATCACATTTCATTACACGGCTCTGGATGGGAAGCCCAAGGAATTGAGATTGCCTTTTTCGAGCCGCCGCGAAGCCGAGAGCATTCTCGCGGATGGTGAGCGTGTTGACGGATCTTCCCTGTTCAAGGGGGTTATCGATGTGTCTCTCTCAGATTTATACGTGGTGCCGGAGTATAAGACAGCATTCTTGAATCCGTTTGATAACAAGAGCCTGGATTTTGTCTGTCGGTTTTTTATGGAGAGAGGAAACCGCGCTCCTTTTGCTGTAGATAACATCCTAACTAAAGCTTACGAGCTCTTCCGGCAAAATACTGGATTGGAACTGTATGTTTTAGGGGAGCTGGAATTTTTTCTTATCAATGAAAGAGGTAGGAAAACTTATCCTCTCCAGAAACAGCAAGGTTACCACGAAGCGGAGCCGTTCATGAAGAGCGGTGAGATTCTAAACGAGATGGTGCGATATATAACTCAGACAACGGGTGCAGTGAAGTATGTCCATTCTGAGGTTGGCTCTATCGAGACCATCCAGAGTAATATGGATGAGATTAACGGAAAAAGTGCCGAGCAGCTTGAAGTGGAATTCCTATCTAAGCCAGTGGAAGAAATGGCAGATGCTCTTGTGTTGGGGCGCTGGTTGATCCGCAACGTTGCCTACAAACATGGCTGTATAGCAACCTTTACTCCGAAACTTGCGGAGGGAGTCGCGGGGAACGGATTCCATTTTCACCTGGAACTGAAAAGAAAGGGAAAAAACATCATGGTGGATTTAGACCGTCAATTATCAGAATCTGCGCTTCGCCTTATCGGCGGGCTGTGTGAGTATGCCGATTCGTTGACAGCTTTTGGAAATACTACGGCTTCTTCTTATCTGCGTCTTGTCCCAAACCAGGAAGCCCCCACGCGCATTTTCTGGAGCGATAGGGACAGAAATGCGATGATTCGTGTTCCGCTTGGCTGGTCGAATGTGACGAATCTTGGCCGAGTCTTAAATCCCCAGGAAATAAACGAACTCGAATCCTCAGAAAACCGTCAAACCGTCGAATTGCGCACGCCTGATGGCAGTGCTCTTGTTCATCTTCTTCTGGCAGGGATCGTGATGGCTGCGGAATGGGGCATAAGAGACGAGAACTCTCTGACGCTGGCTGAAAAGCGTCTTGCAAAAGGTGATTTTCCCAAAGACCTTACCCGTCTCAAGTCTTTCCCTTATCTGCCCGGAAGCTGTGATGAATCCAGCCGGATTCTGTTGGAGAAAAGAGCTTTGTACGAACGCGAGGATGTATTCCCGCCCAGTGTTATTGATTATGTTGCCAAGATTCTCCAAGAAGAGAAAGATAAAGGATTGAGTAAGAAGTTAAAAGGTCTGTCGGGGAAGCAGCGTCTTGATGAAGTCCAAAAGATCATGCATAAAGACCTGCACCGCCATTGATCTTTTTTTATTTATCCGAATATTTTGATGTTGAAGACATATTCCAAAAGCCAGTTGATACCCACAAATAGGATTGCCGCGGGGACAACAATCCTTATCCACCAATACAGGAAAATAGGGAAGGGCTTTTCCCTCCCCTCCGTCAGTTCTTTCAATGCCGCTGATCTTTTAATGCACCAGGCCCCAGTGATGACTGCTAACAGCGAACCTAAAGCTTGCATGCCTGAGCCGAAAGTCAAATCCCAGGGGAGAAAAATCTTAAAATTAATCATAGGAGGAATAGCCAGAACATAGACAATCCCGCAGATTAAAAAGACTGCTTTTTTCCTGTTTATCTTTGAGTTATCCACAGCTCCTCCAACCAGAACTTCAAAGGCTGCAACATCAGAGAGATAAGCAGCACCAAAAAGACCAAGAAAAAAGAGGAGGCCAAAAAGCCAACCCACAGGCATCATATCAAAGGTTTTTGGAAGGGTAGAAAAGATAAGACCGGGTCCTGAATCGGGCTCCAGACCGAAGGAAAAAACAGCAGGAAAGATCACAAAACCAGCTAAAATGCCGGCTGTCGAAGCACCAATTCCCGTAAGTACTGCATTCTTTGGCATGTTGGCCTTTTTATTAAGATAAGAACCGTAAATAACCATGAAAGTGCCCCCAAGGGACATAGAAAAGAAGGCCATTCCCAGGGCTGCGGCCATCACTGAAGGAGTGAGCTCACTGAAACGGAAACCTCCAATATACCATTTGATTCCCTCGCTTGCTCCTCTCAAAGTAACTGATCTTATGATTAGGATAATCAAAATAGAGAAAAGCGTGGGAACAATCCACATGCTGGCTTTTTCAATGCCTTTCCTCAAGCCTTTTACAAGGACAATACCGCAAGTAAAAATGACAAAGGCCGTCATCATCAGCTGTAATAGGAATGACTTGAGATTAAAGCCTTCCTGGGGAGGGAGGATAGCCGTAGCGTTCAGTTTAACGCCAAATGCATTCAGGAATTCACCCAGGGCATGAAATCCTACCCAGCCAACTGCGTTGGAATAATACCCTGTAGCCCAGAAAACAATAAAGAATAAAAACGCTCCAACATACTTTCCGCCAGGAAATCCGCCTTTCTCGTAGGATCCTAAAGTGCCTCGCCTCGTGTGTCGACCCAGCGTCCATTCTGCCATCAGGGCGGGTATTCCAACGAAAAATACAATCGCCATATAAAAAAGAACAAATGCTGCGCCTCCGAATTTTCCGACCATGTAGGGGAAGCGCCAGACAGCGCCCAGTCCGACAGCAACCCCGATCATGGTCATTAAAAGACCAAAGAACGAAGCGAATGTTTCTCTTTTTGGACCCGAGTCCTTGTTGCTCATATGATTCTGCTATCCTTCCCATTTGTGAATCTTGTAATACTCGTCCACCATTCTTTTAATATCTACAGTAGAACCTTTTGTCGGGCCTTCGGACAATGGCTCCTTCTGGAATCTTTCGGGCAAAGTGTCATCTTCTCTTTTCGTGCCGAATCTTCTGTTCAGCTTGAAGTCAAGATCAATGCTATCTCCCATTATTTTTTTCAAGTATTCAGGAGAGTAAACTATGCCTGTTCCGGCCTTAAGGAGGGCGGATGTGTTTTCGAAATTTAGGATATCCATGCAGAGACCGATGTTCTTGCACATTGTCAGAGAATCTGTAAGAAGAGCAATCTTTTCTGAATGGGCTACCAGGGCAGCTTTTCCCTCTTCTGCTAGTCTGTCCGCAGCTTTTTCTGTTCCAAAACGCCTTTTCGCCTCCTCTTTTCTGTTAGTTAGTTCGAAGTAGGGTTCTGCACGCAGGTGATCAGAACCCCTGGAAGCGATAGCATAAGTGAGTCCATAGGCTTTAATTCCCCGGGGATCCCCGCAGATCATATCCAATCCTTTGACATGCATCACTAATTTTCGTGCTTCCTCGCTAAAGCTTCTGGACAGTCTTTTTGCTCCGTTTGCCAGCTTGTCTCCAATCCCACGGCGCCAAGTAATCATATCCACAACTTCCCTTATCTTGTCTGCCTCGCCCCAGGTAATGCTAAGACCATCCAAATCATCAGGATGAATTAATCCCTTCTCCTGACACTCAATTATCCAGCCGATTACTTCACCGGTCGATATTGAATCCATGCCCATTTGGTTCAGATAGGCATTCATCTCTAGGGCAAACGGAAGGTTGCGGTTTCCGAGGCGAGAGGTAAAACTGCAGAGAGTTTCGAACTCGGGTCCCTCTGCTTCATGGTCATCGATTACATAATAGCGGGAGCAGGGAAGATGGCAGTTAAAGCATGCTTTATTCTTTACTTTGTAGCTTTTTGCCAGCTTCTGCCCCGAGATCTCATCCACGTATTTACAAACACCTTCCTGGAAGTGTTTGGTAGGGAGGATGCCGATATTGTTTAAATCCTTCATCAACATAGTGGTGCCCATCTTGTAGCGCTTCTGGTATTCGTTGTGACTTAATATGGATTTTTCGATTTTCTCTACTTCTGTTAGAAAGGCCAGAGGGTCAGCCAATTCCAGAGATAGTGTGCCCCTTACAGCTAAGGCTTTTAGATTCTTTGATCCCATGACAGCGCCCATTCCGGCGCGTCCATTCACCCTGTTGCCGCTAGAGACTATGCTGGAAAAAAGGACAAGATTCTCTCCCGCTGGTCCGATGGCAGCTACCTGGATGGAATAGTCCTTTTTCTCCTCTCTTATGGCTTGTGTTGTTTCTATAATGGTCTTTCCTTTAAATTTCGGGCAGTCCACAAACTCTACGCCTGATTCTGTCACCATCAGATAGAGGAGATTATCAGCTTTTCCTGTGATGATTATCTGGACAAATCCTGTGAGTTTCATCTCAGCCGCGAATTGCCCTCCAGCTGCAGAATCTCCGAGAATCCCAGTCAGCGGGGATTTGGCGGTGACAGTATAATAGGCGGATGCTGGCAGCAGAGAGCCTGTAAGGGGTCCTATGCCGAAGATAAGTATGTTATCTGGTTCCAGGGCATCGCAATCAGGGCTCAGCTCCTCAAAAATCCTCTTTGTGTTTGCTGCTCTTCCCCCTATTACAGGTTTAATCCAGGAAGAATCAAGGGGCTCTATGCAGCATCTTCGCTCTGTAAGGTCTATTCTCAGTATTCTTCCGCCGTAGCCATATTTAAGCACGGTTTTTCCTCCATCTCTTCCTTTCTTCGAGTCCGAGCTTCTTCAGGTAAAAATATTGCTTTTGGCTTGGATTCATCTTTTTTGTTTCTTTTCTAAAGGCAGAAAGAGAAGGACGAAGCGCTTCTTCTACATCATGAGTGATCGCTCCTTCCTTACAAGCTTCAACACACCTGGGTCTTCCTCCGCAGAGGTCGCATACATAAACAAAATCGTTGAATATCTCTATCGCTCCTATAGGGCAGGCTTTTTTACAGATCCCGCAGAGAGTACACAGTGTCTGAGAAATAACCACTTCTCCGAGAGAGCCCGTGGTTATGGCATTTTCTGGACAGCAGTCACAATAGCGTTCCTTGCATTGATTGCATACAACCGCACCATCAATTCCTATCTCGTATAAGTTTAAGGCTTTTATCCTTGATATGTGGGAATTAATTCTTCCGGAACGGAAGAAGGCGCAGGCAGCCTCGCACCTTTTGCATCCAGTGCATTTACTTATATCAACTCGGATCATCCTTAGCTCCAAGTCCTGAAAGTCATGCCGCCAAAATATCCGTAGTTCAGGTTTTGCGCCATCCCTAATCGATCACATCAAGACGAAATTGGACAAGGCCTTTTGGATCAGGGCAGGAAAAATTTTTAACCTTTTTTACCCAGTGTTCGTCCTCCAATCTATCCCTCTCCTCTAAAATCGGAAAGATTGGCATCATGCTCTGTAATGCCCAGATACAGACATACATGCCTTCAGGGACATAAAGCTTGGAATCCTCTACATAAAAATGGTCGCCGACGTGCACAGGAAGGCTGCAGGTACCATCAATCCTTTCAACACTCACCTTTATTTTTGCCATATTAATTCTCCAGATAACGCTTTTTGATTTTAATCATAAAAGATAACGCATAGCAAACGATTTTTAAATGGGGTCAGGTCTTGTTTTTTGCTTTTATTTGGATAAGAGGGGCTAAGCCTTGCTTTTTAAGTTGTGCTTGTAAGAGTAAAAGCAAAAAACAAGACCTGACCCCAAAAGCAAAAGTGAAAAACTTGACATCTGCAAAATTCTATACTATAGAGAACAACCGTCCTGATTAATCGGGATAGCATTCTTTGGCATACGATTGGAAGCATTAATAGGACTAAAAGAAAACTATAAGGAGGGGTATTATGGCCTGGAAAATTTTTGGGCGTACGATCAATAAAGTAGGAGTGATTGGCTCCGGCAATATCGGACCAGATATCGCTCTCTATTTCAGCAAGGTTCTTCATGGGCACGGAGTTCCCGTTGTAGTCGTGGACATAGCTGAGGCCGCACTAAAATCTGGAGAAGCCCGAGTTAAAGGAAAAGTGGGGAGGGGAGTTAAAACAGGGACATTCAAAAAAGAAGAAGCAGATGCAATGGTGGCCAATGTCTCTTGGACAACAGAATATTCGCAGCTAAAAGGCGCTGATTTAGTTATCGAGGCAGCAACAGAGGACAAAGCCATAAAGGGTAAAATCTTCTCTGAACTGGAAAAGATATGTTCAGAGAAAGCGATTCTTGCTTCCAACTCGTCCCACCTGGAACCTGAATCTATTTTCGAACAGGCTAAGAACAAAGGCAGATGCCTGGTCATTCACTATTTTTTCCCTGCCGAAAGGAGCATCATCGTCGAGATCGTTCCTGGAAGAGACACTTCATCAGAGGTAACAGATTTTTTAATGAAATTCTATGAAGAAATCGGCAAAGCACCAATCAAGGTAAAAAGCCGATATGGGTATGCGATAGATCCCATTTTTGAAGGCATCTTCTTGGCTTCCGCCCTTCTGGTCGAGAAAGGAATAGGATCTGTAAAGCAGGTGGATGCGATGGTCCAGAGAGCGTTGGGCCAAGGAGTTGGACCCTTCACAGCGATGAACTTAACAGGAGGGAATCCGATAACACAGCACGGACTCAGTGAAATGAAAAGCAAAATTAACTCATGGTTCCACTCCCCCCCAATTTTAGAGAGGCAGGTCAAGTCCGGAAAGCCATGGAATACTCCCGGAATAGGCGAAGATGTAAAATACAACGAAAATACTTTCAACACAGTCTCAAACCTGTTAATGGGGGCTTATTTTGGCCTTGTTTGTGAAATACTGGACTCTGGGATTGCCGCTATTGAAGATTTAGAGATGGGGGTGGAGAATGCCCTTGTCATGAACCCGCCTTTCCAAATGATGAACAAGCTTGGAATTGATAAAGCTCTTGAACTTGTTGAAGCCTGTGCCAAAGAATGGCCAGAATTTGTCGTTCCCAGGATTCTTGTGGAGCAGGCCAAATCAGGCAAGCCTTGGGATATTCCTCTGGCTCTTAGAGAAGATAAGGACGATGTAGCTCTTATCACTATTCGGAGACCAAAGACACTGAACGCTCTCAATTCCACGGTGATGAGCCAGCTTGATAAAATATTTGCGGACATAAAAAAGGATAACAAAATAAAGGGTGCTGTTCTTACTGGTTTTGGCGTAAAGGCCTTTGTTTCAGGAGCTGATATCAATTTGCTTGCGCGATTACGAACGCCTGAAGAGGGGGAGGCTCTGGCACTAAAGGGTCAAGAGACATTAAACCTTATAGAAAACCTCGGCAAGCCTGTTATTTGTGCTATGAATGGCCTTGCCTTTGGCGGAGGAAATGAGATGGCAATGGCCTGTACAGCAAGGATTGCCAAGAAAGGGATAAGAGCGTTAGCAGGTCAGCCAGAACCCAAGCTGGGAATTATTCCAGGATTTGGAGGTAGCCAGAGACTTCCGCGGCTTGTGGGATTCCTCAATGCCTGGCCCATTCTCAGGACTGGAAATCCAATATCTTCTGAGCAGGCATTAAAGATAGGATTGATCCAGGAAGAAGTCGAAGGTGATGTCAAAGAAGCCGGGATAGCCTTTGCGAAGAAAATAATTTCGGGCGAAGTTAAAGTTCCTCCAATAAAAAGGGAGCCGATCGAGATTCCAAAATCTCTGCCCGATGTTGATATCGGGCATCTTTCTCGAAAGACCGATGAGATAATGAAAGAAGCCATACTTGAAGGAGCAAAAATGACCCTAGAAGAAGGCCTGAAACATGAAGCCAAGATCTTCGGAAAATGTCTGAGGACCAAAGATATGAGAATAGGGATGGAGAATTTTATGAAATTCGGTCCGAAAAAGAATGCCGAATTTTCCCACGCCTAATCCAAAAAAGGTGTATGAAAGCAAAAAAAATGGAAACCGGAGGTAAAAATGTTTTTTGAAAAAGCATTTATTCCATATGATGGATACTGGAGCACGCCTTTTTGTCGGTGGCAAGGAAGTTTTGCTAATCTCCATTCAATGCAGTTTGCAGCTGAGATTTGCAGGGGGGCCTTCCCTGCCCGAGGAATCGCTCAAAAGATATTCGACGGAATTGTCCTGGGAATGACAATACCCCAAAAAAGCTGTTTTTACGGTGCGCCGTGGATGGCAGCTATGGTAGGGGCTACTGGGATAACAGGCCCTTCGATCAATCAAGCATGTGCGACCTCGGCAAAATGTTTGAGTGTTGCGGCTGAGGGAATAGAAATCGGAGAAAAAGAAGCGATTCTTGTGGTCACCTGCGATAGGACGAGTAACGGACCTCATATCTATTATCCCAATCCGCTAGGTGTGGGTGGAACAGGTGATAAAGAAGACTGGGTTTGGGATAATTTTGGTTATGATCCGTGGGCCAAGAATGCCATGATTGAAACTGCAGAGAATGTAGCTGAGGAAGCAGGGATATCAAAGGAAGAACAGGATGAAGTTACCCTTATAAGATATAACCAGTACCAGGATGCTTTAAAGGATAATAGTGCTTTCCTTCACCGTTTTATGGTTGTCCCGATTGATGTCAAGGATCCATCTGGACGGAAAGTAATTGCCACAGTTAGCGGTGATGAGGGCGTTTTTCCCACATCTGCAGATGCGCTGGCAAGGCTAAGGCCTGCGCTCGAAAGGGGTACAGTGACCTTTGGAACACAAACATTCCCGGCAGATGGGAACGCGAGTATTGTCATCACCACTCAGGAGAAAGCACAAGAGCTCAGCCGAGACCCGAATATAGAGATAAAAGTTCTTTCCTACGCTGAGGCAAGGGCTAAGAGAGGCTATATGGCTATGTCCGTAGTGCCCGCAGCCAAAAAAGCACTTTCTGATGCAGGGATAGGGATAAAAGACGTTAAGGCCATTAAAACTCACAATCCTTTTGCTGTGAACGACATTTATTTCTGCCGAGAGATGGGAATCAAGGTTGAGGATATGAACAATTATGGCTGTTCACTAATCTGGGGACATCCTCAAGGGCCAACAGGTGCCAGGTTGATCATCGAATTAATCGAAGAGCTGGTGGTTAAAGGCGGGGGATATGGACTATTTGATGGTTGTGCAGCCGGAGATACTGCAGCAGCAGTTGTTGTTAAAGTAGATCTAAAAAAGTAGAAAGGGGAATAAACAAGGGACAATAAAAAGGGGACAGGCTACTCTTTTATTATTTCTTTTTCTTTACCGCGCCTGTTGATACCGTACCTCTTGATACCGTACCTCTTGATGCCGTACCTCTTGACACGGTGCCTCTTGATACCCTTCCGGAGGATGTGCCTCTTGACCTTGTTGACGAACCTGTTCTTTTAACCGTTGATTTTATCCTTCCAGTGCTCGTTGTCTTTCCAACGGTTCCATAGACATTTCCCGTTGTAACTCTCGAGCTAGTCCTCTTCTTTAGCTGTTTCTTGGTGATCACAGATCTTCCATACCTTGATCTATAATAGATGGGATAACCCCAATAATAGCGGCCGTAATATCCATAATAATAATCATAGAATCCATAAAAGGAATATGGGCTCCAGAAGAAATACGGAAATCCTAAAGAAAATCCTCCCCAAAAGATCGGACTGTAATAATACGGGCTGTAATGAGAATAATAAGGACTATCATCATAGGATTCTTTATGTTTTTCAGGCTTTACTCTTACACCGTCCCCAGTATACATCTCGTCAATAGTAGTACAGCTTGATATTAAGAAAATAACAGAAAAGATAAGAACTAATTTTTTCATTTGTTCATCTCCTTTCTTGCATTGCCATTATACATCTTTTGCAACTTTTATGCCAAGTATTTTCAGGCAAAAGAAGAGAATTTTAGCTGTTATATTGTCATAAATCGTGAGCAGTTGTCGAAAAAAGAGGACAGGCCCCAATTTTAGCCTTTTGATGCCTTGAGCTTCTTCAACGCTGACAGAATCTTTTCCGGAGTGATAGGGAGATCGCGGACCCTGATCCCGACAGCATCGTAGATTGCATTGGCGATAGCAGGAGCGGTGGGAACCAGGCCGGGCTCGGCGACTCCTTTGGCACCGAAAGGGCCGAAGCTGTCATTGGTTTCGATAAACTCAAGGTCTATAGGAAAATTCATCTCCTGGGCAGTGGGAATCTTGTAGTCCCTGAAATTCGGATTTACTATCTTCCCTTTTTCAGATTGAAGCTCTTCATAAAGAGCATATCCAATTCCTTGCGCGAGCGCCCCATAAATCTGCCCCTTGAGTGCCCGGGGATTCAGAACCTTGCCCACGTCGTGGGCCGCGACCATTCTCAGAATCTTGACTTCGCCAGTCTCAGTATCCACTTCTACTTCTGCGCCTTGCGTTCCATAAGCATAGGTTGCAGAGATGTTGCCAAATCCCTTGGCAAAGTCAGGCAGTTCATTCGGCGGATCGTAGAAGACTTCGGTTGCCAACATTTGACCCTGAGTGCGGAAGTGGATTGCCCGAAGCAGCCTTCCCAGGTCCAAACTTAACCATGGCTCAGGCGGGGCGCCTTTGATAAAAATGGATCCATCCTTTAAATCGAAGCGTTCTTTTTTTGCTTCCTTCACAAAATCGAAAGCAGGCGGTTTGTAGCCTGGATTTTTCTTTCTATACTTCTTGAGGTTTTTTTCTGCCTCTTGCGGAAATAGTTCCTCTGCCAGCTTAAAGATCTTGCCGCGTAGCTTATTGGCCGCAAGGATGGCAGCATTACAGGCCATAAACGCGCCCCGGCTTGCATGAGTTCCTACATCCCACGGACAAGTTGATGTGTCAAGCGGATTAATGAATACTTTATCCGGGCGAACGCCAAGGGCTTCGGCAATCCCAAGAGTCAAGACAGAATGAAGGCCCTGACCCATCTCCACCCCGCCGTGGTAAGCATTTACGTTACCGAAATCATCAAGCTTCAAGATGAGTCCGCTGGCATCCGATCGATAGATACGGCCACCGCCACCCACATGAACAAGAGAAGCCATCCCCTTTCCACGGCACTTGCCCTTTTTGTTCTGTTTCTTCCAGTCCAGCTTTTTAGCGACTGTTTGCAAGCACTCCTTTAGACCACAGGTGCTTACCTTAAATCCCATGGGCGTGGTCTCTTTAGGTTTGTTGCAGTTAATTATCCTGAACTCATATGGATCTACCCCAGCCTCTCTGGCAAGTTCATCTGAGTTACTTTCCAGAGCCCAGGTGTGCTCAGGATTGCCGTATCCACGCATAGCCTGGCAAAAGGTGTTGTTTGTGTAGACTAATTTAGCGTTGAAGTAGATGTTGGAAACACGATAGAGTGAAGTGGCTGGCATCATCATGACCGAGGGATAAGTCGCTCCCCAGGACGTGTAGGCTCCGTTATCCTGCAGTACTTCGACCTCGCGGAAAGTGAGCCTGCCATTCTGGTCACAGCCCTGGGTGATTTTGGTAATAGAAGATTGCCGAGGAGAAAGATAGGCAAACTCCTCGTCCCTTGCATAGACGATCTTTACCGGTCGGCCAGTCTTATACGCCAGCAGGATGGCTATGTATTCGTAAGCATGAGTGTCAAGGCCTGTCCCGAAACCCCCTCCGAGAGCAGGCACGATGATGCGAGTGTTTTTGTCGCGTAAGCCCATATCCGAAAGAGCTCGATTGAAGTCACGTTGGGCCAGAAAAGGGATCTGAGTTTTGGCCCAGATGGTAAGGTTGCTGTTCATGTCAAACTCGGCTATGCATCCTGCAGTTCCCATGCAGCACTGCTGAACACGCGGAGTAGAGAACTCGCCCTCTGCTACATACTTCGCTGCCCGCTTTCCGGCATCCAAGTCGCCCGACTGGTGACGATACCGCAGAGGGACCAAGTTGTCTGTTCTGGGACGACCCTGGGCATCGGTTTCATGGATGAGGGGCGATCCTTTCTTCATAGCTTCTTGAGGCGAAAAGAGACCGGGCAAAGGTTCGTACTCTACCTTGATCAACTCTACCGCCTCTTCTGCTGTATCAGGATCTATTGCTGCAACCGCAGCAATCTCATCCCGATACTGGCGAACCTTATCTTTCTTCAGGGCAACATTATCGCCTAAGAAGCCCAAGCGAACCTCAGGTGAGTTGTTTGCAGTAATCACTGCCCTGACACCATTAAGGCGCTCGGCTTTTGAGGCGTCGATATGTTTAATCCGGGCGTGAGGATGGTTGCTGAATTTTATTTTTCCATACAGCATGCCCGGGCGCTCGAGGTCATGGATATAAAGAGCTTTACCTGCTGCCTTATCGGGTGCGTCTGGCCGCGGAGTTTCTTTTCCGATGTAGTGGAAATTTTTCATTTTTTGCCCATTATTTGCCCGGCCACGCTCTTCACAGCCTCGACTATCTGCACATAGCCAGTGCAGCGACATAGATTGCCCTGCAAAGCGTCTCGGATCTCTTCGTCTGATGGATTGGGATTGGAATCGAGCAAAGCCTTGGCTGACATGATCATACCAGGCGTGCAAAAGCCGCACTGGATCGCACCGTTATCGACAAACGCCTGCTGGATTTCCGACAGTTTGTGTTCGGGCATTCGGAGGCCTTCAATGGTAGTAACGCTCTTGCCTTCGATCTCATGGGCTGGATACAAGCAGGAGTTCACAGCTCTGCCGTCGACAATTACCGTACAAGCCCCACACTCGCCCTCGCCGCACCCTTCCTTGGTGCCGGTCAGGCTCATCGTGTTTCTTAGGATATCGATGAGCCGAAGATGTCCATCGATGGTCACATTTACTTCAGAGCCGTTGAGGATGAAAGAGATTTCTGCTTTCATGCTTGTCTTTATCCGAAGACCTTTTCGAGTCCGCGCTTCATGTATACTCCGACTACATGCCGGCGGTATTCCTCAGTAGCGCGGAGGTCAGTTATCGGAGAAACGGTGTCTCTCGCCAATTGCTGGGCTTTGGACACTGAATCTTTAGATATAGTGGAGCCTTCGAGTAAAGCTTCCACATCGAAAAGACGCAGCGGCATCGACGCCACAGAACCAGCAGCGATACGGGCTTTACGGCATCTGCCTCCTTCTATCTCAACCAGAAGGGCCAAGCTGGCAATGGCCAGGTCCATTTTCACCCTACCCTTTTTCAGAAAAGTTGCCTTTGTTTTTTGCGAGGGAGGTTCCAATAGGATGTCAGTCATTATCTCATCTGAAGAAAGGCATGACTTGCCAGGACCTTTGAAGAATTCACTGAGCGGGATCTCTCGACTTGCTTTAGCAGATTGGAGCCTGACTTTTGCTTCCAATACGAGGAGCGGCAGGGCCATATCTGCGCTTGGAGAACAGTTGCAGAGGTTCCCACCTGTGGTGGCGACGTTGCGGATTTGTAGGCTTCCCAGCCTCTTGGCTGCTGCTATGAGCACAGGGTAGTTATGGCCGAGTTCGATATGCTGGATTAGATCGCTGATGGTAGCTAGGGCCCCGATACGAGCTCCGCCGTTGATTTCTATTCTGGCAAGTTCGGGAATTGATCGCAGAGATATCAGCGTAGTTGGTTGCAGCTCCCGGTTCTTGATCTGGACTATAAGGTCTGTCCCCCCTGATATATATTTGGCACCAGCTATGGTTTTCTTCAGCTGCAGGGCTTCTTTAAGAGATTTTGGCCTGAGGTAATCAAAACGCCTCATGCCACAATCCCTCTTTCTCTGAGTGATGAGATTTCAGATGGGGGCAATCCTACCTCTTTAAGGATGCTATCTGTGTGTTCGCCGTATGCCGGTGCAAAAGGAAGAGTTCTCTTAATTTGTGCAAGATACTCCGTCTCCACTGCTGGAGGAGGCAGCCTTACCATGCGGCCATCGGGTGTTGCGGTTTTCAAGGCATTGGAAGAAACAAAAGGCAGCTCAGGCACATCTTCTATCGGGGTGATCGGCGAGTGAGGTATTCCAGCTTCGGCCAACACCTTGGCTATTTTGTCAGAAGGATGTTGCTTTGTAATTGCTTCGATGGACTTGTGCAGTTCTGCCTTGTCCTTGCGGCGCCCTTCGTTGGTTGTAAACCGTTCTTCATCAAGAGATGAAAACAGAGGCTGTTTGACCAAACGGCTCCATTGAGCATCGCTGCCGATCGCCATGTAGATGAATCCGTCTTTTGTCTGGTAAGCGTTTACAGGGATAAACTGGCGGTGTTCGTTACCCGATCGTTTTAGTTCAGACGGAGGGCTGTCCATATCCAGCATGGGGAGGAAAGTGTGTAACCAGGAGACTGCTGCCTGGGCCATTGAGATGTCAATCTGCTTCCCCTTGCCTGTTTCGTTGCGCTCCATCAAAGCCAGTATGATCTGGACAAAAGCCTCGTCTCCTGCTTTAAGGTCTGCTAACGGTGGTCCGCACTGAAGCGGCGGTCCGTCAGCGTGTCCAGTGATATCCATATATCCACAGAGCGCTTGGATTATTGGGTCGTAGCCAGGGACATCAGGATGTGCTAGCCCCAGAGCAGAAATACAGCACCAGATTAGATCCTTCTTTTCTTGGCGTAAGCCTTCATAATCTATTCCAAGTAGCTTGTGGCGTGAAGGCAAAGTGTTTGTACAGAAAACATCCACACGGAGTTCCCTGATGAGGCGCCTTAAAAGCGCCTGTCCCTCAGCCTGTTTCAGGTCTATAGCGATAGCTTCCTTCCCAAGGTTTGGAGCTATGAAATAACTGTGCCGGTCCTCGCCTGCTACTTGTCGTCCTATGTAGCGGTTGGGATCGCCCTTGGACTTGCGCCCTTCCAAAGGAGTTGGCTCCACCCGAATAACCCGCCAGCCCAAATGGACAAAGCGCAGCGTTGCGTGGGTTAAGGTAAGGGCCTGCTCTAAGCTGAGCACAACTTGAGGCTTCAAGATACTTGCTCCTCTCTTCCTCATTGAATTCTATGGAAAAATCAAGTTTCTTGCAAATTAAATGTTTTTCCGTATAATCTTTCATGCGCAGGCGCAGGAAGAAAGCTTGGATGATTGAGAGATTGAAAGAGTCAGCTCGAGCTCGCTGATGGCTTTTCCCAGCAATCAGGAAGGAGGAGAACATGCTTCCGGGAGAAAAGAAATACCCGAATATCTTCAGTCCGATTCAGATTGGCAAGTTTTGGGCAAAAAATAGGATTAAGTACGCATCTACAGAGACGAACTTCAATTACAGCGATGGTTTTGTCTCCGAGAAGGAACTTGCTTATATTGAAGCACACGCGCGAGGCGGATCAGGGATTGTGACTACGCAAGGTGCCTATACTGACCCGAGGGGTGAAGGTCAAGGGTACGTAGGAATGATGGGAATCTGGGATGACAAGTTTATCCCAGGTTTGAAGAAGATGGCTGATATTATCCATCAAGGGGATGCTCTGGCCTGTCTTCAATTGATGCACTGCGGTCGTGTAGGGGGAATAAACCTTCCCTATACTGTGGGGCCATCAGCAATCAAACAAAGGCTGCGCCGATTCCGGCCGCCAAGGAAAATGAGCGTCCCCGAGGTTGAGGAATGTATTCAGGAGCACATAGACGGCGCCAGAAGAGCAGTGGAGGCCGGGTACGAAATAATCGAGATCTCAGGAATAGTCGGCTATCTTATTTCCAACTTTATCTCTAAATTCACGAATTGGAGAAGCGATGAGTACGGCGGCGATATCCATGGGCGAAGCACATTTATGAGGAAAATTGTCGAGGGGATTCGCAAAGAGGTTGGCCCTGATATAGCACTAGGCATACGGCTCTGCGGCTGGGAGATGCTGGATGATGTAGAGGGAAACAACGAAGAGGAAAGCCTGGAGTCGATTAAAATAGCTGAGGCAGCTGGTTGTGATTATATAAGCGTCACCGTAGGATGGCAGGAATCTCTGGGCTCAGTTATCTCCAGGGATATTCCGATGGGAAAATGGCTCTACGTGGCTGAACGAACCAAGGAGGCAGTGAAGATACCTATCAGCATGGCCTACAGACTTTTTGTTCCAGAGATTCCTGAGAAGGCTATCGCTGAAGGGAAGCTTGATATATGGGAAATGTGCCGGCCCCAGATTGCTGATCCTGCTCTTCCTAATAAAATCAAGTGGGATCGCCAGGAGGATATTATTCCTTGCATTGCTTGCCAGGTTTGCCTGGCCCGGCTTTTCCGTGATGCTCCGGTTACCTGCACCGTTCGCCCCTCTTGCGGCCATGAGGGCGAACGCGAATGGGGCTATTGCGGATTCCCCAAGGCTGAGGTAAAGAGAAAGATAATTGTGGCAGGTGCTGGAATCGCTGGTCTTCAAGCAGCCAGCATTGCAGCCGAAAAGGGCCATGAGGTGACTGTCTATGAAAAGACCGGTCACATCGGCGGGCAGTGGTATTATGCTTCGCGGAATCCCTGGGGTGAAAGATCAAGCAAATACTGGGACGATCAGGAATTTATGAGGTGGGTTAACAACATCAAGGCTCGGTGTGATAAGTCAGGAGTTAAATTTGTTCTCAACACTTTGGTGACCAAGGAGCTTCTGGAAAAGGAAAAGCCGGACTCGCTGGTTATTGCCACAGGTGCTGTGCCCGATGTTCCAGATATTCCTGGAGCAGATAAGCCCCATGTGGTGAGCATGTTCGATGTTTTCACTGGCAAAGTAAAGCTCGGAAAGAACGTGGTTATTCTCGGAGGCTCGGGTGCTGCAATCTCTCTTGCCCTGTTTGTGATCGGAAAAATGGAAAAGGAAAAAATAAAGGATTATAACCTGGCTATGATCGATCCTGCTCCCAGGTTTGGTTGGGATGTCAATCCTTCATACATCTGGCGTTACAGGCTCAGACTAAAGCAGGCAAAGGTTCAACAGCTTACCTACGGGCAGGCTAAAAAGATCACTGATAAAGGTGTGGTGGCGGACTGGACGATTGTAGAAAGGAAGACAAAAGAAAAAAAGCAGTTCAAGAACCAGACCATACCTGCCGATACTGTTATCTTAGCTCGACTCGTTCCCAATGAAGAGCTGGGCTACGGCTCTTTCAAGGCTGATACCGCTATGATCGGAGATTGTGTATGGGTAAGGCGCGGCCTTGATGCCATCCAGGATGGCTACCGCTTAGGAATGAGATTCTAAAATATAAGTAAAGGAGATTCATAATGATATTAAATGAAATTGCGAGTGCTCGTCCCCAGATTCCTGGTACAAAAATGAGCGTTTATCCCCATTCTGGTTCGAGCGATAAGGGGCTCTATCCATGGGTTGATGCTTTTAGGTGTAACGGTTGCGGAGCTTGCACGAGGTCCTGTCCTCCCGGCATCATCGGACTGCACAGGGGCAAGGCGGCCATCGTACTCGACCTCTGTCAGCAGTGCGGGGAATGCTTCGAAGCGTGTCCGGTGGAGGGCGCTCTTCTTTTCAAACTTCCTCCTGGCTCACCTGAGACCGGGAATACGCCTTACATCTCAAGAAAATAGGATTAATAATAAAGCAATTTGGATTTTATGATATATCCATGGTTTTCAAAATTATATCTTTTATTGAAAAGGAGTGTTGCCAATGCCAGAAAAACTTAAAGCAAACTATGTAGATCATATCTGTATTGCAGTCAACGATGTAAAAAAAGCTGAAAAGGACTATATAGATGCCTTTGGCTGGGACGTAGCTTACCGCTACGTCGATGAGCCAGAGAAGATCAGGGTAACGGGCTTTATGGTCGGACCAACAGCAATAGAAATCATGGAAGACCTTGATGGCACCGGAGAGGTGGCTAAATTTATCAGGCGTGTGGGCGAAGGAGTTATGCTCATAAGCTATAATGTGGATAATTGCGAGAAATCTTTGGAGCTGCTAAAAAGAAATAAAGTAAGGCTTATCGATCAAAAGCCTAGGTTTTTTGCCGAGTACAAGAGAAATTTTGCCTTTATCCATCCCGCAGCTACCCACGGAGTTTTAACCGAGATCATCGACGGCAAATATTAAGTTCCATCATCTAATTATAAGTTCTAGGGGACAGGACTTTGAACGAGAGAAGAATCAGGGTGCTCATAGCTAAACCCGGCCTTGATGGGCATGACAAGGGTGCGAAAGTAGTCGTGCATGCCCTAAAAGAAGCGGGGATGGAGGTTCTCTACACTGGCCTTCACAAAAAAATCGATGAAATAGTGCACACCGCCTTAGAAGAAGATGTGGATGTTATCGGCTTATCAGTATACTCTGGTGCCCATCTTCCTCTAAGTAAAAAGTTGATGGAGCAGCTTAAGGAAAAGAAACTGACCGATAAAATAGTGCTGGTCGGCGGCAATATCCCCCAACAGGATGCGAAAGTTCTCAAAGAGTATGGTGTAGAGGAGGTTTTTCCGGTTGGAGCCAGGCTGGATGAAATCATAGAGTTTATAAAAAGAAGAATAGGGGGGCAAAATGAAAAAATCTGATAAACCAGAAGAGATTAAAGAAGTTAACCTTGAGTCCGGGATAAAGGTTAAGCCTGTCTACGGTCCTGAAGACATCAAAGATCTAAATTACAAGGAAGATATTGGTCAACCGGGCGAGTATCCTTTCACGAGAGGTATCCATCCTCTGATGTACCGCAAACGCCCCTGGACTATGCGCCAGTATTCAGGATTCGGGACTGCCAAAGAAACAAACGAGAGGTTTAAATGGCTGCTTGACCAGGGGCAGACTGCACTCAATGTTGCTTTTGATCTACCGACACAGCTAGGCCTGGATTCTGATGATCCTTTTGCTGAAGAAGAAGTCGGCAGGGTAGGAATGGCTATTGATACTCTCAAAGATCTGGAAGAGGCTTTTGCCGGTATCCCAATCGATAAAATCAGCACCTCGCTAACTATCAACCCTGTAGCCTCGGTGATGTTGGCTATGTATCTTGTGGTGGCAGAAAAGCAGGGGATACCTTGGGATGAGGTAAGAGGCACAACCCAGAATGACATATTGAAAGAATATATAGGTCGGGGGACATGGATTTTTCCGGTAGAGCCTTCAATCCGGCTAATAGGCGATATGGTTGAATTCTGTTCTAAGAATGTTCCCAAGTTCAATCCCTTCAGTGTTTGCGGTTATCATCTAAGAGAATCAGGTGCTACCCCAGTTCAGGAGATGGCTTATGCCTTTGAGATTGCTATAGCCTATATTCAGGAAGTGCTTAATCGAGGACTTAAAATCGATGATTTTGCTGGGAGGATCGCCTTCAACTTTGACATTCATGGCAACCTATGGGAACAGGTAGCAAAATTCAGAGCTGGAAGAAGGCTTTGGGCAAAGATCATAAAGGAACGTTTTGGAGCCAAGAATCCTCGCTCAATGACCTTAAGGATGATTGCCGGCGGCGGAGGCGGCGGTTTAACAATACAGCAGCCTGAAAACAATATAGTTCGCGGTGCTTATTATGCATTGATCTCGGCTTTATCAGGAACCCAAACAATGGCACTTTGTTCTTATGATGAGGCTTACACCATTCCCTCGAAGAAGGCAGCGCTTATAAGCTTGAGGACGATGCAGATTCTGGCAGATGAGATGGGACTAAGGGATACGGTCGATCCCATAGCCGGCTCCTATTATATTGAGTGGTTAACAGATGAGATGGAGAAAAAAATAGTTGAGTGTATGAAGAAGGTAGAAGAGATGGGCGGCATGATTAAGGCGGTGGAGACAGGCTACATACAGGGAGAAGTAAGCCGGCAAGCTTATATTCAGGAGAAAAAGATTCAATCTGGAGATACGACGAAAATCGGCGTAAATAAATATGTGATGGAAGAGGAGAAAGCCGAGGTTGAGATTCATCAGTTTAATCCTAAAGTTGCTGACGAACAAAAGAGAAAGCTTAAGGAGATAAAAACTGAAAGAAATGAGAACGAAGTAAACGATGCCTTGATTGGATTGAAAAACGCTGCTCAGACGGAAGAGAACGTTATGCCGCATATTTTAAGAGCTGTGAAGAGCTATACAACTTTAGGAGAGATAACCAAAGTTTTTAAAGAAGTCTTTGGCGAATTCAAAGAGCCAACCGGTTTATAGAAAAACAGAAATAAATATGCAATACAAAATTGGAATAGATGTCGGGGGGACGTTCACGGATTTTCTGCTGACTTCTAAGGATGGGAGCTCTGAGATTTATAAGGTTTTATCCACTCCTGATGACCCATCAATGGGATTGATGGAGGGTCTTGCCGAAATGGCAAAAGCCAGAAACATATCTTTAAAAGAATTCATCAAGGATGTTGAGACAATTGTGCACGGAACCACTGTTACAACAAACGCAGTATTGACACGCAGGGGAGCAAGAACAGGGCTTTTAACCACAAAAGGTTTAAGAGATGCGCTGGAGATGAGGAGAGGGATAAGGGAAGAACAGTATAACAACAGATACACTAACGTGGAGCCTTTGGTTCCGAGACACCTGAGATTTCCTGTCGAGGAGAGGCTAGATTACAAGGGAGATATTGTAATTCCCCTCAGAGAGGAAGATATTTTCGATGCTGCCAAGCTTTTTAAAAAAGAAGGCATCGAAGCCATTGCTATCTGTTTTATGAATTCTTTTGCTAATGATGCCCATGAATCCATCGCCGAAAAAATTATAGAGCAAGAACTTGGCAAATCAAGCCCCTACTTAACCGTTTCATCCTCTTTTTTTCCGAGCATTAGGTTTTATGACAGGGTATCGACAACGGTTTTAAACTCTTATGTAGGTCCTATACTGAAGGGCTACATAAGAAGCCTGATTAACAAACTAAAAGATGTCGGCTTTAAAGGCGTCTTGCTCATCATGCAGTCCAATGGAGGTGTTGTATCGCCCCAGATTGCAATGGATAAAGCTGCCGTAACCCTCCTCTCGGGTCCTGCAGCAGGACCAGTAGCTGGAATCGAGTACACGTCTGTCCAGGGTTATGATGATTGCTTAACAATCGATATGGGCGGAACAAGTTTCGACGCCGCGCTTATTAAAGACAAAACACCGCTGGTTACTACCGAGGGAGAGATTAACCGGCTAAGAATTGCCCTTCCTATGCTGGGAATTGTGACCATCGGAGCTGGAGGAGGAAGTATAGGTTGGGTAGATGAGGGAGGACTTTTGCGGATGGGGCCTCAGAGTGCCGGCTCAAAGCCAGGACCTGCGTGCTATGATTTGGGAGGGGAACTTCCAACCTGTACAGATGCTGACCTCGTGCTGGGTTATCTGGATAAAGATTTTTTTGCCGGAGGAAAGATTCCACTGAATTATGAGCGGGCAGAGAGGGCCATAAAAGAAAAGATAGCTACTCCTTTAGGCATGAATATGGTTGAGGCAGCGGCCGGGATGTACCGGGTGATAAACGTCAATATGGCTTCTGGGGTGAGGGAGGTGAGTGTCAAGCGCGGGCACGATCCGAGAGAGTTCCCTCTGGTAGTGGCAGGTGGAGCGGGGCCGGTTCACGCCTGTATGATTGCCCTGGAGCTTGAGATCCCTGTCATGGTTATCCCCAAGGAATCGTCTATTTTTTGCGCAGCGGGAATGTTGATGTCTGATCTGAAGCACAATTTCGTCCGAACCTACTCGACATCTTTAAACAAGTTAAATAAAAAGAAATTTAGGTCTATGTTTAATGAAATGCAGAAAGAAGCCACAGAGCTTCTTAGATCAGAAAACATCCCGGAGCGATCTATTCAATATATTTATTCCCTGGATATGAGGTATGTAAAACAGTACCACGAAGTAAACGTGGAGATGACCGCGGATGAGCTGGAGAGAGGAAATATCGAATCCGTGGTTTCAAAATTTCATCCAGAGCATAATCGGCTTTACGGGTATTCTTTGGAAGAAGTGGGAACGCCGATTGAGTTGATTAACCTGAGACTCACGAGTATTGGGAAGACAACCAAGCCAAAATTTGAAAAGGAAAAGCATGACAAGCTTGATCCTTCAGATGCTTTTAAAAAGAAGAGAAAGGTATATCTGCCTCTGAAGGGAGCCTTTGAAGAAATACCCGTGTACGATGGACATAGACTTAGGTATGGAAACAGAGTAGAAGGACCAGCTGTTATAGAGCAGGTTAATACAACAACCTTCGTAACTCCCGAATATAATATTCTTTGCGACAAATACGGAAGCTACACGATGTATTTAAAAACAAAAGAAAAAGAAATCAAAAAGAAGGTTGTAGGGGTTTGATTCATCAAACCCGCATTGGACATGAAGAATTGTAGGGGCTTGATTTATCAAGCCCACCTTTTGAATATATAAAATGAATGTACGAAAAGGATTAAATAGAAAACAGCTAACAAAATGAAGATAGACAAGATACTGGTTTCTGTATTCCAGAGAAGGTTTAAATCCATAACCGAAGAGATGAGTATTGTCTTAGAAAAAACGACACGCTCGCCCATCCTCTGCGAAGCAAAAGATTTCGTTACCGGACTATATGACGGAAAGGGGAAGATGCTTGAACAGACTGAAAACCTTCCTATCCTTTCTTTTTCGCTGGGACCTGTGTGTGAGTATATAGTTCGTTATTTCGGCGATGATATTCATGCCGGTGATGTCATATTTCATAACGATGTCTTCTCCATGGGCAATCAGAACAATGATGTGGCTGTCTATAAGCCAATTTTTTACAAAGATAAACTTATAGCTTGGTCTGCTTCGAAGGGACATCAAGCAGATGTGGGAGGTGCAGTCGCAGGAGGATATAATCCCCGAGCCACAGAAGTCTGGCAGGAAACACTCAGGATACCACCGGTTAAAGTCTATGAGCGAGGGAAACTAAGAGAGGATGTCTGGGACCTCATCTTTGCCAATATCCGTTTTGATATCGTGGCTGCGGATATGAGAGCTCAGATAGGTTCTTGTGTAGTGGGGGAGAGAGGAGTGCAAAAGCTTGTTGAAAAATACGGGCTTAAAGTCTTTGAATCTCATAAAGAATATCTTTTTGACTCTACAGAAAAGATGATGCGCGCAGAGATAAAAACAATCCCCAACGGAGTATACCGGGGAGAATCCAGTGTATATTATGACGGCAGGACACCTGGCTCGAAATATAAAATAAGGGTTAAGATAACAGTCGAAGACGAGGAGATTACCTTTGATTATTCAGATACAGATCCTCAGACAGATGGATTTGTTAACGGAACATACACTTCATCTGCGAGCGCCACCCTTTTAACCTTTCTCCAGATGGTCAACCCTGATATGCCTCATAATGACGGGATGGTAAGGCCTGTGAAGATTATCATTCCAGAAGGCACTATCTTGAATGCTAAATATCCCGCTGCAACTACCTTCGGAAATCATCTCTGCCCTCCGAATGCAGATGCAATAATTAGAGCTCTTTCTCATGCGATACCCAAGAGGGTAACTGCAGGGTGGAACCAGCTTTTATGTTATTTGACGAGCGGCTTTGATCCCAGGAAAAAAGATAGCTACGTCGATATCGGCTTCTTGGGATTGAAGGGCGGCTCTGGTGCCACCCATGGAGTGGATGGATATGACCACATTGGCATGATAGATGCATCTGGAGGCGTACTGGACCAGGATTATGAGATGTTCGAGCAGCAGACACCGCATTTATTATTACACCACGAATACTGGCCTGATTCTGCTGGGGCTGGACAGTGGCGAGGAGGACTTGGCGTTGAAACCAAGTTCAAGATAGGAGGAGAGAAGACGAAAGTCGTAACTTTTGGAGATGGAGATGAAGAAGCCCCTTTCGGGCTTTTTGAGGGAAAGACAGCGACACTGAATAAAATAGAGCTTCAATATCCAGATGGGAAAGTGTATAAGACGACAAGTAAAGACCTTGTTGAAGATGTGCCGAAAGGAACCATTCTTTTCCAGCAGGCTGGGGGAGGAGGAGGATACGGCAATCCTTATCTTAGACGCCCAGCTCAAGTTGCCCAGGAAGTAAAAAACGGCATCATTAGCATTGAGAAAGCAAAAGAAGATCATGGAGTTGTTATAAACCCTGAGACATTTGAAGTAGATATCAAAGAGACAGAAAAAATAAGGAAGAAAGAGAAATGAGATTGATTTTTTTATTCTCGCTCTGTGTTTGTTAATGAATTGAGGGGCGTGGAGAGATGTTGACCATATTATATTCATACTATAACAGCAGTGAAGCCCTAGGAATTCAAATAAATAACTGGTCTCAATACCCGATAGAGCTGATGAAGAAGCTGCATTTTATCTTGATTGATGATTGTTCCGATAACATAGCAGATCTAGCAATCAATTTCCCGATCAATCTTACGCAACTGAGAATCACCGATAACATCCCCTGGAACCAGCCTGGTGCCAAGAACCTGGGATTCAAGTTTGCTAAAACAGATTGGGTTTTTAATTCTGATATCGATCACGTTCTTAAACCGGAAATGTGCGAAAAACTCGTAGAACTTAAGAAGGATAAAGGGACAGTCTATTACTTCTCGCGGTTTTCGGATAAAGGAGAAAGCAGAAACTCACATCCTAACTCATTTTTGATCCATAAGGATGTTTTTTGGGAGCTTGGCGGCTACGACGAAGATTTTTGTGGGCACTATGGTTACGATGACATCCTGTTGAAGACAATGATACAGTCGCAATGCAAGACAGAGCACCTTAACTCAATTAATTTAATTAATTATACTTCTCTTTTTAGTTCAGACTTGGATAGGAACAGGAGGAAAAACAAAAGATTGCTAAAGAGGAAGAAAAAACAACTGCAAAAAGGTAAGTACCAGAACAAAAAAATACTGAGATTCAACTGGGAAGTGGTCAAAAATTTAAACACTGCTTCTCATATATAGCCGCATATATATATTAGTCAGGGAACCAGTTTGCTATAATTTAACTACGGGTGGAGAAGATTGTTGTGACCAAAAAAAGGAAGTTCCTAGCTGTGATCGGCGTGTTGTGGTTTTTTACGTTAGTTTTTATTTTTGAGTTAAAGAGTTTTGCAGCCGACTCAAGTCCCCGACATCTATTTCTATGTTTAGATTCGATTCCCTATTCGATATTTATAGAGGCTCAGGAAAGAGGGCTTTTCAAGGATTATCGTTCTCCATCAAAAGTGATTGCGCCCTTTCCTGCTTTATCCAATTATGCCTGGGCGGTGATAATGAATACAGGAAAACTGGAAAGCTACCAAGCTAAACACTATAATTTTGGCCTTAATAAAATCGTTGGGCGATTAATACGCGAGGTTGGGAAGCCTACATATCCCAATCGATTTGATTTCAGTGACGATAGAGTTATAAAAAAAATTATAGCTTATATTATAACTGGGGGCTCTGTTAAGGGTGAAATGAAGGGTCTTGCTCGCGCAGTTCTTAGTTCGAATCAGCCACAATTGTTTTTCGCATTAATAGGGACTTCAGACATCGTTGCTCATATGAAGGGTGCTAAAGGTCTTCATAAGGTTCTTAAAACTGTCGATAGAGAACTCGCCCGAATCCGCGAAGAACACCTAAAAAAATTCAAGGAACCTTTGGTTGTCACTATAGTGTCTGACCACGGTAACACTTTGAAAAGCGGGAAGATTATTAAAATCAAAAAAGTATTGAAAGAAAATAATTTTAATCTAGCTAAAAAACTTAAAGGTCCCAATGATGTTATCTATTACACCAGTGGGATACTGTCTGTAGCCAATTTTTTTATTCAGGATGCGCGAAAGATCGAACTAGCCCACACCCTTGCTACTCAACCCTGGACGGATGTGGTTGTAACTTATGACAGAGAAAAAGAAGTCTTTCTTGTGATATCTCAAAAAGGGACTTTGGCCTTTCAATATAGTGAAGAAAAAAACGAATTCAGAATTAGAAGCCTAGTAGGTGAAGATCCTTTAGGATTGGTCCCCCATCTTCCTTTGGGGAGATGGATTCCTCAATCTCAAGTATTAGAAGCTTCGGTTGAAACTCGCTACCCTGATAGTCTGATGCGGATTCAAACGGGGCTTTCCCACCGGCGTGTTAATCATCCTGCATCTGTCATTGTAAGCCTTAAAAAAGGCTGGGAAAGTGGAAATAGATTTATAAAATTTTTAGCTAAGCTAAGAGGGCGATTTGGAACTCATGGGGCCTTAGCGGCTCTCGAATCAGTGGGTGTGATATCTTCTACAGATTATGAATTTCCAGAATGGATTCCGGCGCGTGGAGTTCACAAATTGATTGAAGGGTATGATTTTGGGAAGCGATTCGAAGCTATGACTTTAATCTGGACAGGAAACGGAAACTGTAAAGCGCGTTTTGGACAGCCCCTCTTGGATCTTCCTGATATTGACTCAGTTCAGTTTATTATACAGGTTTTCGACCAACAAAGGAGTCGTTTTTCTAGATCATATGATCTCTACAGTATGAAACTTCCTTCGAGGTACGTTCAAGCTTCCTCTCTGGGTAATGCCCGATTCTTCGATGTTTTATTACCTAAAACTCCAGCACAGGGTATATTATTTCAACTGCAGGCCCGAGCTTTAGATGTTAGAGGCAGAGTGGTTGCTAAGCTAAAGACCAAACGTATAACTATTAAGCGACATAGAGGATACTCGAAAGTTCCTATCAAGAAAATTTTCGTGCCTCCCAAGAAGCATCTTGCTTGGTATTAGCGATTTAGCTTACCGGACAGGACGTATTATAGAATGAACATGCAGTCGCCGTAACTGTAAAACCTGTACTTTTGTCTGATCGCTTCTTGATATGCTTTTTTGATGAAGTCAAGGCCAGCAAAGGCTGCCACCAACATAAGAAGCGTTGACTGAGGAAGGTGAAAATTGGTTAAGATCCTGTCAACAATGTTAAAACCATAACCAGGGTAGATGAAGAGATTTGTGGAGCTTTTCCCTGGGTGGATTTCTCCCTTTTTAAAAGCACTCTCCAGAGTTCGCACCGAAGTTGTCCCAACAGCGATTATCGGCCGTGACTCTTTTTTTGCTTCATTTATAGTCTGGGATACTGCCTGACTTATGGAATATGTTTCCTCAAGCATACAAAAGTCCTCTACCCGTTTTGCTCTAATCGGCTGGAACGTTGCCAATCCCACATCGAGCGTTATCTCTGCTATTTCAATTTGTTTTGCTTTTATTCTATCAAGAATTTGAGGAGTGAAATGAAGGCCTGCTGTTGGCGCGGCTATGGCCCCCTCCTTTTGAGCAAAAACAGTCTGGTACCTTTCTAAATCCTTCGCCCTGTGCTCGATATTTTTCTTTTTGCGTTTTATGTACGGAGGAAGAGGAGCAAAGCCTATTTTCTTCAACTTTGAGAGAACGTCGCCTGAAGAGAATCGGATCACTCTTTTACCCTCTGGTTCGACTTTGACGATATTGCCTTCAAATCCAGGGGAAAAAGATATTACATCTCTTAATTTAGCCTTTTTAGCTGGACGACAGAGGACTTCCCACAAACCTTCTTGGATTTCCTTCAGGAAGAGAAATTCTATTTCTTTTCCTTCTGTCTTCCCCCATGCTCTTGCTGGGATGACTTTGGTATTGTTAAGGACAAGAACATCTCCCTTGTTCAGATAATCGGGAAATTCTTCGAATCGTGAATGGATTATTTTGCCAGTTTGACGGTGGAGAATCATCATTTTAGACTGTTCCCTTTTAGGGAGAGGTGTCTGAGCAATGAGTTCCTGTGGGAGGTTGTAGTCAAAATCAGAGGTCAGCATTTGAGATAATAGCTGTTTTTTATCCTGCAGGTTTCCCTGCGGGATTATTAAGAAGCTATTTATATAATTATAAGGTGGGCTTGATAAATCAAGCCCCTACATAAATAAAAAGTTTGGTTTGATAAATCAAGCCCCTACATAA
>WVZK01000019.1:8356-26776 GCA_011772475.1 Candidatus Aminicenantota bacterium | reverse complement strand
TCATGAGATAGGAAGACTCATTAATAAAATAACAGCAGAAAGCCAGATCATAGGGGGTATCATCCAAGGTTTAAGCACAGCACTATTTGAAGAAAGGATCATGGATGACACAACCGGAAACTTAGCTAACCCGAATCTTAGGGACTATAAGATTGCCACTTCGCAGGACATCCCTGAGATTATCCCCCTGGTTGTGGATATGGTTGACCCAAGGATAAATAACCTGGGTACTAAAGGAGTTGGCGAACCACCCCGAATCCCTCCTGCTGGAGCTATTGCCAATGCAGTCTATAATGCTATCGGGGTTCATGTTAGAGAAATACCGATGACTCCTGATAAAGTCCTCAAGGCTTTGAAACGGAAGGAGGTAGGCTGATGAAAGATTTCAAAATTGCCGAGCCCCAGACAATTGACCAGGTAACTTCTTTAACAATCGACAAAAAAGATATGTACAAACTAATGGCCGGGGGAACAGACCTTTTGGCTGAGATAAAAGATGAGATAATCGAACCGGAAGTCATAGTGGACCTTAAATCCATACCTGATCTTTCCTACATCAAAAATGAAAACAATGGAGTCCGAATCGGAGCTTTGACTAGCTTAACTCGACTGGCTGAAGATACCTTGATAAAAAATCAGTACCCTGCACTTCATGAAGCTGCCAATTCTATGGCCACTCCTCAACTCAGGAATATGGGTACTGTGGGAGGAAACCTGTGCCAGAGACCACGATGCTGGTATTATCGGGACCCTCAAATAGAATGCCGTAAAAAGGGTGGAACCAGCTGTTTTGCATCAAGGGGGAAAAACAAATACCATGCCATACTTGGCGGAGGACTCTGTTACATTGTCCATCCTTCGGATCTGGCACCCCCCCTTATCGCCCTGGATGCAGAAGCTTCGATAAGCTCTCCTAAGAAAGATAAAACCATCCCCCTGGAAAATTTCTATATCCTTCCTAAAGTAAATGTTAGAAAAGAGAACATCCTGGAGCCGAATGAAGTTTTGCGGGAGATAAGAATCCCCGTGGCGAAAAAAGGAGAAAAAAGCACTTATCATAAACTCAAGGAAAGAGGAACCTGGGATTTTGCCGTGGTTTCCGCAGCGGTGAAAGGCACAGTTTCAGGAGGCACTTTCAGGGATATAAAGATCGTTTTAGGAGGAGTTGCTCCTGTTCCCTGGAGACTAACAAAGGCTGAGAACATGATAAAAGGCAAAAAAGTAACAGAAGATCTGGTGAGAAAAGCTGCCAGAGAAGCTCTGAAGGAAGCAAAGCCATTGGACGAAAACGGGTACAAGAAAGAACTCGCAGAGATTGTCCTCTACAGAGCTGCTCTATCTTTAGTATAGGAATTCTTTTTCTAAGGCGATTGAAGCTTGTAGGGGTTTGATTCATCAAACCCACATATTTATTTGCAAAATAAAAAAAGGTCGGGCTTGATGAATCAAGCCCCTGTAAATACGTACATGAATCTTACGATTTCCTCGGCAATTTAAATAAAAAAGGGAGATTAACATGAGAGAAACCATAAGTTTCAAGCTCAATGATAAACCCACACGACTGACTTTAGACGGCGAGCGCATGCTCTTATGGGCCTTGCGCTCTGAACTGAGTCTTACAGGAACTAAATTCGGTTGTGGAGAGGGGTGCTGCGGTGTCTGCACTGTCCTTGTGAACAATGAGGCTGTCCGCTCGTGTCAGTTCCCAGTGAAAGACGTCAAAGGAAAAGAGGTTATAACTATCGAAGGATTAGCCAACAACGGAAATTTCCACCCCTTGCAGAAAGCATTCATAAAGCACAACGCTCTTCAGTGCGGATTCTGTACTCCCGGTATGATCCTAAACGCTTACAGCCTATTGCTAAAAAATCCTCAGCCTACCCACAAAGAAATCCTTCAGGGCATGGAGGAAAACTTATGCCGCTGTGCATCATATGCCCGAATTGTCATGGCCATCAAAACCGCTGCCAAGGAAATGAAAAGAGGAGGAAATAGATGAAAAAAGATGATTACATGGACCTTGATTTTAGTGATATAGAAGCCCATTTTCCCCTTGACAGACGGGAATTCATTAAGCTCTTCGGGGGTGGAATCGTAATTCTGGTCTCTTTAACAGATGCTGAAGCATTGCTTCAGCAACGCCGCAGAAGGTTTCGCCCAGAGCTACCCGAAGATTTTAATGCTTTTCTTAGAATCGGAGAAGACGGCAGAGTCAGCTGCTTTACAGGAAAGGTTGAGCTGGGCCAAGGTATCATAACTTCACTCGCCCAGATGTTAGCAGATGAGCTTGAAGTATCCTTGGACTCAGTCGATATGGTCATGGGAGACACGGATCTCTGTCCTTGGGACATGGGTACCTTCGGTTCTATGAGCACCCGCTTCTTTGGACCTCCTCTCAGAGAAGCCGCGGCAAAGGCCAGAGCAGTCTTGATGGAGCTGGCAGCTGAACATCTGCAGACACCTCTGAGTAAATTGAAAGCAAAGGACGGGGTAATATTCGACAAAACACAAAACAAAAACCAGGTTACCTATGCCCAGCTAACTAAAGGTAAAAAGATCGCAAAGAAATTGGAAAGAAAAGCTACTTTAAAACCTTTGTCGGAATTTACCATAATCGGCAAGCCTGTTTCCCGAACGGACGCAGCAGAAAAAGTCACGGGTAAAGCTGTGTTTGCGGGAGATATTCGCCTGCCTGGTATGTTGTATGCCCGGATCTTAAGACCGCCTTCCCATGGCGCAAAAATAAAGAGCGTGGACACTTCTGCAGCCGAAAAAATAAAGGAGGTCCGAGTAGTCAAAGACGAGGATTTTATAGCTGTCCTCCATAAACATCCAGATGAGGCTGAAAAAGCTTTATCAAAAGTAAAAGCCCAGTATGATTTGCCAGAAGCAAAAGTAGACGATAAGACAATTTTTGATCATTTGCTCAAAGTTGCCCCAGAAAGAGAAACAGTAGCCCAAGGAGGAAATCTCCAAACAGGAGAAAAACTCTCAGCCCATATTGTTGAGGAAACATACCTGAACAGCTACGTGGCTCATGCCCCTACAGAAACTCATACAGCAATAGCCAAAATCGAGGGTAACAAAGCTACCGTCTGGGCTTCTACTCAGAGGCCTTTTGGCGCCAAAGAAGAAGTCGCCGAGGCTCTGGGCTTTCCTTCCAAGGATGTTCGCATCATCCCTCCTTTTGTAGGAGGAGGATTTGGTGGAAAAAACCAAAACAGACAAGCTGTAGAAGCAGCACGGTTGGCAAAATTAACCGGGAAACCCGTCCAAGTGGCCTGGACCAGGGCAGAGGAATTCTTCTATGATACGTTCCGTCCCGCAGCAGTGGTTAAGATAAAATCGGGAATCAAAGACACGGGTAAAATTTTTCTCTGGGATTATACTGTCTATTTCGCAGGGGAAAGAGGCTCCCAACAATTTTATGATATCCCTCATCATCGAACTGCTTCCACTGGGGGAGGTTGGCGGGGAACTCCTGGTTCCCATCCCTTTGGCACAGGAGCCTGGAGAGCACCTTCCAACAACACCAACACATTTGCCCGAGAATCGCAGATTGATATCATGGCTTTAAGAGCAGGCATAGATCCTCTGGAATTCCGCCTGAAGAATTTAAAGGATAAAAGAATGATCGGAGTTCTCACCACAGCTGCAGAGAAGTTCGGCTGGACTAAATCCAAAGCAGGAAACGGTCGAGGTTATGGAATATCTTTGGGTATTGATTCGGGCACTTACGTGGCTCATATGGCGGAAGTTGAAGTCGATAAAAAAGGAGCTGTCCAGGTAAAGCGCGTTGTCTGTGCGCAGGACATGGGACTGGTTATCAATCCTGAGGGAGCCAAAATGCAGATGGAAGGCTGTATCACCATGGGCTTGGGCTACGCCCTAACCGAAGAAATCCGTTTCAAAGGTGGAGAGATTTTTGACCTCAATTTTGATACGTACGAAATACCACGCTTCTCCTGGCTGCCAAAGATTGAGACGGTATTGATAGATGCCAAAGATTCTCCTCACCAGGGAGGCGGAGAACCGGCTATTATTTGTATGGGCGCTGTGGTTGCTAATGCGATTTACGATGCTGTCGGGGCAAGGCTCTTCCAGCTACCGATGACTCCTGAACGCATCAGAGCAGAAATGCCATAGATTAGACTAATCTAATCCAATTCTAGTCCATATATTTATCAAAAATATATACTGCAAGACTCAACTCATATCAGCTGTTTTCTTCTCTTGTTCCTTCTGTTGATTAGGCTTTTTAGAGAGAACGCTACGTCCCAGCAGAATAACGGATTAAAATTGCAAAGTTTTGTGCGACTGAGAGGTAACGGGTTTCCTGTGATTTATTCGTTGTTCTTTAATTCTTTCTTATAATCAGACTGGTCATCAATATCTTGGAATATACTAGGAGTCTCTACCTCAACTTCCAGTATGTCTTCGGGATGATTATACACTGTTCCCCGAAGTCCAACCTCAGGACTCAGGTTTTTAACTTCCTCCCGGTATTTCACGTCTACGAGCACAGGATGACCCCGCTCCTTTTTATAGACAGGTAGAACAATCCCTTTTCCTGAGCTTTTATAGGCATCAATAAGTTTGTTAATAACGGTTGTCGATATTTTCGGTTGGTCCCCAAGCACAACCAGAACTGCCTTAGCTTCCTCAGGAAGGGCCTCTAATCCACACTGGACGGATGAAAGCATCCCGCTGCGAAAATCACGATTATAGACAATCTTCACCGGATAATTCTTGATTTTCTCTTCTATCTTTTCTCGTTCTGATCCAAGAATGACCAACGTTTTTTCCACCTTGGATGAAACCACGGTCTGAACGATCGTCTCAATAATGGTTTTATCTCCGAAAGGAAGCAGAAGCTTTGGTTTTCCCATTCTTTTAGATTCCCCTGCAGCTAAAATCATGGCCCAGACCATTTTACATCCTTCCTTTCTTTTTGGGTTTGGCTGCGGACAAGCACTAGCTGAGCTGCGATGCTGACAGCTATCTCCTCCACAGTTTTTGATTGGATATCGATGCCAATCGGAGCACAAACTCTATCAAACTGGCGAGGTGTAGCCCATCCCTCTTCCAGGAATTTCTTTCTCATAAGCTTTATTTTACGAATACTCCCGATCAAACCAATATAAGCAGCATCTGAAGTTATACATTGCCGCAACGCTGCCCCGTCGTGTTTATGTCCTCGAGTGATGATTACCACATATGCATCAGAAGATACGGGAAAATTCTGGATGGCTTTCCCAATTTCATCGACGATTATATGATCAGCATCTGGAAGTTTTTCCTTATTAGCAAATTCGGGCCTGTCATCAATCACAGTTACCTCAAAATCCAAGAGGCTGCCCAGATGAGTCACCACCTGACCGATGTGACCTGCGCCAGCAATAACCAGTTGAGGTAAAGGGAAAACGGGCTCCAAAAAAAGGAACTTCTCCTTTGCCTTTCCAGGGAATATTTCTTTCTTTATTTTCAAGAAGAATGGCTTGCCTTCAGAAAAAGCTCTTTTGATCTCCTCTTTAAAAAAAGAAAGAGGTTCATTTTGGTTTGCCGCAAGTTTCTCTTTTCTTTCTATACAATGCCGAAAAATTGATACTCTTTCTTCAGAAATCCTGTTTATAAACGTGGCTAAAACACCTGGCCTCCGCTTGTAAAGAGATTGGCTTAAATCCCGGAACGCATCTTTATGCTCTTCAGGACAGGCATCAATAAGAATCCTTACTTCTCCTCCGCATATGGCCCCATCCTCCTCAGATATGTCAGCTTTAAGGCTAAATTCGGAGAGAAGTGAGGCCTTTTTCTTAAGAGCCTTCAAAGCTTCTCTCTGGGCATCCGCTTCTAGCAAACCTCCTCCCAGAGTTCCATCAAGAAGCCCTTTAGAAGAAAAAAATGCTGAAGCTCCAGGCACCTGGGGAGTTGAGCCCTTTGTCTCTACGATTGTAGCCAGAGCGAGAGGCTTCTGTTCTTTCAGCTTATCCAGAAGGCGAACATAGATGTTTTTCATTTTACCTGCATCTTAGGTTCTTTGGTCTTTTTTTTCAATTTTAATTTCTTCAATCAAACGATGAAAAACTTCCTTGCTTTCAATATTAAATATTTTGACCTCCCCTTTTCCCAACATCGCCAGAAAACCTCCAACGATGTTCACTCTCATAACAAAAAGAAAGCTACTTAAGGGCTCAAAAACCACTTGTTTAAGGGAAGACCAAAATCCCTTTCCGGATAATTCTAAGGGCCCGACCTCATCCACAACAAGAATATCGGCTTTTTTGCCGCGAAGAATAATCTTTTCAGCCTCTGCCAAACCTTCAGGGATAAAAAAATAAGGGCCAATTTTTTGCCACTCTTTTTCTCCTGCTTTGCGGATAAACGGTATCGACCTCTCTGTTTTCAAATCAAATAAATCATAACCGACGGTCTCCTCCTTCTTCCACACTGCTTCGCTCAAAAAGCCATCTACCCTGTATTTTTGCTTCTTTAACTCCTGGACTACTTTCCTTAATAAAGTAGTCTTTCCTGAATGGACAGGACCAGTCAGTATAATAATCATGAATAGAAGATAAATAAAATGCAGAATTAAGTCAAAATTTCTTTACTTCTTACCCCATTTAAAGGGACTTTTAAGCCTCTCTTCAATCCATTTTCGGTCTATCTTCATCCCCCACTGATCATGCCGCATGGTTCTCCCAGTGTCGTACTTTAGAGCTCTATTGTAATACTCTAAAGCTTTTTCCCTGTTTCCGAATAAATCCTGAAGATGTCCCATCCAGACTAGCGAGGCAAAATGATTGATTTTGGGAGGATCAAGCTTTATAAGCTCTTCGAAGGCATCAAAAGACTTTTTATAGTAGCCTCCATCGAATAAAGTCAACCCCAGCTTGAACCAGTGCCCCACATGGTCAAGTTTTAGGCTTTTTGCCTTGGTGTAGGCCTTGAGTGCGTCTTCTCCCGCTCCTGTCCAGGGTAGAAGGGAAATAATTTCAGAAAGCTCTTCAGACGTTGCTTCAAGCGGAGTTTCAAGCATAGCAAGTTTATTATCTGGATTTAATATTGCTTCTTTTAACTTAGATTTGCTCTCAAATTCAAGGTTGTTAACTCTAAAGAGTCTATTTGTGAGCTTAATCTGGCTTGATCCGTCTTCGAAGACAGCTTTTACTGGAACTGGCATTTGCAGGGAACCGAGTGATTCAACCTTAATTTTAGAAAGATATCTCCCATTTTTCTCAAGGCTCTCCTTAGAGACAATCTGATAAGAGAGATACTTATTGGAGCGGACCCACTGATCAAAAAACCACTGCAAGTTCTCGCCGCTTTCCTCTTCACACACCTTCCAGAATTCTTTGTAGCCAAGGGGCTTTCTTCCATAATCCTTTAAGCATCTTTTATATATTTTCTCAAAGGTTTCTTTTCCAAGACCAAATTCAAGGGCGCTGATAATACTGTAACCCTTTCCATGGATAACAACGTTATTAAAATCATATCCTATTTTTCTATAATGTGCCTGAGGAATATCTACAGTAGTGTTTAGATGCTTGCGAACTCCATTAAGATATCTGTTCATGAGCCCAGTGTGCTTATCCATGCCAAGACCACGAAAAATTGTGTACTCCCTATCTGCATAGATTCCCATCCCTATCCATAGCCAGGCAGGCACATCAATGTCCATGACGTATTCTCCCCAGTACTGATGGCCAATTTCGTGAGCAGTTATCCACTTCCAGTGGAGGAGTGGCCTTTTCTTGAATCTTTCCTGTCCGTGTATAACCACAATGCCAGAAGCAAACGGATAGCCACCCATTGGCTGTGAGGCCCCTGGAATTATGTAGAGAAACTTAAAGGGGTAAAATCCGAGCCATCTCTTATAAAACTTCACAACATCCGCTGCAGTCTCAAGACATAATCTAGCGCATTCCGCACCTTCTTCAGTGAACAAAGAGGTAATAAGGACTCCTTCTACTTCCCTTTCCTCTGCTTTCAGGTTTTGGCCGAGATAGACTCCAAAGGTTCGAACACCTTCGTTCTCATAATCGCCAGTTGCCCTGTTCAAACGTCCGCTCACTGCCAGAGCATATCCGGGGGGAACATCAAGTTTGACTTCAAAGACATCATGAGTAGGAAGGCCATTCCACCAGAGGCGTGGATACCATTTTATTAGTTTTATTTCTTTTTTATCTCCTCTTGTAAAACCTCCTCCGCTGAATTTTACATTCAGCTCGACTCTTGATCCCGGCTTAACAGGTTTAGGCAAAGAATAAAGGAGAGGCGATGAAATTGGGGGCTTTTTCACCTCATTTAAAAGAGGCATGGATTTTCCGTTGATGCTTATCTCGATTGAGCGGGAGTCTGTAATAGACCAATCAATTGCCAACATAGAAATAAGCTTAGAAGAATTGTTGTCAAGAATAATTGTCTCTTTCCCCTCAATAGTGTTATTTGGCAGGTTTATCCTGGCATCAATTTTATAATGAGCTCTCGGAGGATCTGCAGGAGCCCAGAATTTGTCCTGGCCGTTCATGTCCTGAACTAGAAATATGCTAAATACTAACAGGATAAATAAGCTTGGATGACCAAAAGATTTGAAGGAATATGCAGTCTTCATCTTATCTTCTCCTAATAAATAGAGCTTTAGAATATCATACAGAGAAAAATTGCTGATTACACTTTTCTTTATTATTTAATTTAATTGGATAATTGGAGGGAGGATTGAAAATTCGAGGAGGCAGTGAGACGCAAACAGCAGGCTATTTTTCCCAACGGATTCTGAAACATATGAGAATCTGGAATCCGTCCTCATTCTCTTTTACAGCATACAACTTTTCCCCTTTCCAGATTCTGGGCTCCACATCAAGAGGCATTTTCGCTATATAAACTCCCTCCTCATCAAAGACATCAAAGTAATACTCTCTCTCTTTTTTCCCTTTCTCAAATGTCCTCACGAATAATCTTCCTTGGTTATCATGCGAGAAACTTTGATAGGCTGGGAACGATTTTGGAAATTCTATTCTATCCTTGATCACGGCCGCCTCGGCCGGAAATCTCTCCATGAATTCATCCTGGTCCTTTTTAGTAATTTTTACAGGATCATATTCCTTCAAGATCCTTTTGATCAATTTCCCTTCTGGATTATAAATCTCGATCTCGTATCCCTCAGGATATCCGTAGATAATATTATCTTCTTTGCCCAGAACATAAAATGAGTTTAACCGATAAGGATTAATTTTACCCTCTATAAGGTTCGTAAAATCGAGAGTATCAATAGTGAAAAGCGGATTTAAATCCTTATCATATTTTTTTACTTCTCGGATTAGTTTTTTCTCAGCAGGAACAACCGCTTGGCCGATTAAATTTGCTTTTGAATCAATCACAATGGCAACAAGACCAGCAGCCTTGGCCGTTGAGATACTTTTCAGAAATTCTCCTTCAAAAGAGAAAAACATTAATTTACGGTTGACAACATCCTCAACAACCAGCTCATTATTTGGGCTAATCTGAACAAATATTGGTATATTCATTTCCCCTGGCCCTTGACCTTGCTTTCCGAATTTCCTTACAAACTTCCCTGTACTGTCAAAAACTTTTACCTTTTTTTCCTTTCTGTCTAGAATATAAATATTGCCATCATTATCGACTGCAACAGAGGTTATCTCAGAAAACATTTCCTCCTCTGATTCCCCTTCTCCTATCCTGAATTCTTCCTCGAGCATCATTTTAGTCAAAGCACCTTTCGAAGGCGCAGGCTTTTTCGGATTTTTAACGACTTTAACTTCATCAACAGTCTTAACTTGAGCATTTTCTGCACTGGCCGGGCTTAAGATGAAGACAGCAAGAATGAATACCAGAGTCAAAGGAGATATTTCTTTCATTGGTTTCTCCTTATTGCTGCAGGGGCTTGATTTATCAAGCCCACAATTTCATTCTCCGTAGGGGCTTGATTTATCAAGCCCACCTTATCTATATAAGAAAGTTTATAACTAAGGAAAATCTTCATGTCAAATCAAATGAGAATCAATATCCCCGCTCCATGTTCAAGGCTTCAACCAGCCCTCAAAAATTTCCATTTCCAGCTAAAAGCCATATCAGGGAAAAATATGGCAAGACCTGTCATTTAATTACGCGACCCTCTTGATCATGATAGAGCACCCCATGAAGCCAGCCCAATAGATAACCTAACAAATCTTGGCTGATCTTTCTATCTCCCATTAATTGTCTGGCATATTCGGCATAGGCACCTGTTTTCGACGGGATGAGAAGGTGGTTGAGATCCGGAAATATCTTAAGAGTAACGGCTTTATCTAGTTCTTCTAACCTATGGTAAAGTTTTCGGGCATGATGAGGAAAAACTTGTTTATCTTTTCCGCCATTGATTATTAGTACCGAAGCCTTTATTTTATCGAGCACAGATAAAGGCTCATAACTAACAAAGGATCGAAGCCATTTTAGCTGAGGCTCGATCTGGGGCTTAAGCTTTTCCTCAATCTCTTTTTCGACCGGTTCGCCCCTGATAATCTTCAACACATTTTCGTAGCTCGCCCTGAACTTCTCCTTCTCTTCCTCAGAAAGCTCCATGGAGTCAAGCACAAAATTAAATTGTTCTCTCAGTACCTTATCCCCTGTTTCTGCTGTTCCTGCCATTAGAACAATGGCTCTTATTTTTGGGTCCTCGGCAGCTACACGAGGAGCAATTATTCCTCCCTCAGAATGACCGATGAGTGCAATCCCATCATCCAAAATATCGTCTCTTGTTCTTAAATAGCTGACTCCAGCTTTAACATCCTGAATTAGATCTTCCTGACCTGCCTCCATGAAATTTCCTTCACTCTTTCCTACCCCACGGTCATCATACCTTAAAACAGCTATGCCGTTTTCGCTTAGCTGATGAGCGATTTGTTTAAAAATTCCGAATTTCAGCCCACCCGGTCCAACCGTGTCCTCATTCCTATCTTGAGGTCCAGAACCTGAAATCAGAATGGCAGCAGGGTGTTTTGAGCGGTTATCCTTGGGAATAGTTAAAGTTCCGGCTAATTTTATTTTCTCCGAAGGATATGAAACCTCTTCCGAAGTATACTTTTCCGAAGTTATTACTGGGGAAAGGACCTCTTTTGTCTTTAAACCAACGTAGTCCTGGTGATAAACATCCATTGCTGCGAAAGGAAGCGAGGTTTTAATTACCTTCTCTTTATCAGCCCAGATATAGCCTCCGTTTGCTCCAGCCAGGTCTGCAAAATATCTTGTTGTTTTTATATCCTTTTCCTTCCAGCTTAAAATATCTTCTCCTTCTCTTTCTATGGTAATAGGCAACAAAAGAGGCTCATCAAGGTAGTGACTTCCCCAGGATTTGGTAAGAGCATAAAGCTTTTTTATCTTCTGCTGCTTAGCTTTCTTGACTAAAAGCAGATTATCAACAAGAGGATTTCCAGTTGAAAAAATTATATCAGGTGAAAAGGGAAATTCTTTTTTTATTACTTTTTCTCCCTGTTTGAGCAAGGCTTTGATCTTACCCTCATCGATTTTACTTTCTAATTCCACTTTTTCATCATTGACCTTACCTTTTAACATGGCTTCTTTTAAGTTCCAGTCCGGAGATAGTCTCTCTTCGAATTGAAAATTGAGGCTCACTTGACTTACGGCCTGCTGTGTTTCACCTTGAATTAAAATCCCTTCTTCTGTCTCCTGAAGGCTGTAAAAGCCTTTTCCGACTTTGCTGCCTTGAACCACCAGCTCATGACTTATTCCTTCCTTTATTCCCTCTCCTTCAAACAGTTCTTCTTTTTTAAGCTTTTCTTTATAGACCTGTATACTCTGGGAAGGAATGGAAAGAGATTCAATATATCCTTGTTCATCTGTGAGTAATTCAATATTCACTCCAGCCAGGATAAGATTAAAAAGGTGAGGATTTTCTGTATCTGGTACTACGCTCAAAGAGACTTCCAGCTGGGGAACAATATAGGCAGGAATTGTCATTTTTTCTTTGCCAGAGTCTTTAACTTTTTTGGCTAGAACAACATATGGAGCGAAAATTCCGTTGGGTAAAAGTAATGCATCTGGAGAGATTTTGGATGTCATTTCGCTTGTCTGTTCGCCAACCTTAATTCTGCTTTTCACTTCTTTGTCAGCTACTGTGCTCTCTATTTCCTGGCTAACTCCTCTCACTGATCCTTTAAAATAAAAGCGCAAAGGCTTAAATTCCCTATCCAACTCTATTGTCATAAGCTCTGTAATCAGGCTAATCGGTTTATTCATTTCCCCTTTGGTTGAAAGGACGAATTTATCTTCCTGTTCAATCCACTCATACTCTTCAAAACCTGCTTCTTCTCCTATAAAGTAGAGAAATATTTTTTTCTTAATCTCAGACTGGAGAGCACTTTCTGGTTCTTGACTAAAAAGAAAAATGAAGATGAGAAACAAAATGACAATTATGAGCATTAATTTCTTAGCCATCTTCTCCTCCAATAGATTTCCGGCGAATACTCATCTCTATTTACTCTCTATGCTTTAAATTTATTCAAAAATGGAGACATAAATGGGGACATGCTACGTTTTCTCTATTGCGCCAGCCAATAAATGGGGCCTGGCCCCATTTTTTTGGCCCCATTTTTTTAGGGATAAGCTATTTTTTTCTATTGCGCCAAATATTTAAATAAAGCGTAACTATGAATACAAATCATATAGCATAAAATAGTTACAGTATTGTGACTTAGGAGAAAAAAGTAAATTATTTTAAGAATGGGACTATACATTGATTTTGGATATTTAACAATAGGCGAGAAAAATAGAAGCTGCGAAAGACAATATTAGCTTGAAATATTTGAACTCAAAACCTGATTCATTACTTGATTTCAACGATTCTTTCTTCGATTTTATAATCGAGCACTTTGTACTTATCTAACCATTCCATCAGAATATTCTCTAAAGGAATGCCAGTATCCTTGGGGGCGGTTACATGGAAACCTAAGTATTTTTCTTTTGCATGGCCAACCAGGTAATTGTTGCTGACAACAGTATATACTTTCCTAGGCCAGAGAATTTTGCCATTTTTTACCAAAATCTCCCCTTTTATCTCTAAATAATCTATTCTTTCGCCGTAAGGTTTGACTTTTCTTGAGTGATATTTGTACTTTACGCCTGAAACCTGCATTCTATCCCAGCCTCTTTCTACATCTGTCTCCAGAGCATCCTTAAGCTGCTGACCTGAAAGCTTGAATACGACCAATGTGTTATGAAAAGGAGCGACATCAAATATGTTAGATTTAGTTACTGGCCCAGCCTTTATATCTGCTCTGATCGCTCCAGTGTTGTGAAATCCGACTTGAGCTCCTGTCTTCCAGCGCATCACATCAGTTATCCAATTTCCAAGCACGCTTTCAACAAACACATTATTTCCTGGATAGTAATATACAGTCAGGTCTTCCTTGGCTTGTCCTATGACTTTAGCATATTCCTCCCCGACTAGCTCATCAACTTCGCTAACTAAAGAAGCAACTTGAGGCGATGGTTTCAAATCGAGATCTGCCCAAAGCCAGATCAACCTTTTTTCATAGCCGATAACTTTATCATCATCCACTTCCACTCTTAAATAACCCAAGGTTTCTTGATGTCCTTTGGTTGACATGACCAATACTCCATTTACATCCTTAAATCTTCCGTCCTCAGCAGCGACCAAAACTATATCAATTCCTGCTACACTTTTGGCAACCTCCACTCCCTTTTCAAACCAGCTATGAGAGATTACGACAATCAAATCTGTTTTTCTGTCCAACTCCGTTATATAAGAGTTGAGAGTAGGAACAATCGGCAACACATCAAGACCCTCGACTTTTTCTTTTTGCACTTCAGTTAGGAAATTCTCCTCCATAACTGCAATCACTCCAACTTTAATCCCTCCCACCTCAAAGATGTGGTATGGATCTGCCGGAAAAAGTTTGCCGCTTTTTTTATAGATAATGTTGGCCATAACCGTAGGAAACTTAGCCAACTTTGCCAGCCTTAGGGCATTGCTCTGTCCCCTATCAAAATCATGATTGCCGTAGCTCCAAACATCGTAGTCCAATCTGTTGAGGAACTCCATCATTACACCGCCAATCACGCCTTCATATTCAATTTCTGCGGCAAGTGTACCAGTTAAAATATCCCCTTTTTCAATTAAAAATACGTTTTTCTCCCTGGCTTTGATCTCGTTTATATAATGACTAGTTGCCTCCATCCCCCCCACGAGTCTTTCTCCTCCTTCGACCTTGGTCATGTAGGGTTTAAAGTTGCCGTGAGTGTCGTTCGTGTGAATAATGGTAATCTTTTCCGAAAAAAGCGGACAAACAACAACAAGTACCAGGCCTGAAGCCAAACCTAAGAGGAAAGCCCTTTTCACCAGAAAATCCTCTCTTTTTTGGCTTGCATTTTCTTATTCTTAAACATGGATTATTGTATCAAACAGGAAAGTCTCAATAGTTAAATGCTAAAAAACGCTTATAGCACAACAAAATTTTGATGTCAAAATATTTAGCACAAAAAGTCAAGATTCCTTGCAAATTAAGAAATAATGGCGAAAACCCGAGCTGGTGCACCCGTTCCCTGTCTAATCGGCATCGGGATTACATAAAGCGTTGCTCCAAAAGTAGGCAGCTTATCTAGATTGGCTATATTTTCTAAGGCAAGTTTGTCAGCTCCGCAGAGAGCTTGATGAGCTCTAAATTCTTTTGATTTTCCATAATCAATACTAGGAGTATCAATGGCAATTCCCGTGATATTTCTCTCATTAATTAAATAAGTAACTGATTCAGGCGAGAAACCGGGGAAGCTAAGTTCAGGAATTGCTTCCTCGCCCGTCTTATCGGTTCCAAGGACCTTTTTCCTATCTGGGTAATATCTAGTACATACACCTGTGTACATGACTACCCAGGCGCCATCAGGAATTTTTCCATGCTTATTCTCCCAGTTACTAATATCATCAACTCCAAGAAGATAGTCCCGATTTTTCTCGCATTTTTCAGTGACATCTAGCTTTACAGCTGGCCCTATCCATTCCTCCAGAGGAATCTGTTCAATAGTGCGTCCTTTCTCGGCAAAATGAATTGGGGCATCAACGTGAGTTCCTCCGTGCTCTGAGGCACTGAACACATTAGAAGCATACCACCAACCTCCCTCAGAAATTCCCCAGAAGACCTTCTCTAGCTTAAAAGAGTTTGCAGTCGGCCAGTAGATTGTGCTTTCATCATAAGGATAGGTCATATCCAACAATTTTTCCTTGGAGCCACAAGCAGAGAAGACTGCAGCCACAAACAGGCAAAGGACAATAAGCATAAGCCATTTTTTAAATAAGCTCCTTTCTAACCTCATCTAATAATCCTCCTTTTTATCATGTAATTTAAAAAGCTCATCCATCCCTTTACTTTAGAAAAATTGATATGTAGATAATAAACACGGAATAGTATAAATGCTAATGCTAGAAAGAACTTTCTTGAAAACGGGGAAACACCCCATAAAAAACCTAATCAAGCTAAAGCCGGGTAAGAACTGCCTTAAGGACTGGGGGGCCATGCCCGAAGAAACAAACGTCGAGAACAAAATCCCGAATGAATAGCTAAGGATGAGAAACTATCTTCTAAATTGTTTGAATCCCCCGCGTTTTTCAAACCGGGGCTCTCTTCTTCGTGCTTTATTTACTTTGAGCTTTCTGGATTTTAATTCGTGACCATCCAATGACTCTATTGCTTTTTGGACTTGCTCATCATTCTCGAATTCAGCAAATCCAAATCCCTTTGATCTGCCTGAAAATTTGTCTCTTATTATGTTTACGTCTTTTACCTCGAAGCCCTTCTCCTTGAATATTTCTCTAAGCTCTTCTTCGGTTACACCATAGTCTATATTCCCAATATAAATCTTGTTTTCTTCTTCCATTTTTACTCCCTTGAAAAAATATTATCCATCAAATTAACCTTTCCTTCTTTTTTGCCCTCTTACATTCGTTCTCCTTTTAATAAATTTCGCACCCAGCATTGCACTAACAAAAATTTATCTGGAATTTTTCCCCTTTTCACAAAACCTTAGATGGATTTAACGCCTTTTATACATATCTCAATTCTCATCTGCATTCTTATATCTGTATATAAGGTCTAATTATACAGAATTTCCCGAATTATACAACAAAAACTTACAATCCATTAAGGCATCAGGCCTTAACCATGGGAATGTTATAAGGACAAAAGTGCCGGAAAATGTCTTTTCCCGTGGCAATGCCTGACCCCGCAGCTCCGTTATTATAAAAGGCTTTGAGAAATATCCTGCTCTGCTATTTCTTGAAAAACGGATGCTTAAGGAAAGCTGGCTTCTGCTGTGCACCGCCAGGTTTCTTCAATTCAAGCTCTTCAATAAGTACTGAGGGAGCAATCACAGTTGTAGGAATACCAAAGGCTCCTGCTTCTCCAAACCTAAAAGCATATGAGAAAAACAGCCCCATTATTCCACCGCCAGACATGAGCTTGTTGTTCACATAATAGTTTTCGCCCACAGCTACAATGTCTCTCAACATTCTAACGGACATCTCTGCCACCGTAACGCCACGCACGAGTTCTTCTCTTCCATCCTCGACATATACTCTGTATACCAGAATCGGAGGGGTTACCATCTCTTGCTGCGGTCCCCTGCGCATAGAGAACGATGATAATGAAAACTCTCGTCCAGAAATGCTGGGATTATCGAACATCTTTATCAACAAGCCATAGGAAAGCCCTTGATCCTGGCACAGATCTACCAACTCTTGCTTCAATTCAGCAAAACTTTTTCCCCCATCCGCCTGCACGAACATGTTTCCGATTTGAACGCTGGGGGAACCTATCTGCATGGCTCGGCCGTGGCCGTTTGATTGGGAGATTTCTTTGCTGGGGCGGCGTGACATCAAGAGAGTTTTCAAAATCCCACGTTCAATGAGTGTCACTGGCCGAGCCGGAACGCCTTGGTCATCAACCTCGTAAGAGCCAATAAGTTGGTAGTTCTCATAGGTTTTTTGAGTGGGGTCATCCACGACAGTAAAAAAAGAAGGGAGCACTCGACGATTCAAACGGGCGGCAAACTTGCTCTCGGTCATCATCGCCGCCATTTGCTGTTGTTCCATAAGAGGTGGGCGATGACCAGAAACCTGGGGAGCAAGCACCTGGGCAAAGAGTTCGCTGGCAGCCTGCCCAGTAACAAGCACAGGACCTATGTAGTTCTCCAGCACCGGCGCTGAAGTCAATGCAGTAAGCTCCTCAGCCATCTTTCGTACAGAAGCTGCCATCTCCTTCTCAGGGGGTAACTGCTCAAGGCTATTTCCGTAATATGGAACATAATGTTTCAGTCCCATCCCATCAGATGCCTGGGTGGCTGCCCTCGCGTAGAGCAAAACAAGATTGGCCGGCTGATGACTTACAGTGCCTTCGCTGTTGACGAAATATTTGTGGGAAAACTTAACATTAAGGTTGATACTTGAATCATAAATAACGGGAAATTCACGGAAAATTGCGGACAAGCGGCGCAAGGCCTCTTTCCATTTTTTCTGGTCAAATGTTAACACTCTTTTGGGCGCGATTGCCTTTGTAGCTTCCTCCCGCGAAAAGTCAGGAATTTCTTCAGGCTGGATCTTGGTTTTGATAAAAGATCTTTTCGCTGCTAACTGCTCCAGCGCCTGTTTGTAAGCCTCATCAGTCGCCAGCCACATATCATGGCGCAACGCTGTATAATCATCTTCCAGCACAAGTTGGGTTGGGGGGCCTCCTATCATGGAATATGGTGAACTCCCGCCTGCGAATTCGCTATTATCCATATCGTAGCTACCCACCCGTAAACCTACTCTCAACACTCGGCTTCTATCCTGATCGGATTCAACAATTGCCCCAAACACAGCTTTTATTGTAAATGTCTCAGTGTCCTCCACAGCATATTCGATGTAATAGGGCTTCTCCATATCCTTAAGTTGGAGTTTCTGCATCGATCGGTTCATTTCATCCTTAAGAGCCTTCAGTAATACATCCTCTTGTTGCAGGGCATTAAGGTTAGACGCTGGAATAACACCAGAGAGCATGAAACCTAAGAGAAAGAGCCATGGTAAGGTAAATCGTGATCGCTTATATCTCTTCATTGTTTCCTCCTTTGAGGCGGAGGAAGGAGTGGTGGTCGATCCGGTGATTTCCTTCTTTTTTGAATCTCAATCTCCCCGGTGAGAATGCTCGGAGCTACAGCAGAAACAAGTACTCCTCCAGATTCAGCTCCGCAGATTCCGCTAAAGACTTCTGGCTTATCTCCGCAGGCAAGGATCTTGCTAAAAGAGACAAGCGGCGTGCCTATCAAATCCACGCCTCTCACCATCTCGTCGGGCCGTCCGTCTGTGAATACGCGGTAGACTATGATCGGAATCACCGCATACGCTTGGGGAATCCCCCG
>WVZK01000019.1:0-8342 GCA_011772475.1 Candidatus Aminicenantota bacterium | reverse complement strand
AATCAGCAACTCACGCAGTTTCTTCGAAGATACGGTTTTGGACGCTTCCACGATCAAATTACCTTGACGGCCGACCGCTCGGTAGCCGGCTGCTTTTCGCCCATGACCGCTCGACTTATCAAAGCCTGCTATTGGAGAGCGCGACATCAGAAAATTCTTCAAAATGCCATTTTCTACCACAGTCACCCGTTGGGCTTTTACCCCTTCATCGTCATAAAGGTAGTGCCCACTGAGGTCTTTATCGCCGAAGCTTTTCTGTAGGGGGTCATCATAAACTGATATGAAATCGGGCAACACTGGTTGGTTAATCTTTTTTGTAAAAGTCTGACCTTCTTCTTCATCCTTCTGGCGATGACCTTCAATTCTGTGACCGAAAATCTCGTGGAAAAATACCCCAGCAGCGCGCCCCGACAAAATGGCCGGGCCTGTGAACGGCTCTACAACTGGAGATGCACGTAGAGCCAATAATTCTTTTGTGAGAAGCTTAATTTTCTGAAGCACTTCCTCCTCACTGGGCATTTTTTCTAACGAGTGAGCATCGAACGATTCGTACTTGTAAAGATCCATTCCATCTTCTGCTTTTGTCCTGGCATAAACACCAAGGCGCCAATGAGTTAACCCCTGCTGAATCACTGTCCCTTCACTGTTGACAAGATACTTGTTTGTGGCGTTTGCCGATAAACTTACACTAGATTCGTAGATATCTGGAAAATCATTGAACAGCATTGAGTATTCCTTGAGCCTCTTTTCCCACTTAGCCTTGTCCGCCATAACCTGGTATGAAGGGCCTATGAACTTCTCTGGAGACTCTCGGGAGAAGTCATCTGATTCATCCTCCTCTTTTACCTTTACGGTTTTCTGCGCTTTCACCTGAATCAGCCTTTCCATAGCTGCCTTATATTTCTTGTCTGTTTCTAACCAAAGGGCGCTCTTGATTGCATCCAGGTCGTCTTCCAATGAAATAGATACAGGGGCGGGAAACCTGAAATCATACACGCCTCGAAGGCGATGGGTATTATCAAGCTTATAATCGCCTACCCGAACCTCCACATCCAGCAGGCGTGAGTGTTCCTTTGAACCTCTGCGCAGGGCACCATAGGAGGCTATTATCATAGCACTCTGTGTCTCTGTGACATCGTAGCTTATAAAATAAGGAGGCGGATTCCCCTTCTCGCTCAACCCTTTCATCGAGCGATTCAATTCCTCCTCCATGGCCTTGAGGAGTAGACTCTTCTCTGGCTGCTGAGAAAAGCCACTTTGCAGTGTCATGGAACAAAACACCAGCAGAAAAGCACACTTAATCAAGGCTCGAACCAGTCCTTTCTTCATGCTTACCTCCACACTTTAAATTACGTCTACCAAGAATTTCTTGAAAATCACGGCGAGAATTAGAAAAGAGAATTTGAGCAGCAGTTTATATATTTGCTCATCAGCAATCTTCCCACATTTCCCCCCTTTCCTGCCTGAACAGAAACACAGGCTTCTTTCTCCAATTCTCTCCAAAAAAAATTTATAGCATAGGTAAAAATATGATGTCAAATTTACTGTTTGCGGGAGAAATGACGGTAAAGATAAAACGTTAGCCCGAAGGAGATGATTAAAATCGATAAAGGAATTATAATTCCCAGCATAATTTATCCTTATTTTTTAGCTCGTTTATTCTTATATTTTTTCCGGCAGGAAAAATAAGCAAGCAAAAGACCCAGGAAGGAAAAGAAATAAGCAATAGACATTCCTAGTACGACTGAAAGGCTTTGAGTCATTTACTCCTCCCACCTGGCAATTTTTTCTAAATCCTCGAGATATTTTTTCTGCTTTATTTCATAATCCTCAGAGATTGCCTTGAGTTTTGGGTCTATGATTTTGACCATAATCACCAATAAAACTAAGCTGGCCCCCAGTATGATCCAGCCATACCAGAGCAAGAGCAAGCTTAGCGCCACTCCTATGGCCAGCAAGAAATAAACCAGAGGAGAGATAATAAAAGTAAGATAATCTTCTTTGGTCCATCTATCTGCTTCCTGTGCAGTCCATTTCTTTTTTATCCAGCCCATTTTATTTCCCTTCCCTTTGTTCGTAGTTTGATCGCAGCAATCCTCTTCTTTCAGCTTCCTCACGAACCGGCTTCCACCATCCTATAGGTCTAGACATCACATAATATTTAACCAGACGATCCATATCTTCTGTCGGCGTGAGAAATGTTACCGGGATATATATTAAGAAACCCAAAATCATCATTATCCAAAACCGAAGATAATCCGGCAGCTGAGGGATAACATGAAATTCAGGTAGAATCCAGACTATAAGCCAGCTTAATCCCAAATTGGCTATCCATGAGGAAAGGTATCCCCAGGAATTAAAGCGCCACCAGATGACTTGAAGAATAGAAGGCAGCCAGATGCCGGCCGTCATAATCCAGATGGCAAAAATAAGCCACTGTGTTATCTCCTGCATCATCAAGCCATAGAAGAAAGAGCCAATAAGGAGTATTAGAGTCGAAATCCTCCCCACCCAGACAAGTTCTTTTTCGCTCGCTTTAGGCTTGAAATAGTGGTGATAGAGGTCCCTGGTCGCGTATGAAGCGCCCAAATTGAGATGTGTGGAAATAGTGGAAAGGTGGATAGCCACTATCGCGGCAAAGAAAAAACCCACCAGCCCGACGGGAAGAAATTCAAATCCGAGGCGATACCAGGCCATCTCGTATTCGGCTGTGGATTGAATGTTCGGATACAGAGAAAAAAAGGCAAGAATGGCAACTGCCCAGAGAGAGTTGCGGACAACGATCAATGCTGATCCTGCCCAGATGCTGTAGCTGGCATCACGCACAGTTTTGGCCGATTGAATACGCTGAGCCTCTGGATACCAATCAATACTGGTTCCCATCCCAAATCCACCTATTAAAGCAATTACCAGCATTGTAAGAAACCAGGCCAGAGGAAATTCACCAGAAGTTACTCCGCTGAAAGCAAACGGGTTCAGCCGCCAACTCTGCCCTAACGATTCCAGCTTGTTCATGATGCCCTGGGGGCCGCCGGCAGCAACAATCCCCCATATTGAAACGATGATGATAACTGAAAAAGCGATTACACCCTGCTGAAAATCAGCCATAACCACTCCCCAGTAACCGGCAGTCAAGACATACACAGCACAAAGCGAGGAAAAAAGTATTAATCCCAGCCACTCGGGCCAGCCAAAAAGAAATTGGCAGACTTTGCCCATGGCAATCCCCACCCAGCCCAGGACAAACATATTCATGAACACCTGCCAGCCAGCAATCCATCCCCGCAGCAGTTCAGCTCCCAGTCCTGAAAAACGGAGAGTTTGCCACTCGGCCTGGGTGTAGGCTAGAGAGCGGCGAAAGATTCTGGTCGAAGCAAAAGCAGAGATTGCACACCAGGCAGAAAAAAAAGTATACCAGATGCCCCGAAGTCCGTATTGATAGATAACTCCACTTACCCACATCGGTGTGTCTGTGGCAGAATGTGTAGCATAGACAGAAGAAGCGGGAAGCCACCAGGGTAGACCTCGGCCGGCCAGGAAAAAATCTGACATGGATCTTTTACCTAATCTATAGAACAGAGTTCCACAGACTATCATCAGAGCAATAAATATAACGAGCCAAAGCCAATCCAGGAATCTAAAAACTACCAACTGAATCCTCTATCGATGTTCATAATTTAAAGATAATACATAGTGATTATGGTGCCTTTTCATTATCCTTTTTTATTCAAAAAGAAGAGATTGATATATATAACATATCTGCTAAATTTTCCAGACTTATGTATATGTGCTCCATTGGGATGCTTGACAATTCTTTTTTTTTGTAAATAAATACAAAAAAGAAGATATGCCAATTTTTTTCTGCTGAAATGTGTCCAAAGGTTTCTTGATGAAACATTATGCAGTTATTGGGATAGGACCTATCGGAAGTATTTTAAGTGCCCATCTTTTAAAAGAAGGAATAAATGTAACTCTTGTAGATATTTTAAAAGAACGCTTGCTAGCCATCGAGAAAAAAGGATTGAAGGTTAAGGACCCAAGAAGCCAGATAAGCGGAGATTTTACCGAATATCCAAAAAAATTCCTGTATTCCCTGAAAGAAATAAAAGAAAAACCTGATTTAATCTTTATCTGCGTCAAAGCCTATTGTCTTGTGGACGTTGCCTCTGAAATCTCAGAAGTATTACCTTCTCCTCCTAAAATCGTCGTTTTCCAAAACGGACTCGATAACGAAGATCAGGCAGCAAAGATATTTGGAAAGGAAAATGTTATAAGATGCATAATCAATTATGCAGGAGCAATGGCTTCTGACACAGAGGTGGAAATAACATTTTTTAACCGGCCAAACTATATTGGAGTTATGGACAAAGAAAATACTTCTCTGGCTCAAGAACTTGCCGAAACTCTCACCCGTTCAGGCCTTGATACAGAGTATACTGATGATATAAAAAAGCACGAATGGGAAAAGGCCATATTGAATGCATGCCTGGCCTCGGTTTCGACCATAACAGGACTCACCATGAAAGAGGTTATGGATTCTCCCCCGTTGAGAGAGATTGTTGAGAATCTCCTTCTTGAGGGCATAAAAGTAGCAGAAGGAACCGGAGTCAAATTTTCCTCTAACTTCTATGAATCAGGCCTATCCTATCTAAGCAAGGGTGGGTATCATAAACCATCCATGCTCGTGGATATGGAAAAAGGAGGGAAGACAGAAATAGACTTTCTCAACGCTAAAATTGTTGAATACGGAGAGAAGCTTGGTATCCCAGCTCCCTTCAACTGGACTGTGACAACAATGATAAAAGGCCTCGAACAAAAAAAACAAGTTCCCGTCAACCAAAGGAAAAAAAGATGAAATTTTTAAAAAATCGGATTTTCATATCGATCCTTCTATTTTTTGTTGTCTTCTCAGCCGCAAACAAAAATGCTTCTGCTGTAGATGACAAGCTGCTGCATTTTGGAGTTTCATCCGTATTCGGAGCTGCAAGCGAAACTTATCTCCACTATAAAACTGATCTTAAGACACCTGGAAGATTGATCTGGGGGACAACATTAGGAACCATTCCCGGGCTCGCAAAAGAAATTATTGACAGCACTAAAAAGGACAATAACTTTAGCGGAAGTGATATGGCAGCAAATATTGCCGGTGCTTTTGTCGGAGCTTTAGTGGCGAATATCTTCAATAATGCAATCCAAGTTAAAATAGAGAAAAAAGAAGAAGAAAAAATGATTGCTTTCTCCATATCATATAAGTTTTAAACCTCTATTTCTTATTTTCGTATATTCTAACAAGAACCAATAAAGAATTTTTATGAGCATATTTATTTGCATTTATCGACAAAATCCATAAAGGAGAAGCGCCGTCATGAAAAAAGCGCCTTTGAGGAACCTGGTAATTTTTTGGGTTGTGCTGTTCGTAGCTGTGAGCAGCACTGAAGGGATTCAACAGAAAAAAGACTTTACACAGGAAAACGAAATAAGGCTCAACAGGTTACAGCCCCCTGAGAAAATCATGGATGCCATTGGTTTAAAGCCGGGCATGGTGATCGGCGACATTGGGGCAGGATGGGGCCGTTTTGCCGTCTGGTTTGCGGACAGAGTAGGAGAAACTGGGAAGGTATATGCCAATGATATTGATATGGGCGCGCTTATGCGTCTCGCCAAGCGGTGCAAAGACCATGGTTTTACAAACGTTATTGTCCGTCACGGAAAAGTGGTTGATCCAAACATTCCGTCCGGAGTGTTGGATATAGCTTTCATGATCAATGTTTACCATCACCTGGAAAAACCTGTGGGATTGGTGAGAAACCTTGCGCCTACGCTAAAACCCGAAGGAGTTTTGGTGATAGTCGAACATTGCCCTGAAAAATCAGGATATCGGTCGGAATCAACCTCGCAAGAAAAGCTGGTCAAACAGGCGGGACAAGCGGGTTTTGAACTGATAAAAGTAGATACTTTTCTTGAAAGAGATAATATTTATTTTTTTCGCCCTAAACGATGAAGTGGCTTGAGAAATTTGAAAAATTGAAATAATATCTACTTTCTATTTCATTTTCATGAGCTCGCTGAGTTTCTCAACTGCATTCTTATTATTCGGGTCCATTTCCAGAGACTTGGCATAGTTCTTAATTGCCAATTTCTTATTCCCGTCCACCATATACGCTTCTCCAAGGCTATCGTAGCCATTGGCGTAGTTCGGATTAACCTCTATGTTGAGCTTGAAAATCTCAATGGCCTCCTTGACCATCTTCTTCCTGTAGAGAAGATCATACCCCAGTCTGTTTAATTCTCTGGGCTGAAAGTTATACTCTTTTTTCTTATTTTTTTGCAGTTCGTGGTATTGCTTTACAGCTTCTTCTACTCCATTCTCGACCACTGCATCATAAATCGCTTTTGCAATTGATTTTTTCGGTGGAGTATATGGCTTGCCGTAGAGAATTCGTATAATCCCCTCGCTCATGGAACTCAACCTAGCTCCTGGTGTGTTGTTGAATATAACGATCAAGTGCTTATCGTCCACAAGCCTTTCGATAAGTGTATTGAATCCGTTTATTCCTCCTCCATGGGAAACACTGTTCAATTTCTCTTTCGACTTGGGAAAAGACCTCTTGGAAATCCCCCATCCATACGCATAATGCGATTCCTTCCCTGAAGCTACATGCGGTTTGAACATCTCTTTTTTCATTTTCTTTGAGATTAGCTCATCTGTATAAAGGGCTTGGTCCCACTTGTAGAGGTCTTCGACCGTTGAATAGAGAGAACCTGCTGCATAAGGTAGAGACATATTCAAGTATTCCGCATTTACGTACCCATCAAAAGTTATCGAATATCCCGCTGCGCGATTCTTGATGAGAGGAACCGGGTGGTCGTATCCGGTGTCCTTCATCCCCACCGGATCAAGTATCTTTTCCTGCAAGACATCTGTGTATGGCTCGCCGGTCATAGCTTCAATGATAGCACCCAAAATGAAGTAACCTGAATTGTTGTACCGGTATTCGGAACCCGGCTCGAATTCAAGGTCATCGCTGCAGTAGTTCTTTACGAATTCATCCACAGGATACGGGTCCTGGCGTGCCTCCTGGAGACGTGCCATATTCCTCGTGTAGCTGGGAATACCTGATGTATGAGTCAGCAGGTGGTGAATTGTCACTTTCTCTCCAATATCCTTGCGGTAATAAGGGAGGTAATCGCTCAATTTCCCCTGTAAATTGATCTTGCCTTTCTCCACTAACTGCATGATCAGCATAGAAGTAAACTGCTTGGTTATAGAACCGATCCTGAATTTCATATCAGGCTTATGCGGGATATCCCACTCTATGTTCGCGAGGCCGTAGCCTTTCTTAAAGATGACCTTTCCTTTTTCAGCGACGAGAACTGTCCCGTTGAACGTGCCTGTTTCGTGCCAGAGCTTTACGAATTCATCTATCTGTGTGGTTTTATCCTGAGCGATGCTTTGGGCCTGAAAGGAAAACAAGATAAACAGAATCGCCAGTAACACAGCCATAATTGAGGAATTACGATTTTGTTTCATTATTACACCTCCGTCTTTATTTAAAGAAATTCTATCTCACGGCCAGGAACTAAAACAAGTCCTCGACGTCTTCATTCTGTGAGGGAAGACGGCCGTGCTTTTGGAGAAACTGCTGGATGAGTTCACTTTCCCTCTTGGTGTACATGGGGTCCTCTTCGTATGTAAAAAACCGCGCCTCTTGATTTAAAGAAAGCTGTGCTTGAAGTGCCTGTTTTAGATTGGGGGTTCCAGCAATATAGATAATATTTTTCTCTTTGTCCAATAGCTGAAATGCTCCTTCTGAGTCGGGAACATTATTTACAACTTCAGGGCTAAACTCGAGCCATTTCTCAGGGGGAAAGATGACTGGGGAAAGCCTGAGCCTGAGGTCACACCTCAAGCACCGGTTGGCTTCTTTACGGGCATCCTCTTCGCTGTATCCCAACTGGACAAGATCAAAGGAACGGAGACGCTCGGAAACAGGAGATACAGGCAGGGGAACTCTCTGCTTGGAAGAAAAATCCTTCTCCTCTCCCATCCATAAGCTGCCTTTCTCCTCGTCGATGAAGTTGGAAGGTCTATCTGCGAATCCTTCTCCTCCTAGAGATTTATCGATGGAATCAGCCGCTTTTCTCCCCATAGCCATGGCTTCTACTGCAGAAGCAGGGCCTGAGGCAGCCTCTCCGCCGGCAAATACCCCTGGAACGTTCGTCTCAAGAGTCTGCGGATTAATCTCAATGTTTCCTTCCTCTGTCAATAGTATTCCCAGATCAGGAGGCAGGAACGAGAAATCAGGGCTCTGTCCTACTGCCAGAATCAATGTATCAGCCTT
>WVZK01000144.1 GCA_011772475.1 Candidatus Aminicenantota bacterium | reverse complement strand
TGAGTCAAGTCGTTGATGCCTGAATTTCTCTTTTTAAGCAACCACAAACCTGACCACAGGTTCACAGATGACTTCTAGCTGCTTGAGGAAATATTTTATTAATTTTGACATCAAATCTATCCTATGTTATATGTTTGGGACTGGGAAGAGTAAATCCTATTCGTTTGCTTGCCCAGGAAAGCTTATAAAGTGTGCCAGAGTCATGTCAGAGAAAAGAAGAGAAAGGCGAGTAAGAGAACAAGCTTTGTTTACGATTACTCTTCTTTCTAAAGATACAGCTGAAACCCACCCGAAAGTTATTCATCATACAACCGAGGATATTTCTTTAACAGGAGCAAAAATCCACACCAACGCATTTTTGCCAGTCGGGTCCTTTTTAAAGATTGATCTTTCGTTAACGGAACCGCCACAAATGATTAGCGCCTACGCAAAAGTTCGCTGGGTAAAAAGCGTATATGCTGACGAATCGTTCGAATTGGGCATAGAATTTGTGGATACATCTATCAGTATAATAAGATCACTTAAAGAACATTTCGATAAAACGGCTAGAGAGAAGTCTTCCGACGAGTAGGATGGACTGAGATTCGATCGCTCCATTTCTGCTTTATTTTCACTGATTCCTCGCTATCGATGTCAGATTTTCCTTTGGCATACGTTACAGAATTTAAGATTAATATCTGTGTATAATATCGTGAGAAATAATATGGCTCGGATTTACCGATTGAAATAATGGCGAAGATAGTAAAGAACTCCAAGCAGCTCACTGGTGTGAGTTATCCTGGTTTTGATGACTTATCTCGGTTGGATGCTGTTAAAATGCGAAGAAGCAATCCGCTGACAACTCAAGTCTACAAGGAAGATGAAAGCATAATGATTCACCTTACTATAACTGGTCGTTGTTATGCACAATGTAAAGGTTGTGTTAACAGTGCTATTACCATGGGCAGCGACATGCCTCGTAATGCAATCATAAGTTCTGAAGAAGCAGAACCCGGACGTGACACAGCCATAATCAAACAGTTAGCTGACCGGCATCCCGATCAGTCAATTACAATATGTTTTTACGGAGGAGAGCCCTTTCTGGCCGTAGATAAGATGAAGAAAACATGGGAAATTCTGAAGGAATCTGAGACAGCAGATAGATTCAGGTTCTTAGTTTATACCAACGGGGAACTTTTGAGTGACGCCTTGAATCTTTATCCTAAATTTATGAAGGAGATTTGGGTCTATTCGGTATCAATTGATGGAGATGAAAAGCAGCATAATAGAGTAAGACAAGGGACTCGCCTGAATAGAATTAGAGAAAATCTTAGGGAATTATCCACATTCTACAAAGGAGATGTTTTACATTGGTCCACTCTTAGAGAGGACCAGAGCTTATTAAACTGCTTTGAAGAATTTATGAGATTATACAAGGAAGGACTTGTCAATCATTTTTTCTGGCATTGGGCAGAGGATCGAGAACCTTTTAAGGATCTAGCATCCTATGTTTTGAATTATGGCCAAGACGTTGAGAAAATTATGGATATCTATGTCCAAGAGATTTCAAATGGAATAATCCTTCCGATCGCCCATGTCAATGAACTCATTTTGTTCCTTTTAACTGCCGAAGAGCGAGGCCATACGGCATGCGCTGTAGAGCTGGCTAAAAACTACGATATTGTTTCAGGAAAGGTCTACCCATGTGCCGATCTTCCTTCTTGCCTCTCTATAGGAGGATTAGACAAGGATAGGAAGCTAAGGCTCAGCGAGTATGACTTAGATTCGCTGGTGGGTTATAAAAGCTGGTTGGGATGCTATCAATGCGGAGTTCATTTCTACTGTGGCGGTCGATGCCCGGTTCAGGTTGTTGCCGGCTCTAAGGAGAGAACTTATCAATACTGTCAGCTAATGAGGCTGCACGTAGGCATAATCCAAGATAGAATCTCGGATATTTTAAAGGGCCTCGAGAGAAACGGAATAACACTCCAGGCGGTTTACGACCAATCAGCCTTCTTAGCTAAATACACAGACGTTGTTCCATAAAATGGGGCCAGGCCCCATTTTATTCAATAAGGATAAACAGGTAATATCTTTTGTAGGGATTTGATTCATCAAGCCCACAAAGGGAAAAAATACGAGATATTCTTTGTAGGGGCTTGATTTATCAAGCCCGCATTAAAAAAATATATGGATGTTCTTAAAAAATTGAACCTAAAGTTTTAGCCAAAAAACGGTAGAAAAAGGAGGATTCAATGAAAATAGCTTTAATCCAACAGCATGCTACGAAAAATTATGATGAGAATCTCAAGCGGGCAATAGACTCCTTCCATCAGGCTGCAAGCTCTGGAGCAAAACTAATTGCTTTTGCAGAATTAGCTTTTTCACGGTTTTTGCCCCAAATCCCTTCAAATGAAGAATCGTTGGCAAAAGCAGAGCCTATTCCTGGTCCAACTACAGAACAATTTGCCAATCTTGCCAAGGAATACGGTGCTGTTGTTGTTTTGAATCTCTTTGAGAGGGAAGGAGATAGAACCTATGATGCTTCTCCTGTGATTGATGCAGACGGAAAGTTCCTTGGGGTAACGCGGATGGTCCATATCATGGAAGGGCCCGGGTTTCATGAGAGAGGGTATTATGCTCCTGGAGAGAACACGAATTTTGTCTATGAAACAAAAATAGGGAAAGTCGGGGTAGCTATCTGTTATGACCGCCATTTCCCTGAATACATGAGGTGTTTGGGGCTTAAAGGAGCTGAAATCGTTGTTATTCCTCAGGCAGGAGCTATGGGAGAATGGACCGAAGGGATATTTGAAGCAGAGCTTCAGGTTGCTGCCTTTCAGAATGGATATTATGCTGCCCTTGTCAATCGTGTCGGGAAAGAGGAGGTTATTCATTTTGCCGGCGAATCTTTTGTTGTAGATCCTCATGGGCGCGTTATTGCCCAGGCTCCGAAGGAAAAAGACCATATCCTGTATGCAGACTGCGATTTTCAGCAGATACGCCAGTCACATGCTAAAAAGCATTTCCTCCAGGACAGGCGCCCTGATTTCTACCGTGTTTTTAACCTGCTTGATTAATTTAGCAGGGAATGTAGAATATGTTTTCTAAGAAAAACTATACATACTTTAGACGACCTAGATTTTTTATAATCGGTTATAATTAGAGATATAAAATAAATGAAAAATTGGTTTGTCATTAACACCAAGCCTAAAAAGGAATTTCAGGTTGAGAAACTGTTCACTGAGGGGGGAATCAAGATTTACAACCCCAAATACATGCAAGAGAATAAAATAAAGGCATTTTTTCCTGGCTATGAATTTGTCTATTTTGATTTTCCCGCCCAATACCAGCTAGTGAGATACACGAGGGGAGTAAAAAGAGTGGTCGGGAATAAGGGTTCTCCCACACCTATTCCTGAAGATGTAATCCGTGAGATCAAATCCAGAGAAATAGACGGTCTGATAGAACTTTATAAATACGGAGAGGAACCTGAAATTGGCGATGAGATTGAAGTTATGGAAGGTCCTCTGAAAGGCCTGAGAGGAGTGTTTAAGAAAGAACTCACTGCAAAAGAAAGAGTACTCATCCTTCTTAATTATGTAACTTATCAAGGGCAGTTGATAATTGAAAAGGAAAAATTGAAGAAGGTTCTTAAATAATGTTTTCAAATTGGCACAAAGTTAAAAGGATAAAGGTGAAATAAGAGATGGATATTCCGTTATTAGATTTGAAGGCTCAATACCAGAGCATTCGAGAGGAAATCAATCAGAAGATTTTGGAAGTTGCCTCATCCCAAAAGTTCATTTTAGGTTCTGAAGTTGAAAACTTGGAGAAAGAAATAGCTGCTTTTAGTGAAGTGAAATTCGCCACAGGAGTCTCTTCTGGGTCTGATGCGCTTCTTGTTTCTTTAATGGCTCTTGATGTGGGGGAGGGAGATGCTGTCGTCACAACTCCCTTCACTTTCTTTGCCACTGCTGGCGCGGTTGCCAGGCTTAAAGCGAGACCAGTTTTCTGTGATATTGATAAGACAAGCTGCAACATAAGCCCAGAAAAGCTTGAAGAATTGCTCGAGGATCAATCAAAGGGACATCAGGACCTTCAGATTAAAGCAATTATTCCTGTCCATCTTTACGGCCAGTGCGCTGATATGAATCCGATCATGAATCTTGCCAGCAAGCATGATTTATTCGTGGTTGAAGATGCAGCTCAGGCAATCGGCGCGGAATATCCGTCGTCTTCTGGGATAAAAAAAGCTGGTGCTATAGGAAACTTTGGGGCTCTTTCCTTTTTTCCCTCGAAAAACTTAGGAGCTTTTGGTGATGGAGGAATGGTCCTGACGAATGATGAAAACCTGGCCAAAAAGACTAAGTTGTTGAGGGTACACGGGTCAAGGGATAAATATTTTTATGAAGTACTCGGGGGTAATTTCCGTCTCGATACACTGCAGGCTGCTATACTCAGAGTCAAGCTCAAATATCTAGAAAGCTGGCAACAAAAAAGGATGGAAAAAGCATCTTACTATGACAATGCATTCAAGGAATCAGGCATAAGAGAAGAAGGCCCGATACAAACACCCGAAACCTTGTACAAAGATAAAGGCGTTAAGAGCTACCATGTCTTTCATCAATATGTCATAAGAGCGGAAAAAAGGGACAGATTAAAGAAATTCTTGCAGGAAAAAGGTGTCCCTACTGCCATCTATTATCCTTTGCCTCTCCACCTTCAGAAATGCTTTTCTTATCTCGGCCATAAGGAAGAAGATTTTCCCGTGGCTGAAGAAGCAGCTCGTGAGGTTCTGGCTCTGCCCATATACCCAGAATTAACATCAGATCAACAGGATTTCATCGTCTCATCCATCCAGAGCTTTTATAAAGGATGAACGAATCTTATTTAATAAAAAATGTGCGGAATATTTGGCATAGCTTTCAAGGATTTTAGAGAAGATCTAGGAAAGATCCTTCTTCAGGCAGGCAGAAAGCTTACATACAGGGGTTATGATTCTGTCGGGATGGCAGCTTTTAGCCATGATTCTTTAGAATTAAGGAAGGATGTTGGCGAAATTGAAGAAGTCAATAAAAAATGTAACTTTAAAAAACTAAAAGGGAATAAAGGAATAGTTCAACTTCGATGGGCAACTTTTGGTCCTCCCTCCAAGGAAAATTCTCAACCCCACTTTGATTGCTTGAAGAACTCAGTGGGTGCTCACAACGGAAACATAATTAATACCAAAGAGCTTATTAGGGAATACAAGAAAAAAGGACACGTATTCCAAGGCGAAAACGACGGCGAGGTTGTGGTCCATGTTGTTGAGGAAGGATATAAACAAAAAAAGAGCATGACAGTTGCCATCCAGGAGGCCGATACCGTTCTCAAAGGAGATTACGCCTACGTGATATCCCAGAAAAACTCCGATAAAATGTTCTGTGTCAAGAAATACTCTTCTCTATTTCTTGGAATAGGCAAAGATTTCATTTGTTGTTCTTCTGATTTGCCATCGATCATTCAATTCACAGATTCAATCGTACCCATTTATGATGGCGAGTACATTGAATACACCTGGAATACTTATCGTATCAGAAAACTTTCTTCAGGAATGGAGGTCAAGAGAAAACCTTATAAATGTTCACTTGATATTGAAGAAGCTCAAAAAGGAGAGTTCCCCCATTTTATGCTCAAAGAGATTCACGAACAGCCAGAGAAAGCTCAGGCTTTGATCAATTTCTTGAAAGAGCCAGGCCAAGTGGATGAATTCTGCCGTGAATTAAAGGATGAAAGTAGGATTTATCTTATTGGTTCAGGTTCATCTTATAATGCCTGCGTTCTTGGAGCATATTATTTGAACAAAATTTCAGGAATCGAGGCAGTCCCTGTAGTTGCGGGCGAGTTCAAAGAGTTTTTAGGTCATGGAGACTTTTCTCAAGGAACTTATATCCTTGTCTCTCAGAGCGGAGAGACAAAGGATGTCGTGAGTGTTTTGAACTTTTTGGAAGAAAAAAAGGCAAAGAAGATTTTTGCCTTAGTGAATGTTTTAGGTTCTTCCTTGCAGCTCAGAGTAAAAAACTATTTGCCTCTTCTTTCTAACATAGAGATAAGTGTGCCAGCCACAAAGACATTCACAAATCAGGTGATCACCTTTCTCTATTTAGCGTTGAGATTGGGAGAAATTAGAGATAAGAAAAAAGCTATTTCAGAAGAAGAAGTAGAGAGAATCCCGAGCCTTATCGAAAAAACTTTATCCCTTAATTCAGAAAAATGCCAGCATATTGCCCGTTTTTTAGCTAAAAATGAATACCTTTATTATCTTGGCTATGGGATAAGCTACGGCGCGTGTCTGGAAGCAGCTTTGAAAATGAAAGAGATAACTTATATTCCATGTGAAGGGATGTATTCTTCTGAGTTCAAACATGGTCCGCTGGCAATAATAAAGGAAGGAGATTGGATTTTGTTTCTCTCCACCCTTGAAGATATCCACATGACTCTTTCCCATATCAATGAAGTGAGTTGCCGCTTGGGGAAGATTTGTACCATAGCCCCTCCCAATGATTCTCTTTCTCTCAACTCAGATGAACTCATTACACTACCTTCTCAAAATTACTTTATTGTTCCTCTCCTTGCTGTTATAGTTGCCCAACTCCTTGGCTACTATATTAGCCAGGAAAAAGGGATTAATCCTGACCAACCCCGCAATATCAGCAAAACCCTCACCGTGGATTGATTGTAAACAAGCCATAAGCTTAAATTTCTAACCTAGTGACGAAAAGGATTATGTACTTGGCATAAAGCAATGTACATCGTGCTGAGAATGAATTTGATTTATCTAGGTTAAAAATAGAAAATACAAATATTTTATGAGCAGATTACTACAGTCTTAGCCGATGGTTTACAACGATACAGGCTGTATCTTATGAATCATAATCTAAAAAAGGAGAGAATAATGAAACACAGAATTATTTCTCGCGTTCTATTAATCATGTTTTTATTCTGTTTTGTTTATGCAGAAGGAGAAAAGAAGCCGTTCACCGTCGATGATGCCATCAATATGGTTAGTGTGTCAAATCCTCTAATATCGCCTGATGGAAAGTGGATTCTCTTTTCTAAGGATGAGCTTAAATGGAAGGATAACAAGCGAGAAAGGTATTTATGGCTGGTCTCAGCGGACGGAGGAGAAGGCTTCAAATACACAAACACAGCGGGCGATTCTTCACCTCGATGGTCGCCTGATGGAAAGTATCTGGCATTTCTCAGAGGAGAAGGGGAGAAGCGTCAGGTATGGATAATGAGAACTTCTGGTGGAGAGGCGATTCAGCTTACAGAGCATAAAGAAGCAGTTTCCTCATTCCGCTGGTTTGCTGATAGCCAGAACATTGTCTTTCTCGCTGATGATATAAAGAGCAAAGAGGAAAAGGAGAAAATTGAGCAGGGAGATGATGTTGTCTATGTCTATGAAGGGCCTGACGGACAATACCGTCGAGGGAGCTGGTCGAATTTATGGCATTTCAGCTTGAAATCAAAAACAGAGAAACAGATTACTAAAGAAAAGATGATGGTGCGTGGGTATGATATATCTCTTGATGGCAAACGAGTTGCCTATATCTATCGAACAGAGACCGGAAGGAATACGTCGGACCTGAGTGAAATGGCGATGGTAACGCTTGAAGACGGAAAGATCACGAAACTCACCAATAACAAAGCGCCTGAAGGAAATCCCCTGTGGGCACCTGATGGGAAGAGGGTTGCCTACTTGGCTCCTGATGATAAGACTTGGAAGCTTGCCAGTTATAAGATCTGGATCATGGACGTTGAGACCAAGAAGTATCGATTAGCATCTAGAAATTTTGGGGGAGACATTCGTGGCTACAGATGGAGTTCGGATGGGAAGTCTATTATTTTTAATGGGAGTACTCATACAAAATCCAATATTTTTCGTCTCGATGTGAACTCTGGAAAAGTTGAACAATTAACCAAGAAGCAGGGTGTTTTAAGGTTTTCCTCTCTCTCTTCAGATAGAAAAAAAGCAGCCTGCGTTTATTCCGATAATCAGACACCTCCTGATATTTGGGCAGTGGAGCTCAATCTTTTCAAAGAGAAAAAATTAACTTCTGCCAATCCCTGGATAAAAGACAGGATTATGGCGTCTATGAAGGTCATTCAATGGAAAAGCAAGGACGGACTTCCCGTAGAAGGCTTGCTCCATCTGCCTCCTGATTATGAATCAGGCAAAAAGCTGCCCCTTATCTTGAACATTCATGGGGGACCAGCCGGAGTTTATACAAACAGTTTTAGCTCGAGTTATCATATCTGGGCCGGACTGGGCTATGCTTCTCTTTCTCCCAACGTCCGTGGAAGCTCGGCCTATGGTGATGAATTCCTCCGAGGAAATATGAAAGATATTGGCGGCGGCGACTACTGGGATCTGATGACTGGGGTGGATGAAGTTATTAAGCAGGGCATAGCTGATCCTAATAAGATGGGCGTTCGCGGCTGGAGCTACGGAGGAATTCTAGGTGGATGGACTCTTACCAAGACAGACCGGTTCAAGGCTGCTTCGCTGGGGGCGATGGTCTCAGATTGGATCTCGGAATATGGCATGGGATTTAGCTTTGATGTAAGGCTCTGGTATATCGGCGGAACACCCTGGGATAGTCCCCAAGCATACAGGGAAATGTCCTCACTTACTCATATAAAAAATGTTAAAACTCCAGTTATTCTCTTTCACGGAGAAAGAGATACGACCTGCACTATAGGCCAGAGCGAGAATTATTTTACTTATCTCCATGAGATGGGAAAGACGGTTCGGTTTATCAGGTTTCCCAGAGAGCCTCATGGATTCAGAGAGCCCCATCACCAGCGGATAAGGATGGTCGAAGAGATAGCCTGGATGCAGAAGTATATCCGTGGAATTGACTGGAAGCCCGAACGCCCCAAAGAAAAAGAAGAAGAAGAAAAGTAGGAGTTTGATTTATCAAACCCGCACGGTCTATTTTGTAGGGGTTTGATTTATCAAACCCACCATTTTGTTTTGTAAGGATAAATTTGCAGGGGTTTGATTTATCAAACCTACCTTATTTCTGTCTAATTTAATAAACTAGTTTATAAGTCAAGTCTGCATAAAACGTAGATAGAGGCTATATAGACTGTTGCCTAAACAGAAGATTTTCCGCTAAATTCCTCTAGTGTTTCATCGATAAGAGCTAATCCTGCCTTGAAGTAATCCTTTTCTGTCCCGTATCCTATGCGGATATAGCCGTCCATTCCAAAAAAATCCCCTGCTATGATGAATACACTTTTCTCCTTCATGAGCTTATCGGCAAGTTCTGTTGAATTTATTTTCATATTATACCTAGGAAAAGCAATCCCTCCAGCGCGAGGAGGGATTAGCTCAAAAAGAGGTTTGTGTTTTTGGACCCACTCCTCAAGCACAATCAAATTTTCCTTCAGAATTTTACGGTTGCGGTCTAAAACCTTTTTTCTCCGCTCGGGCTGTAACACCAGAGACGCTAACCAGTTGCTAAGAATCCCAGAAGAGATGGACGTATAATCGTGGTAAGACCAGGCCTCTTCAATTTTATCCTTGGGCCCAACCAGCCAGCCCATTCTCAAACCAGGAAGAGCATAAGCTTTGGAAAGCCCGCAGCAGGCAATAACCTTATCGTAAAGGCCCCAGAAAGATGGTGTCTCTTCTCCGACTAATTCTGCCCCCTGGTATACCTCATCAGAATAGAGCCAAGCGTCTGCTTCCTGGGCTAGGCGAATAACTTCTTTCATATCACTTTCGCTCAGCACAGCTCCAGTCGGATTGTTCGGGTTGCAGACAGCTATCATTTTTGTTCGAGGCGATACTAAGCTTTTCAATTCATCCAGGTCCGGACCCCATTTAAGCTCCTCTCTTAAATGAAAGGGTATGACCTTAACACCAAAAGAGCGGGCAAGTCCATAGATCTGCATAAAGTTAGGGAGCATAAGGATAAGCTCGTCACCTGGATTTAGATACTGCCAGATAGTGATAAAATTTGCTTCTGCAGTACCGTTTGTAACCAGGACGTTATCAAGGTTTGTTCCAGGGTAAAGGCGGCTTATCGCTTCTCTCAGTTCTTCAGAGCCGTTTGTCTGGCCATAACCAAGTCGTATGGACAATAATTTTTCTATCTCATCGCTTTCTAGGAACTCTTCTAGAGTATAAGGATGAATGCCGCTTTCAGTCAGGTTATACTTCACTCTGTTTTCCCATAAAGATTGGGCTCTCTCCATTTCAAATAGTTCAATTTTCATGATGACCTCACTTGACTAAATTTCTTTAAATACGTCTTATAATATTTTTATTATTCACCGCGGACCAGAACCTCATAGACGGCTTTGGAAATTTGAATATCCTGGACTGCGACACCAGTCAAATCCGCAACTGTGATCTGTTCATCTGATGACCTTTGTAGCTCTTTGTTTCTTATAACATTACCCAGTTCAACAACGTTTTCCTTTTTGATCAAGCCAGCTTTTAAGGCTTGAAAAATTTCTCCACGGGCCTGACTCTGGCTGATGCTATCTGCCACGACGATATCAGCCATCTGGAGAATTTTAGAGTCAAGCTCTTGTTTCTCAGGCGTATCAGAACCCACGGCTGTTATGTGCGTTCCTTTCGTGATTTGCTCAGCCAGGAGAAGTGGAGACTTTGAAGGCGTTGCTGTCACGATGAGATTACAGGTTGCTGCTACCTCTTCAGCATCTTGAGTGGTTTGAACGTAACATTCGAGTGGCTCCACTGCCTTTACATAGTCGTTTAATTCTTGCTGGTTGATTCCCCACACAATGACTTCGTCACATTCAACAGTCGATCTTAAGTATTCAAGCTGCATTTTTCCCTGGATGCCCGCACCAAAAATCCCAATCCGCTCCACAGTGCTCGGGGCAAGGTATTTGGCAACCACTGCTCCTGCTGCAGCAGTCCGGATATTGGTGAGATAGCCTTCATCGAGAAGGACGCAGGCCAGCTCTCCTGTTTTCTGCTTAAAGACAAGCATGAGCCCCAGGCAGGTGGGAAGATTATGCTTTATATTCTCATGGAAACCTGAGGCAATTTTTATGACATAGTATTCATCGCCGGTGATATATCCATATTTTATGTGGACATCCCCAGGAGGGCGCTCAAAAATCATCTCTCCTACAGGCGGTACTACCACCTTCCCTTGAGAATAAGCCACAAATCCCTGTTCGATCGCCTGAATCGGGTCGATATTTTTTAAGGTCTCCTTTATTTGGTTGAGGTTAACAATTTGTGTCATTTTCTGTCTCCTTAGCCCAGAACTTCCTTCAGCTGGTCCAGGCTTATTCTCGCTCCGCTCAGGATTAAAACGACGTTTTTATTCTTAAATTTTTCTATTGTTTTAAGGTAAGAGGCTGCTGGGAGGGCTGCTGTACCTTCTACGAGCATGTTATGTTTTTCTATGAAAAGTTTAATGCCTTCTTTTATCTCTTCCTCTTTGACGAGAATGAAATCATCAACGAATTTTTTACAGATGTCAAAGGTAATGGTTCCTTTTTCGATTCCGCCAGCAGATGCATCAGAAAGCGTGGGCTTTGATTCCATTTCCACAATTTTCCCGGCCTTAATGGATTCATACATAACTGCGGAGTTTTCTGGCTGGCAGCCTATAATTTCTATATTGTTGTTTATTGATTTTAGATATCCTGCGATTCCTGAAATCAATCCTCCGCCGCCGACTGGCACAAGCACGGTATTTATGTTTTCGATTTGCCTCTGCATTTCAATCCCTATAGTAGCCTGGCCTCCGATTATCTTGAGATCATTATAAGGAGGGATATACTGGAGATGATTCTTTTCTGCGGCATTCCTGGCAAAAACTTCTGTTTCGACACAGTCAGTTCCATGAAATTTTAACTCTGTATCATAATAACGAAGACCTTCGATTTTGGCCTGATTTGCGATCGAAGGCATGTAGATTGTTCCCCTCAATCCTAGTTTTTTAAGTGCATAAGCAAACGCTGCGCCGTGATTGCCGGATGATGCTGTAATCAATTCGGTTTCCCTCTGTTTTTTTTCCAATGAAAGGAGCTTATTCATGACTCCCCGCAGCTTGAACGAGCCGCTTAACTGGAGGTTTTCAAGTTTGAGATAGACATTACAGTTACCTGATTGACTGAGAAACGGGGAATATTCAACATGAGTTTCTCTTATATGTTCTCTTATTCTCTTTTCTGCTTCTAACGCTTCCTTTCTTATATCGCTAAGCTTTATGTAATCGGGATTATTCATCAGGTTCTTCCTAGATCAACCGAGAATAGATGAATATTTTGTCTATCCTTTCTGCAAGGGGAAAGTATTACAGGAATCGCAATTCTTATCAAGTTTTTAATGATTATTTCTAGCAAGAAAAAATCAGGATGAAAAAAGCCGCGTACTACATTAACTCAATAAACAGCGAAAAACAGAAAAAGCAGCCTGCCTCCTTTATCCCAAAGGAATCTCAGTAATTCCTCTTAAAGCTTGAAGGAAAGCGTTTGACCGTTAAATTTTGCTGTGCTATATGTTACGCACGATGGCAAATGAGCCCAATTCTTCAAAGCCTTCTCTCAGGAAGGCTCTTGGCGTCTTTGACGGGATCGCCATCCTCGTCGGGATCACAATAGGCGCCGGCATTTATTCCACCCCTCAGATAATCGCTGGATATCTCAGCTCCTTCGACTCAATCATTCTACTCTGGCTGCTGGCTGGTGTCTTTGTATTCACTAGCGGCTTGATCTATGCCGAACTCGGAACGCGAATGCCTAACACAGGCGGGGAATACGTCTACATAAGCCGATGCTTCGGGCCGTTTGCCGGATTCATGTTCGGGTGGGCACAGCTGTTCATAATCCGGACGAGCGCAGCCGCGGGTTTGGCCCTGATTGTGGCGGATTATTTTGGCTATTTTGTTGCCTTAAGTAGAGTGGGCCGAATCATCACCGCTCTTGCCGTCATTTTTCTGTTAGGTGTCCTGAACTACATCGGAATTCAAAGGGCCAGCATCTTCCAGAAACTTTCCACAGCCCTTAAAGTAGGAGCTCTGCTAGCCATCGTCATAGTCGGCATCCTCTTCAGCGGGAGTCACGAAAATTTACTTTCTACGCGCGCAGCGCCAGAAGGGCCGTTGAGTCCTTTGGGGAGTGTCGTCGCTGCGCTAATGCTTATTATTTTCTCCCATACGGGCTGGGAACGGATCGGGTATCCCGCAGGAGAAATGAAAAATCCAAGGCGTGTCATCCCTTTAAGCCTGATGATTGGGGTTGGCTTAGTTGTCATACTTTATGCTCTCACAAACCTAACCTACCACAGGATACTTGGAATGGAGGGAATGAGAGATAGTACTATCGTAGCCTCAGATGTGCTTACCGTGCTAATCGGCCCTGTAGGTGCTTCTCTCATCGCTGTGCTGGTGATAGTTTCTGCAACAGGAAGCATCAACGGGACCATGATGACAGCGACCAGAGCCTATTATGCCATGTCCAGAGACGGTCTCTTCTTCAAATGGCTGGATCATGTTCATCCCAGATTCCAGACTCCGTCTCGGGCGATCGTTGCTCACTGCGTATGGGGGGGAGCCATTCTCATTATTCGTGGCACCTTTGAGACGATTGCAACCGGACTCGTCTTTACTATCCTGATTTTTTACGGCATTTCCACTCTGGCGCTTTTTAAAATGAGGAAAGACCACATCGGAGGCACAAACATCTTCCGTGTTCCGCTCTATCCTTTCCTCCCCCTTCTATCTCTTGTGTTGATTGCGGCCCTGATCGTCCTGAGAGCCATTTTCCAATGGCAGAATTCTGCAGTTGACCTGATCTTCATCGTCACAGGAATCCCTTTTGCCTTCTACTGGGTTCGGAGGAGAGAAAAAGCCACCAGGATGGATAAAAAGAAATCTGGCATTAAAATTTAAAATTGATCGTTATCAATAAGGTGGTTTTCATTCTAACCTACAGGACTGTTAGGATGTATAATGATCTAAAGAAATAAATCTTAATTTAAGAGGTTCCCAATGAGTTTAAAAACGCTTAACGGAGACCAAGCCATGGCGTTTGGGGCAATGTCCTGCGGGGTAAAACTTGTGACAAGTTATCCTGGCTCACCGAGTTCAGGTACTGTCGAGACGCTGATTAGCCTTGCAAAGAAGAACAAAATCTATGTGGAATGGTCGAGTAACGAGAAAGTGTCTCTGGAAATGGGTATTGGTGCCTCGATAGCAGGGCGCCGCTCCTTAGTTTGTGCAAAAAGTGTAGGAATGAATGCAATGATAGACCCTCTCATGGCTCTTAATTTGACTCCTATCCATGGAGGGCTGGTCATCCTTCTTGGGGATGATCCTGGCGCATACGGGTCTCAAAATGACCAGGATTCACGATCCCTGGCTACTTTTCTGGAAATGCCGATGATGGAGCCAGCAAGCCCGGCTGAAGGTTATGCTATGATGCTAGAGGCCTTTAATATTTCAGAAGAGTTCAATACTGCAGTTATTATTAGAGAGACTCGAAGCTTCACCCAGCAGAAAGAATCTGTCCCTGTTTCTGACGAGCGTTATCGGGAAGCCAACCTAGGTCTTATCAGGGAACCTTTTAGATTCGTCCCGGTCCCTAAAAATGCAGTACAAAAACATAGGGACCTGCATCAACGAATTGAAGACATGAGCGAGTGGGCTGATAGCTCTGCGTTTAACAAGGCGACTGGTAAAGGTGTGAAAGGCATTGTCAGCGCTGGGTTTGCTCACACCAAACTTCTCGATATTGTGGGCGATGAAAATTCTGAAAAATTTCGCCTTTTAAAGTTAGGCGTCCTTTATCCTTTACCTAAGAAGACCATCGCAGATTTTCTGCAGGATTGTGAAGAAGTCCTGATTATAGAGGAGATCGAGCCTTATGTAGAAAATCATCTCAAGGCCATTGCCCATGATAATAGCTGCCCTACGAAAATATACGGAAAACAGAGCAACCATATAAGCAGGGAAGGCGAATTATTTCGCTGGCAGATTCAAGAGGCCGTATCTGAATATTTGACGGAGTTTATCCCCAGGCGAAAATACTTGAAGGAGAAAGAGGCCGAAGAAAGACCGATAAAAAAGGAATATTGTGCAGGTTGTGGCTACGATAAAATTATCGACAAACTGGAAGAAGCTGCAGAGAGTTTAGGACAAAAGCCAGTGCTTATCGGAGATCCTGGTTGCTTGGTTACGGTAGCGGACCGGCTTGAAGCTAAGTACGCCCTCGGCTCTGCGGTCAGCACTGCCGATGGTTTGAGCAAAGCCGGAGTTGATGAGCGTGTTGTGGCTCTCTTCGGCGACTCTTCGTTTTTCCACACGACTATTCCTGCTATATGTAATGCGGTCCATAACCAGAGCAAAATCCTTATGGTCGTCCTGGACAATAAAACCACTGCTACCTCAGGATTCCAGGTTAATCTCGGCGTAGGAAGAGATGCCATGGGCAGGGACGTTCAAGCTTTAGACATTGAACAGATTGCTCGAGGCTGTGGTGTGAAACACGTGTATACTTCTGGCCCGGACGACTTAGATTCAACCCTTAAAGAAACTTTCCAGGACGCGCTAAGCCGCGATGATCTGGCTTTGATAATAATTAGATTGGAAAAATAAAAAAATGAGGAACTTTTTAAGATCTGGCAGCTTTTCTTACATGAAGAGATTTGTCGTTTTTCAAGACTTCAAGAACGCCATTAATTCTCTCGTCATCCGGTAATCTTCTCAGAGCCCAAGTTGCAGCCGCCCTTATAGGTTCAGGCTTTTTTTTCTTTAAGGTCCATAGCTTAGGCTTGGTGGCAACAGAGATAAGCTTTTCTGCTGTTTCTGGAGCACCGATTAAACCCAGAGCCCTGCAAGCCTTGGCTTGAAATGTAATTCTTGTCTCTTTCTCCCATTTCCACTTCAGTTTTATTATATCCATGAGCATAGGTATAGCCTCAGTAATTTTGCGTTTAGCAAATTGATAGAGGATATGCCGCTTAATTTTGCCCGCGGCTAAATCAAACAAATCGACGAAAGTCGAATCAACTTCTTTTCCTGGGATTTGCTCCAAAACTCCGAGCGCAGGTTCTACTGTTTCAGAGGGTCCTGACAGAGCTATCTCGCGCATCACAGGAATTACGCTAGTATAATTAATAAACATATCGGCTACATTGATCAATTTGAGAAGATGTGCAGAAGGCATATCAGGATTTATTTCCCCTAAAAATGCTTCTACAGCATTTACTCCTGCTTTATGGATTGTTCCTGCCGCCATTCTTTGAGATTTGAGAGATGATTCAGATGTAATTTTCCTCAATGCGGCCCCAGCTAATCTTTCAGGTTCCTGTTGAGCCAGCCAAGCAGCGGCTCTCCCTTGCTTTCTTGTATCCTCAGCACTGAGGTCCTCGAAAGCCAGGGATAGATCCTTTTCTATCTGCTCCACAAATTTTAAATCAGGAAGAACATCGGCATACGTATATTTCCCAGTAGGATCTTCTGCCGCAGGTGCTTCTTCAATGGGTGCTTCTTCACGTGCAGTCTTCTCACCGGGAGGGGAGACTCCTTCAGACTCCAGCAACTTTTTCGTTACTTCTGAAATGTCTGTTTTCTGCAGAAGGTCTATGAGGTGTTTGAATTCTTGTTCGCCAGCGCGTCCAGATTGAACTGCCGAGAGTAGCTCTTGTTTATCCCTTGAAAACTGGTCCAATAGATCTTTTAGTTGTAGCATCTGTTCCTCAGGAATTGGTGACTTATCTGTTGCCGGAGCAGCTGATGTAGCGCCCTCGCCCTCTTTCCAGGGAGCCTGGACAAGAAGTTCTTGTTTGTCGAGAGCTATTTTACGCTCGCCTACCGCTACAAACATCTTTCGATCAGGCAGTATGTGTGATAAGTCGAGTTCTTGCACAAGCGTATCCCACTGACCTGCCACTTCATCAGCAGGTTTTGTGAGTAGATCCAAAAATCTCTCTAGTTCTTCCTTGTTTATCCCTCGTAAGAATAACACCCCTTGCAGCCCATAGCTGTTCAAACTTTCATACAAGTCCTCCGTCAAGTGCACATCAACTCCTTTTGCAGGAGGAGGCAGTCCGTTAAAAAGTATCGCTTCTCGTGTTACCGAGATAGACAGAATTTCCGTCTTTTCAGCAAGAAATGGTTCTAGAAGTTGCAAGATCCTCTCCATCGAAGTCTTTACATTTTCATGCTCTTTTGGATAGAGGCGCAAATTATTCAGGGCAGTCCTTAAAGCTCTTCCTATCTCGATAGCTTTGGAGAGGTCCTCAGGATCAAGAGGCGATTCTTTGGCTAAAGATGCTGTGAGTATCCTCTTTTTCAGGATTTTTTGGGCCCCCTTTGAGATAAATACTGCATCCATTTTGTCTTTCAGAATAGAAAACATCTTTGTCGCTTTATCTAAGTGACCGGTATTCTGGAAATGGTAGGCCAGTTTTCCGACGACACGCTCGAGGGAACCTGCAGAAAATTTCTGCTCAATCTCTGCTGCGCGAGCATGAAGCTGGCGCCGCTCATCTTCACTCATAAGAGAATAAAAAATAGAACGGTCCATCCTATGAGCAAAGACGAACTCATCAGGATTTGGTGTTTCTTCTATAAAAAGCTGTCTTTGGGCGTTGTGAAGAATGTCCGTAACCTGTTCGAACAAGAGTCCTGATATCTCTGCAAGCTGGTGGGCATTAATCTTATCTCCAAGAAGCGAGGCCGTTTTGAGAACATTTATTGCTTCCTCGCTCATGCGCAACAATCTATCTTTGATCATTTCGCTGAGGCTTGATGGTATATCCTCAGGCCTGACTAGGGATAGATCCCATTCATTTCCCACAACTTCGATCTTGCCTTTTATAAGAAGGGACGATAAGGCCTCCAAGATAAAGAGGGGATTTCCATCAGAGTTGTGCAACAGGGCTACTTCTGCTTCAGCAGATAATGTTTTTCCGTCAAACTGGTTGGCCACGAGCTCATGGACATGTTTCAAACGCAAAGGTTCAAGCTGAAATTTTTGGATTTTGCTGATCGTTGCTGCCTCAGGCATTGAGTGAAGAAGGAATAAAAGCTTATCCTCTCCTGTAATTAAATCTGGGCTGTTGATCGAAGAAAGGAAGAACAGTTTGCTCTCCTCTGTTTGCTCGAACTGGGAGTCGAAAAACTGCAATGAAGGCTGATCAATTTGATCTGCATCGTCTAGCAAGATAGCTCCATTTCCCATTTCACGGAGGATAACGAATACTTGAGTCAATGCTTCAAAAAGAGCCATTCTGTCAGGTGCGCTGACTTCCTCTGTTTCTTCCACCTCTTTTGTATCCCAAAAAGATATGTGCGGCTTGAGGATGAGTTTGTACCTATCCTCAAGTTTAGAAAACACCTCTTCAGAAATTGTTGGTTCTTGTTCGAAAAGTATTCCCAAAGCTGATAATACGCCACTGTACATATCCGTCTGCCAAAAGGGGTAGCCCTTGGCAAATAGGGTGAAGGCGAAATTTTGCTGAGCGATCTCTCGGGCGTACCCCATCAGCCTTGATTTTCCTGTTCCATCATCCCCAAAAAGCACAGGAAACAGCAAAGGATTCTCTTTCCCGGAGAGGCGCTTATCTAAGAATTGAATAATATCATCCCTGCCAACGATATGGGGATAAGAAAGGATGGAATCGAGCTTAGAAGGAGTCAGAAGCTTTCCCGTATCAGGGTAGACAACAACTCTCCCTTTCCCTCGGTCCTTTGCCGTATATAGGGCTTCATCAGCTTTTCTGAAGAGAGTCTTCAAGGTTTTTCCGTCTTGGGGAAAGAGTGAAACACCTGCACTGTATTTAATATTGAGCATTTTGTCCTTAACTTTGAAAGGCGACTCTGTTATCCTTTTCAGAATCTCCATTCCAAGCTCTCTAGCCTGTTTCTTGGTCAACTTCGACATAATCAGTACGAACTCATCACCCGCATAACGGATCGCAATCCCTTTGTCCTGGATATTTTCTGAAATGACTTTGGAGAAATGCTTTAGCGCTCGGTCGCCCTCCCTATGTCCATAACTATCGTTAATTGATTTAAAATTGTCCATGTCGAGCATGTAGAAGGCTACTGTAAACTTTTCTTTGCCCGCCTGAGCTAGATAACCAGGGATTACCTCTTTCAAATACCGACGGTTGAATATTTGAGTTAACTCGTCAGTGTATAAAAGGCTTAGAAGTTCTTTGTCTTGGGGTTCAGTGCTCATTGGATTTAAAAGGATTTAGAAATATCAATAGTTAAGGTGAAGATTAAATGCACCTCAATTGCGTGCTTGCGTTTTAATTTTTTATTCATGGGAAAAATATAAATATGGGAGGCGCACACAAAAATTATAGGGAAATTAAATAAAAAAAGCAATACCTTTGTCTCTTTGTGGGGTCAGGTCTTGTTTTTTGCCTCCGAATCTCAGCCTGGAGCGGCCAGGTTTTGTTTTTTCTTTAGAAAACAAGGCAAGGTTATGTTTTTTGCATGAGTTCGCCTGCTTATTTATTTATGAAAGAAGCAAAAAACAAGACCTGACCCCAGTTGTTTTAGTTATTTTAAGAAGAGTTTGAAGATATTCCACAGGCCTAAAAAAGAGACGATAAGGATAATCAAGGTTCCCAGAATGTTCTGTCTAATGTTATTGACCAGTTTTCCCATTTTCTGACGATTGTTGAGCACAAAAAGCAGAAATATGGATGCTACCGGCAGAACGAATCCGTTGGCTACTTGGGCAAATATGATGACTGAGAGAGGATTGAAATTGAAAATTGCTCTCAGGTAGGAGACGATAAGTCCCGCCAGAATAACTCCCAGCCATACTCCTTTAAAGCCCTTTGAATTGTGACCTCCTTTCCAACCCAGAATTCCCGAAGAGGCAAAGGCAGCTGCGTAAGGAGCTGTTAGGGCTGAACTCATACCTGCTGCAAAAAAGCCCAGGCCAAAAAGTAAAGTGGTGAAAGATCCAAATAAAGGCTTGAGCTGCTGCCCCAGTTGGATTCCGCTCTCCAGTGGAATCCCTTTCTCATAAAAAGCTACGGCTGAGGTTATAACTATCGAAGCTGATATAATTCCGCCTAAAGATATAGAAACGAGCAGGTCTTTATTGACTTCCTTGAAATGCGCGATGGATTTCCATTTTTCCTTTACCGCTGAAGAATGGAGAAAAAGATTGTAAGGAACGACTGTTGTTCCCACCAGGGCAAGGACAAGATAAAGCGAATTTTTAGGGAAAGAGGGAATTATCCCTCTTAGGATTGAGAGAACGTTAGGCTTGATTATAACGAGCGCGGTTAGGAAGGAGATGCTCATCAGAAATACTAACAAAATTAAAAATTTCTCAACCAACTTATATTTTCCTCTGCTGAGGATAAAAATGGCTATCACGGAGATAATAGCAACCCAGTATTTTTGAGAGACTGAGGTGACCATCTCCAGGCCAAGAGAGCCGCCGATAATATTCCCGGCTTCATAGGCAGCACAGCCAAAAGTGATGGAAGAGAGGGTAAGGATCGCAAAAATGCCCTTTGTCAGAGAGCTTTGAGGGAATTCTCTGAGGGCTTGGCCGAGATCGTGTTTTGAGCCTAGGCTGAGCCTTCCTGTCATTTGCTGAAGGATGATAGTGGTTACAGTAGCGAAGACCAGAGCAAAGATCAGTGCATAGCCAAACCGCGCACCTGCCATAGAGCAAGACGTAACGGTTCCAGGTCCGATAAAGGCTGCTGCTACCAAGAAGCCTGGGCCGAAAGAAGACTTTTTATTTTTTTTGACCATAGCCTCCTCCTCCTGGTGTCTCCACACGCAGCACATCTCCAGGCGCGACATTTATGTTGACTTTAGAATTCAGGGCTATTTTTTTCCCTTTGGAAAGAAGGGTGTTTTTTCCCTTTTTTGCGTTTTTTCCCCCTTGTGCTCCAAAAGGAGGAAATTTCCGCCTTTCAGAGATGATGGTCGCTTTCGTGGGTACAAGAAATTCGTATTCGCGGATAATCCCTTCGCCTCCTTTATTACGCCCTTCCCCACCCGAACCTCGCCGTAGGCAGTAACGCCTTATTTTCAAAGGCAGGTAATTCTCAAGAGCTTCCAGGGGAGTGTTTAGAGAATTTGTCATGTGGGTGTGGACTCCACTGAGGCCAGGAGAGTCATAGCTTCCACCCATTCCTCCTCCGATTGTTTCATAATAAGCGAAGGTTCTCTGCCTTGCGGGGTCATAGCCGCCGAAAGCAACATTGTTCATGGTTCCAGAGCTTGCAGCTGGGATTTTTTCTGGGATTGCATGAGAGAGAGCACCCAAGAGAACATCGACTATTCTCTGGGAGGTTTCCACATTACCTCCTGCTGTTGCTGCCGGAGGCCGAGCATTGAGAATTGATCCCAGAGGAGCTTTAATTTTTAAGGGCTTCATCAGACCTGTGTTAAAAGGGATATCTTCCTTAATAAGGGAGCGGAAGACATAAAGAACCGCTGAATAAGTTACGGCAAAATTGGCGTTAACACTGCCCTCGACTTGAGGGGATGAAGAGCTAAAATCAATGAGGGCTTCATCTTTCTTGACAATCAATTTGACGTCTATTTTTATCGGTTTATCCCTGATGCCGTCATCGTCAAGGTAGTCAGTGAAGGCATAGATGCCGTCAGGAATATCTTTTATTGCTTCTCTTAAAATCCTTTCTGCATAGAGCTGGATTAGATGCGTATAATCAAGAATCTTTTTTAATCCATATTTTTTTATTATTTCTTCCAGCCTTTGCTTTCCCTTGTTGTTGGCAGCTATCTGAGCCAGGAGGTCTCCTTTTCTCTCATCAGGAGTTCTGACATTGGCCAGGATAAAGTTGAGGAGGTAGTTGTTCAATTTGCCCCTTTTGACCAATTTTAAGGGTGGGATAATCAATCCTTCTTGATAGATTTCTGTGGCGAGAGGCATTGAACCAGGAGTCATGCCTCCCACATCAGAGTGGTGAGCCCTGTTGGCAACAAAAAAAACAGGCTTTTTGCGGATAAAAACAGGCGAAATGCAGGTGATATCAGGGAGGTGAGTTCCTCCCCTGTAGGGATCATTGAGAACCACTATATCATCTTCTTCAAAGCTGATTGCTTTAAGGCAAGCTTGAACAGAGAGAGGCATGGCTCCTAAGTGAACAGGAATATGAGAACCCTGGGCAAAAGTCTCTCCTTTCTGGTTAAAAAGAGCACAGGAGAAATCCTTTCTTTCTTTGATGTTAGGGGATAGGGAAGTGCGGCCTAGGACAGCACCCATCTCTTCAGAAATGGACACAAATATATTCTTGAATAGTTCGAGCTCAATAGGATCGAATTCAAGCATTGAGTTAATCTTCCTTTTGAATGATTAAATTCAGAAAGCCATCAACTTCTGAAGTGTAAGAGGGGGGGAGGAACGTCGTCGATTCAGAATCTGCGATAAGGGCAGGACCGCTTATTTTGTTCCCGGTGGCTAGAAGCGCCCTGTTAAATACAGAAGCATGACGTGTTTTCCCCTGGTAATGAATGGGTTGCTTTTTCATAAAAGCCCTTTGGGGGTCTTTAGCTTTCGAGGGGAATCTTTTTAGCTTAATTTTTTTGGTCTTACCCACAGCTTTAACACGAATGTTGACAATCTCAACCGCTCTCTGTTCATGGTGATAAGAATAGAGTTTTCTGTGAGCCTTGTGGAAGTCGGAGACAAAAGAGAGGTCTGAAGTATTTTTGCTCTTGTATGGAATGGTTATTTCATAAGATTGGCCTTGATACCTGAGGTCGAGAAAAGGGAAGATCGTAACTTCATCTTCCTTAAGACCATCTTCTTTCATGCTCTTGATACTTTTTTCTACCAACTTCTTAACGTGACCTTCGAGCTCCTCCTTTTTTGTTTTCTCTGTTGTTTTCAGGATTGATTTAGAGAAATCTTTGATAGAATCAGCCATAAGAAGCCCTAAGGATGAGAGAACGCCGGCATTCTTGGGAACAATCACTCTACGCATTTTAAGATGAGAGGCAATATCAACTGCGTGCATTCCTCCAGCTCCTCCAAACGAGAAGAGAGCAAAGCTTCTGGGGTCAAAGCCTCTTTCGATGGAAATCACCCGAATGGCCTTTTCCATGTTTGCGTTGGCAATTTCTATAATACCTGCAGCCGTGTCTATGAGAGGTTTATTTATTTTCTTGGCGAGATTCTCCAGGGCTTTACGGCTTTTTTGTGGGAAAATTTCCATTTTACCACCAAGGAAAAACTCGGGAACTAGTCGCCCTAGAATCAGGTTGGCATCTGTGACGGTTGGCAGATCTCCGCTGCCATAGCAAGCTGGTCCGGGATCAGCCCCTGCGCTTTGAGGCCCAACTCTTAGAGAGCCACCCCTGTCCACATAAGCGATAGAGCCGCCTCCAGCTCCGATTGAGTGGATATCGATGATAGGGACTCTGATAGGGAAGTCTCCGATCACACTTTCACTCGTTCTTCTAATTTCGCCGTTTATCAGGGAAACATCAGATGAGGTTCCTCCCATATCAAAAGTAATGATATTCCTAAATCCTGCTGCTTTTCCCAAGTGGAATGCGCCGACAACTCCTCCTGCTGGTCCTGAGAAAGCTGTTCTTATGGGTTCTCTTTTCGCCTTGGCCGGGGGAATATACCCCTCATTTGACTGCATGATTCGAAGTTCTGCCTTTTCCATTTTTTTCTCTAATTTTGTTAGATAGCGGCTTATAACAGGCATTAGATAAGCGTTTACAGCGGTTGTCGCTGTTCTTTCGTACTCACGATATTCAGGCAATATGTCACTCGAGATAGAAAACAGGAATTTTTCTTTCTTCAGTTCACGCGAGATTATTTTCTCGTTGGAGGAATTAGCATAGGAATTAATAAAGGAAACAGCTATTGCTTCTGGCTTCAATTTTTTTATTTTTTGAAGCGTTTCATGGAGACTAGATAAGGAGATTTTTTTTTCTACTATTCCTGACGCTGATGTTCTTTCTTCGAGCCCAAAACAAAGATGGCGATGAAGAAGTGGAATCCTTTGCTCACCCTTGAGGCTGTAAAGCTCGCGTCTTGTCTGGCGTCCGATAAAAAGAATATCCTCGAACCCTTCTGTTGTTATAAGAGCAATTCGCCCTCCCTTTCTTTCAAGAAGAGAGTTCGTAGCGACAGTTGTCCCGTGGATAACCATAGGAGAAAGATCTTGACTTAGGAATTTATCTATTCCCTCGAGGATAGAAAGAGAAGGGTTCTTAGGTGTAGATGGGATTTTGTTTATGTCAATTTTACCGTCGACGTAGATAACAAAATCAGTGAATGTTCCCCCTGTGTCAACTCCAATTCGCACTTCCTTCTTCATCAAAGATATATTTATCTTCAAGGTTGGAACAAAGTCAAGGACAAGATATTTTTGGGATTTGATTTTGTAGGGGCTTGATTCATCAAACCCGTACTTCGGATTTATTCTGTATCGATTTTATTTTGTTTTGTAGGGGTTGGGTTTATAACACCCACATCGAATAAGACTGGATAGGTTTGATTGTTCTTGTAGGGGTTTGATTCATCATACCCACCTTTTGATCTATTTAGATAAACTTATGGATATAATAAATTAGGATTAACTAAATCATTTACAGGTGTCACATGTAGTGGCAGAACAAGTAGAGCAGGCTGAAGAAGAAGAGCTGAGGCGATTCCCGCCTCCTCCAATTCCGAAGGATGAGAAGATTTTTTGTATATCTTTACTACCGCACGACGGACAGGAGACACTTTTTTCATCACCCATTGAAACCAGGCTTTCAAAATGCTTTTCGCATTTTTTGCATATAAACTCGTATATCGGCATTAGATTATTATTTTATATTATTTTGAATATTTGGACAATCAGTGGTGTTTTAAAGGTTATTTATCTTTAAAAAAGTGCGGGTTTGATGAATCAAGCCCCTACAAAAAGATTGATCTGCTTATAATAATGTTTCTACTTATATGATCGCGATGGCTTCGATCTCGACCTTCACATCTTTGGGCAAGCGTGCAACCTGGACAGCCACTCGGGCAGGATATGGAGCTTTAAAGAATTCTCCGTAGACTGCATTCATCTTGCCGTAGTCGTTCAGATCTTGCAGGAACACCGTGCATTTGACAACTTTATCAAGAGAACTTCCCCCATCTTCAAGAACAGCTTTGAGATTACTCAAAACAAGATGCGTTTGCTCTTCTATACTTCCAGCGTTTAGCTCTCCTGATTTGGGGTCAATAGCAATTTGACCAGAAGCAAAAATAAAGCCATTAGTCGCGATTGCTTGGGAGTAAGGACCAATAGCCTCCGGTGCGTTTGCTGATTTGATTTCTTTTTTCATTGTTTTGCTCCTTCTTTCTATTGTTAACAAATTTGGGCCTATCAAGGCCATGCAGCTTAAGGTGACTAAAGCTTCTCTTCTTTTCATCTTAAGCTCTCCCTTGAGAGAATTTATGATAAGAAAAATTTTTTACCTTGGGTCTAAAATTTTTTCCCGCTTCAGATTCATGCTGGATTATATAAAAACATGGCTAAAGTGTCCAGAAAGATGAGAAAGATTTTCTAAGAAAGGGGTGGCTTGTGGTGAAAGTGCTGTATTCTAAGTCAGTCGTGAAGAATGATGTTGTTATTCCTTTGCTAACTCTGTATATTAAGGTTTATTCGTCTACAAATAACAAGGAAGGGATAGCGATGAGGATCAATCGTTCCCAAAAAATTTCATTATTTGCTTTACTAGTATTATTTTTCTTCCCAGTTTTAATACATTCCCAGAAGATCAATTGGCAAGAAGTTGAGGATAGGACAGTTCAGTTGTTTCGACAATATCTCGCCATCAACACCTGCAATCCACCTGGCGATGTAGCTGCTGCAGGCGAGTTCTTCAGGGCAATATTCGAGAAAGAAGGCGTCCCAGTAGAGTTGATTTGGACAAACAAAAACACTGGACGTGTAAATGTGCTTGCCCGATTGAGAGGAAGCGGGAAAAAACGCCCGCTTATGTTGCTGAACCACATGGATACTGTCCCAGTTGATAGGTCTGGATGGAGTGTGGATCCACACGCGGCTCTAAAAAAGGACGGTTATATTTACGGACGGGGAGCTCTTGATATGAAAAACTTTGGGATCGTCCAGTTCATGACAACGCTCCTGCTCAAGAAAAATAATATTGCCCTAGACAGAGATGTAATCTTTCTTGCGGTGGCAGATGAGGAGACCACGGGCACCCTAGGTTCAGCTTGGATCGTAAGAAACAAATGGGAAGAGATTAACGCTGAATATGTCTTGGATGAGGGAGGCTTTGGTACCCAGGGCTTCTTCACTAAGGATATGAGACTTATTTTTTCTGTCGGAGTTGCTGAAAAGAAAGTCCTCTGGTTAAAGCTCTCTGCCTCTGGTCCCAGTGGGCATGGTTCAATGCCTCTTAAAGAGAATGCAAATTTCATCATGGTCCAGGCTTTAAGCCGGGTCGCCTCGCACGTAACTCCGATTCATATCACGCCTCCAGTTGCCGAGATGATAAGAAGGCTTGGGAAACTGGCTGATACGCCATACAATAACGCGCTCCAGCGAAACACGATCTCGCTTACTGTCACCAATGGTTTTGTGGGTAATCCGCCAAAATCAAACGTTATTCCGGGTAAAGCCGAGGCTGTTCTGGATTGTAGGCTTCTGCCTGATCAGGATCAGAATGAATTCGTTTCGAAATTAAAAAAAATCATTGATGATCCTCGGGTGAAATTTAATTATATTGAAAGGCCAATCGAATCTATCGTCTCGCCTTATGATACCGAGCTGTTCAAAGTTATCGAAGAGGAGACCAAAGCTGTCTTTCCTGATTCTATTACTGTGCCGCATTTAGTCATTTATGGAACTGACTCAAGGTTTTTCAGGAGGAAAGGTGCGAGCTGCTACGGTTTTTTCCCAGGTCCGGTCACCATGGAAGAATATAAGACGATACACGGGAATGATGAACGGATAAGAGAGGATAGCCTGCGAACAGCTGTCCGTATCTACTATAATGTGGTGAAGAGCTTCTGCGAAGCAAAGAAATAAAGAAGAGCAAAAATGCGGGTTTGATGAATCAGACCCAATCCTTAAAAAAATTAATTCAGCTATATAGAAGTCTATAAGGTGGGCTTGATAAATCAAGCCCCTACAGAACATGAATCAAGCCCCTACAGAACATGTATCAAGCCTTTGCAAATTATTGAAGGAGGGTTTGATGAATCAAAACCCTACATGAATCAAGCCCCTACAAAAGATCAGTCAGAAAGTGCAGGCTTAAAGGGTAAAAAGATTCTAATCTTTTTTTCGTTTCTCTATTAAATTCAGAAGGGAATACACCTCCTTATCTTTCTTGCCGCCTAAGGACAAATATTTGTTAAGGTAAGAAGCTGCTATTTCTATCTCTTCATTGATGATAGAAATTTTGGCCATTGCGAGGTATGGCTGTGGGTTGCTTGGTTTTAAGCTCATTGCTTTTTCACATTCCTCCGCTGCTTTCTCAATCAAGTTTTGATTAAGATACAATTGACTCAAAGCCAGATGAGACATAAAAGAAGCGGATTTTTTCCTGACGACGATGCTTACATCCAACTCGCTTTTCGAAATAGCTCTTTCTTTTTCTGGTTTTGCAGTTGCTTTTTCGTATTCGATGGCTTTTCTCCATTCTTGTTCGGCATTTTGCTTGTTGCCTAGAGCATAATATGCGATTCCAAGGTTGTAATGGCCTATGGCATTCCTCTCATCAATTTCTAGCGCTTCTTTGAATTCTAGCAGAGCTTTATCAAATCTCCTTTGGGCATAGAAAATATTTCCCATCAAATCATGACACCCGGCTGTGTCATCTTTGCTTACCTTTTGAAAGTCTTTATACCATAAAGCCCTGGCGCAATAGATTTCTGCTTCTTCTATCTTTTTTATGTCGTAATAAAGCAGGGCAAGATTGTGATTAATGACAAAAGATCTTTCGTCTACTACTAATGATTTTTCTAGAGGTTTGATTGCTTCATTTATTTTCCCTTTCTCCAGTTCTTTCAGAAATTTTCCGTGCAAAGCTGAAATTAAATAATTCTCGTGATATTTCAGCCTGTGATGGACATCGAATTTTGTCGGATGAAGATCAGGAAAAGGAACAACTCGGCTCGATATTTTCTTTAATTGTTCCTCGGCTTCCTCTTTCTTATTCTGTTTATGGTATAGATTAGCCAACTGAAATCTTACCTCCCTTTCGTTATAGCCAGCCTCCAGCGCTTCAAAGAACTTTCGTTGAGCTTTGTCGAATTCTTCCTTTATTTTATAGACAAAACCTTGAGCAAAATAAAAAGTACCCTCGTTTCTTTCATCAAACGCATCCAAATGGATGATTGTTTTAGACGGAGACTTTTTTTCCAGGTAAATTCCTTTTTCTTTTTTTATTCTTTCCAGCTCATTCTCTTTGATTATTTTCCCGTTTGGCTTCCGCGCAGTAATACCTGATGTTTTTGTCATCCAGCTTTGGTCAAAATAGACATTCTCTTCAATTATCTTTAGTTGCTCTGTGGCTAATTCAATCTCATCGTTTAGAATATAGACCACGGCCAGGTAGAAACGGGGATTAAAGTTTTCGCGCTGAAATCCGATAGACTGGGTAAGATATTTTTTTGCGTCTTCATACTCCTTCTTTTGCAGGTAAGCAAAGCCAAGGTCATCGAAGACCACAGCTTCCTCCCTCCAGGATTTGTACATCATGCCCTGAAGATAGTTGGCTATCGCCTTATCGTATTCTCCAGCAAGAATATCCTCATCTGCCCGGCTGAAGTATTTGCTAATATCTCGTGCGCCGGGTATAGTTTGGTTAGAAGAGAAAAAAACAATCAGCAGCAAAATTGCAAGGGGGATTTGCGTTCTCCTATCCTTAATATGTTTATTTTTATCCGATTTAGTTACTATCATTTCAATTTTTTGACGTATCAGTTTTTAATCATATCAGCCCGGATAAGGATATCGAAACCCTCATAATAGTAGCGACGTATGCCTCTATCTTCTTTGTATTCGCCTTTTCCTGCCATTATTTCCTGGAAGGCCGCTGAGACCCGGGGGATAACCTCGCTCTTAACCCAGGGATCATTGTGCCCGGCGCAGAGATAGTCATATTCATCTAGGCGGCTTTTCAGCTTTTCTATAGAAGCAATATAGTCGTCAATATTCACGTCTTCAGGATGCGCGTATAAAGGGCCAGGAAAGAAGGTATCGCCTGTAAAAAGTATGCGGTTTTTCTTGTCTAGCAAGCACATGGAGCCAGGAGAGTGACCAGGAGTGTGGATGACCTCTAAAGTGCGGTCTCCAAGATCGATTAGATTGCCCTCTTCCAGAAGATTGGTTGGCTCAACCGCGGGAATCTCCCAAGAAGCCGCATCAAATCCTTCTGGCAGTGGCTTCCAGATAGAATCTCCTGAGATACTGCTTTGTAGGGAAGAATTTTCGACCTTGGTACGAAGCCTGTTGATACAATCAGCGTGGTTGAAACACGAGATTTCTTCAAACTGGTAATTTCTTCCGATATGGTCCCAATGTCCGTGAGTATTCACGACCGAGACAGGCATATCAGTAAGCTCAGATATAAGTTTTTTGAGGTCCCCGATTCCCGTGCCTGTATCGATAACCACCGCCTTATCCTTTCCGATTACAAGATAGCTGATAGCTTCCTCAAACTGGTAAGGTTCATATATGGCAT
>WVZK01000034.1 GCA_011772475.1 Candidatus Aminicenantota bacterium | reverse complement strand
TTCAATCCTTTTCGTTCAACACGAACACTTCAGGTTTCTTGCTTATCAGCCGAACCTTTCCTTCCCTGATCAACTTGTCTATCTCTTCCTCTTCGAGGGGTTTTAAAATCAATTCTACCTCATCTGTCTTAGCTGTGCGGGCAGAAGTATAAAGCAGTTCGGCTACTTTTTTGCCAGAAGCCAAGTAATCCTTCAAGTTCTTCGCCTTTATTACATATATATCCCCCACCCTTTTTGTTTCCTTATATTCTGTTTCCTTATATTCTATTTCATTTTCTATCTCTTGTTTGACCTGGGGTACAGTTTTTCTGCCTTTTATGATCTCTTGGAATTTTTCGGGGTAGTTTTCCTTGATGTACTCGATTCCACAAGTTCTTGGCCTTATTCCGGAAGCTCTTGGCACTCTTTCTACTTGATTAAGTTTCAGTTTCCCTTGGCATATTGCCGATGCCAATTCTATAGTATGGGAGCTGTTCATTATATACTTAGAATTAAGGTCATTATAAGTCATCAGCATTTCTCTTACTTTTTTAGCTTTCACTTTCTCTCTGCATATTACCCGTGCAAATTCTCTGACATCATTGCTCGTCATTCGATACCTCCGACTGTATCTTCCCAGCTCTGTAAGGACAGACATCCGAAACTTGCCGTTATTGAAGATATATGCAAACTCTCTTTGCCCTTCCGGGGTATCAAGTCTCAAAACATACGAAGCCACCCTCATATCACGCCGATTTACCGCAGACATTCTTGATTGAACCTCTCCCTCAAAAGCATGAGCGCAATCATCTAACACTCTATCTCTTGGGCGACCTCGCTTTTTCTCACTCATATATTAATTCACCTTTCCTTTTTCAATATCCCTCAGCTTAAGGATGCCCGTTGCGATTATCATGCCAACTTTGAAAGTCCCAAAACTGGCAATGTTGGAATTTGTAATGGGCAGGCGGCTCTATGATAGACCCCTTAGATAAATCGAACCTATAGCAGTATCTTCCTGAACTCCATCTTCGCATTATTCAGGCTCGATCGCTCCCGAAATACCTCTGGGCCATTTACTAGGAATTTATAAAAATTTTTTTAAATTCAGAATTGCTCGATAACTTATTGAAATCAGATAATTTTTCAAAAACCGTCACTCCCCCGTACATATAATAGGGGGAGAAGAAAAAAAACCAAAAGGAGCGGATGAAAAGGATGTCTCAGTGAGGTGCAGCCGATCAGAAAGGAGAGAAGTGGAATGCAAAAGGAAGAAATGAGAGCAAGGATGCTGCTATTGAAAGCCCTGAAAAACGTAGAACGCTTGAAAGAGGCTGAAATAGATAGCAACAGGCTTTGCCTTCAAGAGGATGTTAAAAGAGGAAAACTTACCAGGAGGAAGAGTATGAGAACAATTGAATACGCAAAATCTTACGTGAAACAGGGATTTTCTGTTATCCCACTAAGACCCCGAGATAAACGGCC
>WVZK01000105.1:357-1220 GCA_011772475.1 Candidatus Aminicenantota bacterium | reverse complement strand
CTCTATCCGCGGTGGGTATCGGTAATCCTTTATAGACTCTTCTCGCTATCGCAAGTAATGTATCCATTATCGGCAAGCCCAATGCGACGATGGGGATGAGAATAGCTACAGCAGCATGAGCTTTCTCAGAACCATGAATGGATATCGCGGCAATGGTGAATCCCAGGAAAAGGCTTCCGGAGTCGCCCATAAAGATTCTCGCAGGATTGAAGTTATACCGCAAAAATCCAAGGGTCGCACCTGCAAGGGCTACAGTAAACAGCGAAGGCAGGGTGTTGCCTAAAAATAAGGCTACGGTCAACATAGCCGAAGCAGCAAAAAATGCCACACCGGAGGCCAAGCCATCGATGCCATCGATGAGGTTGAAGGCGTTAGACAGACCAACAAGCCAAAAGATGGTGACTGGAAGGCTTAACCATCCTAAATGGATGGCATTTCCGAAGGGATTACTAATTCTTTGTATTTCAAAACCAAAAAAGAAAAGGATTATGGCAGCTATAGTCTGAACGGTTATCTTTTTCCGGGCGTTTGCTCCTTTGATGTCATCGTATATTCCCAAGCCCAGTATTAACGTGCTACAGAATAATAATCCTAAAAACTGACGGATATCGGATAGCAAAAAACGGGAAATCCGATTTTGATAAAAAAGAAAACCCAAAAAAGGAAGGTAAAAGGCGAGATAAATCCCTACACCTCCAAGGCGTGGAATAGAGCCATTGTGGACCTTCCTAACATCTCTATCATCATCAATAACGGCATTGAGGATAGCGTACCTCCGGACGAAAGGAGTAACGAGATAACTAATGAGGAGTGAACATAAAAAGATGACAATGTATGTTTTCAACCTAAAATCCCCAAAAGAT
>WVZK01000105.1:0-326 GCA_011772475.1 Candidatus Aminicenantota bacterium | reverse complement strand
ATAGCTTTGATCAGGTATAATAGTGGGTGCAAAAGATAATAGGTATAGATCTCCCGGGTATTCTGAAGGGAATACCGTTGTTTTATCCACTCCTTTGTCGGGAATAAGAACCATAGAATAGCTTCCATCCAGCTATCAACGAGGAATATCTTGATAAGGATTTGTTCGAAGCGATTCACCCGGGATTGTTCACGAAACAGAAGATTTCCTCTTATCAAGAAATGACCAATCTTCCTTTTCCAGCAAGAAGGTGAGAGATTCTTCAAGACTTCTTCCGGTATGGGAACCTGAAACAATTCCCGGCATAAGCTCAAACTGTGGTAGAG
>WVZK01000149.1:263-1632 GCA_011772475.1 Candidatus Aminicenantota bacterium | reverse complement strand
TCCCTCTTTTTTCAAGATGTACTAGACAATCTGGCCCTCATCCCGATTATGCAATATTTCTTCCGCAAATCGTTAGTTTTAGGATAGGGTGGTGGGTATCGAATACAGTTAGGATCATTGCCTGACCCTCTCCACCACCTAAATCACACCCACTCTCACCCCCACCCCTCCCAGATTTTGTGAAATTGCGAGAAAATAGGAGATATTCAACTAAAATCTAAGATTTGGTGTGATCCGAGCGATTGCGTTTCATAACAATTTTATGAATCATAAGGCTAGTATTATATTGGGAGAGAAACAAAAATGATAGGGAGAAACAAATTTAGCCTAAATCGTCTAAAACAGAGTTTTTCTTTTTCTTTCATTTATGGTAGTAGAACTGGTAATAGGAAACCAGGGGGGTTGATGGAAAAAGACCTTTAGACTTTGCCCGCCGAATGTGGAACTCTCATCTGGAAAGTTAGTTCCTGCCGGAATTCTAAATCCTTTGTTGACCTTGATGTTTGTTTTAAAGGTCTACCTGAGAAGAAAATCCAAGCAAACCAGAGATCGAAAAGCCAAACCATCCGTGAGGGTGGGGCGGAAAGCTAAGGATCTAGCGGGGGAGATCCATGGGCTTTCAATACACAGCCGGGCTGCCGAACCGAGATAGGCGACTCGGCTTTATTACTTTGGAGAAGAAAAGGCATGCCATGATCAACGGTATAAAGTGGGGAACGAATATTAAGGATTTACCTGACATGGCACTTGTGGGAGCTTTTGGGGGCGGAAAGAGAATCTATACGAGGAAAGGCGAAAACAAGAAAATCGGGGATGCAGATATAGAAGTAGTGATGTATGGATTCTACAAAGATAGACTTGAAGACATGCAGATTCATTTTCGCTCTTCAGCGAATTTTGAGAAACTGAAGGAAATATTGTACCGGGTATACGGGTCAGGCCGTCAGCCGATTCGATCTTTGGAAACCTATCATTGGTATGGGAACCAAACCTCCATATTTTTAGCTTACAACAAATTTTTGGGGAAAGGAGCTATTGGTTACACTTTTATGCCTATATACAAGCAAGAACGAGAAGATAGGAAGCTGGCTCAAGAGAAGTACACAGAGATGGTAGGATATTTCAAGAATCTGAAAAAATATGCACCTAAATTGGTAGGGAGATGGGAAAGAGAAGGGGAAGGTAGTTCTTGAAAGGAGGTGAATGGCATGGGAATCCAGGGGAAGAGACTAATCGAAATGGTCAGGAAAGGCATGCCTGATAAGGAGATAATGAAAGAACTGGGTATCCGAACAAAGGCTTCTCTAAAGAAGATGTACTATGATGCCTTGGTTGAGGCTGGGAAGATAAAAGATATTATGACAGAGAG
>WVZK01000149.1:0-180 GCA_011772475.1 Candidatus Aminicenantota bacterium | reverse complement strand
ATTGCTTATGGATCAGCTTGGTTTCAAAAAAGGAGATAAATTTACCGTTGCCAAAAGAAGGGATAGTATTATCCTGAGGAAAACTGATTAGCGAAAGAAATCTTGCATCTATGCGGGTCTGCGGAAAATAAAGGATACAGTTAGATCCTATGTAGGCAATGTGGGCCGTTAGTGGTAAGC
>WVZK01000087.1 GCA_011772475.1 Candidatus Aminicenantota bacterium | reverse complement strand
CTGCCTTCTGGCCGCTGGATAACGACGGGCAAGACTGGCTATTTCAGGTGAATCATTCTGGATAAGAACAAAGTGGGATATTTTTTGTTCTTTGCCGTCTTCAAAGATTTGAAAATCTTCGGGTATGAGGTCAAGAACCGAATTTCCCTTTTTATCCACCACATACACAGGAATCTCGATGAGGAACACTTCCACCGTGTATTCAAGAGGTTTTTCTTGAGTTTGTGGAAAAGAGAGCAGGGACAAGCTCCAACCGAGAAAAATTGTCAGGAGGACTATAAATGCGGCGACACTCATTCGATTTAGGAGTTTATGCTTCATTATATCCTCCTCTCTGATAGCTGAGAGTGTAAGAAATCTATTTGGGAAAAAATGATCAGACTTTAATCTGGAATGTCTTGGAAACTTTTTTGTCTCCGGTCTTATTGGTTAAAGTGGCCTGTACAGAGTATTCTCCATTGGCTAAGATGACAGGTATCTGTATGATAAGATCTTCTTCTTGCTTGTCTTTCAAAGATTTTTCTGTCATGGAAACATGGTAATCATCGTTGTGTCGGAGCACTGTCTTTTTGTTGCTGTCAAGGATTTTTAGCTCTAAGGATAAGGTGGTCTCCAGCATCTCTTTATCGGGTTTGTAATTAAGCCAAATTTTACCATAAGGAATCTTGACGAGAATTATAGGAATGTTGGATGCCTTACTGAGTTCCAGATTAAAATCCAGAATAAACGAGTGTTCAGTTCTTTGTTCTACTAAATCTTCATGGTCTTCTCTTGACTTTCTCAGGGCATAGTTGATCTCCCCGAGATGACCAAGATTCGTGGATAGCAATCTAAAAACGCCGTTGCTTTTCTCATCCACGAAGATAATAGGAAAATTTCCGTAATACCAGACTTCCCTGGCTCTCTGGATTCCTCCTTGGACCTCGGTAGGATAGTATTTCCGGCTAAACGGGGGACCAAACAGGATATAGACCCGTCCTCTATCCGTTAACCAGCCAGGGGTGCCTTCGCCTCGGAACATTCTGTTAGCGCTTTCAATCCTAGCATAATATTCTATTTTAAATTCGTTCTCTTCTGTGAAAGGATCAGGGTCTCTTTTTGCCCAGAATTCCTGGATAAAAGCCTCTCTCTCGGACTCTTGTAAGCGGAGGAATACTTTACGTTCTTCTTTGGTGATTATGAACCGGACTTTGGAGAAAAATTCCCTCATATCGGGGCTGAGTTTTTTTTCCAGTTGGTAGGATTTGCAAGAAGCAAGGATAACAAGGCAAGAGAGGAAAATCAGAAAGCGGGTAGCTCCAGACGTGTTCATTATTTTTTCCTTAGTAAGCGGATTTTTTCTTTAATGACTTGCTGGTTAGGATCTATTTCGAGTGATCTTTCATAGGTTGCGATGGCCTCCTCTATTTTTCCTAAAAGAGAGTAACACTCACCGATTGAATTGAGGATTAGAAGGTTTGTTCCGGTGTGAGATAAGTAATTTTTGTAGTGTTGAATAGCCGCTTCATATTCTTTTAAGGCTTGGCTGGACTGTCCCAAAAGCCTGAGGAATTCATGATTTTCTTGGGTGGAGGAGAGGAATGGCTGCAAGACATTCTTGACCTCTTCGTATTCTTTAAGGAGAAATAGCACTCGACTGAATCCGTAGGCATACTGCAGGTTGGAAGGATTTCTCCGATAGACAGACTCCAGAAGGACTCTGGCCTCCTTGAATTGGCCTTTATTCAGATGCTGGTTTCCCAAGATTAAAGAATATCCCATGGAATGTGTCGCCGGTAGGGCCCGAGAGATTACCCAAGGTCTGGCTATTCCTTGCAAGGCTGATAGACTGAATTCGTTCTTTTCTTGAAGAATTTCTCTTCCCTCTGCATCGATGAGGGCGACTTTTAAGGAGTAATAGCCAGGAGAAAAGTTCCGAAGCGGGAATATCTTGATGAAATTTGTCCTATCTTCGCTTTCCTGGATTTTAACAGTTTCTCTCAGGATCTCCTCTTTTTCTTTGAATAGTGTATACTGGATGGTTCCTTTCTCTACTAAATCTGGGCGGAGGCCGTGGACCTGGAAAAAGGAAACAAGATCGTCTTTTAGGGTAAACGCTCTGTTTGGCTGACAAAACAGTTGATATCGATCAGCAGCAAAAGGCTTGTAGAATTTTCGAGGACTCATTAACGGCTCGACTTTGTAAGCCAGAAGAAGTGGTGTCATCACTAAAGAGGTGGCCTCTGGGATGAAAATGTCTGCCTCGAAAGACGTGAATTCCTTGGACACGGTGTTTTTGAGGAGGACATTGAGCTTATATTGACCGGGAACCAGAGGGAACATATCTTGAATGGAATAGGACTTCAGCCTTATATCTTTGAGTTGCTCGTTATCGAAGTCGAGGGAATATGTTTTTTGGTATTGGTAGACTGTTTTTCCCTCCAGGTCAGCCAGCTGGGTGACCAACTCAAAATAGGAATAATACGTCTCTTCATATGATCCAACAGAAAGAGTTCGAGGATCTACAGAGAAATGGACGAAAAAGATATCTGGAGTATCCTTGATGAGGGTGACTAAATAATCACTTCCCACATAGTTGGCTGTGTATTCTACTTCGACAACATCTTTATACCTGAGAAGTTTTTCTGCATAAAGATCATCGACCTGTTTCCGGGGGATTTGGAAAATATTAGCCATCATTGTTTCTGAGGCTATCGAGGGATGGCCGAGGTATGGCCTTTCGCCAGGAATTAAGGTGAGAGAGGTTTGGGCTAATAAAACATCAATCTTTTTCAATTCTTCGTAGGCAGCATCGTAGTTCGTGGAGTCTCCATGATAATTCCTAAGGAGATTTTGAGGTCCATCTCTTACTGGGCTGTAAAGGGTATATTCACCGATCCCTCTTTTTTTGAAAAAGGCAACATTAAAGTGAGGGGGGAGCCCGTATTTGACATCACCTTGATAGAACCAGGTAATGACCGGGTAATGTTCATCAGAGCTTTCGTACCGGTCAATATCTATGGGCTTACCCAAAATGATATAAATTCTTCCCCGGTCAGTCTTCCAGCCCGGGCGGGTTGATTCTCGACCAAAAAAAGTGTTGGCATAGCCGACCCGAAGGTAGTGCTCTTCTTTAAACTCATTTTCTGGAGTGCCCGGAGTAGGATCTCTCTGTTTCCAGAAAGCCTCGATGAAAATATCTCTTTCTTTATCTGAGTTCAGTTGGAGGAAAACGTCTTTTTCTTTTGGACTGATGATGTAAACGACCTCTTCTTCCAGCCATTTTCTGTATTTTTCATTGAGGTCCTTGGATTTTTTTTTAGAAGCAGTAGTCTCTAGAGGGATAGAGAGGAAGAGCGCAAGAAAGAAAAAAAAGAGGCAAATCTTCTTCATCAATATACATTCATTATAGCCGTTTCCCAGGGATATATCAAGGAGATAGGGCTTCATCTTCGAGGGCTTATATGCTATCTCTTTTCCAAAGCGCGGAGACAAAATGCGTATCTTTGCTGAAGAGTTTTATTTTCAGGCTCGATTTCGATTGCTCTCTCAAAATAATCTAAAGCTTCAGCCCATTTTTTCTCCATCCACATTATCGTTCCCGCCAAGAATAGTACATCAAAAAATTGAGGGTCGAGCCTTAAAGCTTGCTGACATGTCTCTATGGCCTCCTCCTTCATTCCTCCATTTAAATAGGCAAAGCCTAAACCTGCAAGAATAATCTTAGAATCAGGCATTCTTTTCCTGCCTAGTTCTAAAAGTTGAACCGCTTCTTTTATCTTTTTCATTTTCTGGAATACATAGGCGAGCCGAACATAATTGTGAGGGATACGAGGATTTAAATGCAATAACTCTTCATAATATTGCTGTGCTCTCTTGAAATCTCCTTGTGTCTCATACACATTGCCCTGGAAGAAAAGGCGGTATTCTGCGATCTTGTCTTTTGGATCGGGGAGAATCGACTCTTTTCTTCCTTCGGGGAGTCCGCTATCCACATAGCCGAGAGATCTTAGCTTTTCTCTTTCCTGAGAAGTAAGCTTCTTTCTTCTGGCTTCTTTTTTTGCTGAAAACTCATGGATCATCCTCTCTAATTCCTTCTTCATGGCTGAGGCCACTTTTTTTCTCAAGTAAAAGACATTTTTTTCTTCCTGAGGGTCCAATTTCAGATTATACAATTCAGGCTTAGGAGCCTGAATGTATTTCCAATCCCCCGCGATCAATCCTATTAACGCAGAACAGCCATAATTCTCTTGAGGAAAGTAGGTCTCAATATATGAAGGAAGACTTTCCTTCTTCCTGCCTTCTATATAGGGTAATAGACTCACTCCCTGAATTTCTTTAACAACCGGGATCGTCAGCATCTCTAAAACTGTGGGCGCGATGTCAATCAATCTCGCCCGGGATTCCACAACTTTGTTTGAGGGCAAACGCTTCGGAAAATAGAGTATTAGTGGAATTCTCAGGGTGGCCTCGTATATAAAATAGCCATGATCAATTTCATCTTTTTCTCCGAACGCTTCGCCATGATCACCGGCCAGGATGATGAAAGTCTTATCAAAGATGTTCTTTTTCTTCAATTTATCCACTATTCTCCCAATATAATAATCCATATAAGCTATTTCTCCGTCATAAGGTCTCTCTGCGAATTCTTCCTTAAAAGGGGAAGGCGGATCATAAGGGACATGAGGATCGAAGAAATGAACCCAACAAAAAAAATTCTGATCGAAATTCTGGTCCAACCAGTGGGAGAATGAAGTAAAAACCTGCTCGGCTCTCTTCTCCGATCTGAAATTTTTCAGTATCTCATTCGCGTCAAATGTATCGTCATAAGAGTCAAATCCCTGATCGATTCCAAACCGGGAATCGACAGTGAAGGAACTGACAAAAGCGGCCGTTTTGAATCCCTCCTCTCTCAAGATTTCGGCTAAGGTCAGATGGCTATGATCCAGATAATAAAAACCGTTATTATGTACCTGATTATATAATGGATATGTTCCTGTTAATAAGGAGCAATGCGAGGGAAGGGTGAGCGGGACTTGAGAATACGCATCGGAAAACATGACACCGTTAGCAGCGAGAAAATCTAAATTTGGAGTCTTTGCTTTTTTATAGCCGTAATACCCAACTCGATCTGCTCGCGTCGTATCCAGAGTTACGAGCAGGACGTTTAGGTCATCTGATTTCTTTATTTCATCCTTATTTTTAAATGAGATGAAAATCCAACTAATAATAATCACAATGATAACTTGAGGGATGACATATAAAAAGATTCTATTCTGCATCCGTGCGATGAGTTTCAATTCTTTTCTCCTGAAGTTTCATCTCTACTTATATTATAAATGAATAGAATTATTTTTTCATACTTCAGAGCGGAACCATTTCATGAGTACAGGAATAAGAAATTGGTTTTCGGCTTTGCTGGCTGGGCAGGCGGATTTGAATCGTCTTTCCCATCGATCATCGAGGGCAAAGGTAAAAAAAACTCAATCGGAAATTCTTGCTTAACTGTCAAAAATTTATACACAAAAAATAGTTTTTGTTTATAATAGTATCAGAAGGAGAAAATGCGTTGAGCAAGAAAGATGAGATAACAAAAGAATTCTTAGAAAATATCTTGGAAGGCATGGAAGGAGGCGTTTTTGCTGTAGATAAAAATGCCAGGATTACCTATTTTAATCGCGCTGCTGAGGAGATTACAGGTTTCAAGAGAGCGGAANNATGCCAGGATTACCTATTTTAATCGCGCTGCTGAGGAGATTACAGGTTTCAAGAGAGCGGAAGTACTGAATAAGGAATGCTGTGATATTCTTAAGAGCGTTCTCTGTAAAGGAGCATGTCCTTTAAAAGGAACTTTAGAAACGGGGAAAACGTTTTTCGGTTATGAGATAATGATTACCAATAAAACAGGACAAAGAGTCCCAGTAAACATAACGACTTCGCCGTTACGATCCAGCAATAATAAGATAATCGGCGCTGTAGAAAACTTCAGGGATTTGACCAAGCATAAGGGATTATGGGGGAAATTGCGAGAGGAAAGAAACAAAGCACAGCAATATCTTAATATAGCGGGAGTTATAATCGTAGCCATTAATGACAAGGGAATTGTCACCCTTATCAACAAAAAAGGATGCGATGTTTTAGGATACAAAGAAGAAGAAATCCGAGGCAAGAACTGGTTTGATTTGTGTGTCCCAGAAAGAATGAGGGAAGAAAGAAAAGATAATTTTAAAGAAGTGATGGCTGGAGAAAAAGAGGAAGTTGAGGATTATGAAAACATAATTTTGACCAAATCGGGTGAGGAAAGGATGATCGCCTGGCATAATACTACGCTAACAGATGAAAAGGGAAGCATCATCGGCACTCTTAGTTCAGGAGAAGACATAACGTTGCGTAAGCAAACTGAGGAAGAGATGATTAAATCTGAAAAGTTAGTCTCCTTAGGTCAGTTAGCCGCTAGCGTTGCTCACGAGGTAAATAATCCGTTAGCCGGTATCATGGTCTATGTAAAACTTTTGCTCAAGAAGTATAAAGAGCGAAAGATACAGACTGAAAATACAGAAGAGCAGCTCTTAAAGATGGAAAGAGAACTGGACAGGACTACCCGGATAATCAGAAATCTTCTCGATTTCGCACGCCAATCAGAACCAAATATAAGGCCCGTCGATATAAATAAAGTATTAGAGGCGGCCTTATTATTAGTCGGACATCAAATTGACCTTGAAAATATAAAGCTTGAGAAGAAATCGGATGTGCATCTTCCTCTTGTTCTTGCGGACTTTGATAAAATACAGCAGGTATTGATAAATATCATCATGAATGCTATCCAGGCAATGCCTGATGGCGGCAACTTAACGGTCGCCACAAGGATGGCCAAAGGCGTTAGAATCGGTGAATCACTCAAAGATACCATCAGGATTGATATCAGCGATACAGGAGTTGGTATTACAAAAGAAAATATGAGCAAACTTTTCACACCTTTCTTCACTACTAAAGAAAAAGGCAAAGGCGTGGGACTTGGACTTCCGGTTGTTCATGGGATTATTGAACAGCACAAGGGAAAGATAAAAGTAGCCAGTGAGCCAAAAGTAGGTACAACGTTTACGATATATCTGGAGGTTATGGATGAAAAAAAGAACAAAAATACTAGTCGTTGACGATGAAGATATCGTTAGAGATTCTCTCCGTGACTGGCTGGAAGGGGTAGGTTATAAAGTTGATACTGCCGAATCTGCAGATAAAGCACTCCAGATAATCAAGCAGAAGAAGATCAAGATTATGATTGCCGACCTGATCATGCCAGGCATGAACGGTATCGAATTGATGAAAAAAGCAAGAGAAATAGTCCCTACAATCTCAACCGTCATCATAACGGCTCACGGAACGATTCAAACAGCAATAACCGCCATAAGAGAAGGCGCTTACGATTACGTTGAAAAGCCGTTCTGCCCGGAAAAGGTAGAGCTTCTGATAAAAAATTTAGTAGAACATCAGGATCTGGTTGAGGAAAACATCTCGCTGCGGCAGAAGATTGAGGACAGATTCAATTTTGAGGGTATCATCGCCAAGAGCCCTAAGATGCTGAACATAATCGAGCTTATAAAAACCGTAGCCCCGACCAATGCTACTGTACTAATTATCGGAAAAACTGGCACGGGCAAGGAAGTTATTGCCAGGGCCATTCATCATCTAAGTCCGCGTCGAAACAAACCTTTCATTGCCACAAGTTGCGCAGCCCTTCCAGAAAGCTTGCTGGAAAGTGAGCTTTTCGGTCATGAAAAAGGCTCTTTTACAGGAGCAGTAGAAAGAAAAAAAGGCAAGTTCGAAGCCGGAGATAAAGGCACCTTATTTCTTGATGAGATAGGAGAAATAAACGCCAACACACAGATTCATCTCCTGAGAGCGCTTGAAGAGAAAAAGATTACCAGAGTTGGCGGTAATGAAGAGATTTGCGTTGATGTGCGTGTCATAGCTGCTACAAACAGGGATTTGAAAAATAGTATTAAACAAGGGACGTTTAGAGAGGACTTGTATTACAGGTTGAATGTCGTAACCATAGGACTCCCTCCTCTAAAGGATAGGATGGAAGATATCCTCCCCCTTGCTGAGCATTTCTTAAGAAAGTACGCTGAAGAGAACTATAAAAAGATAAAAAAATTTTCTGATGATGCAATTGAATTTATGATGAATTACCCCTGGCCCGGAAACGTTAGGGAATTAGAGAACATGATTGAGCGCGGTGTGATTCTATCGAAAAATACTGCAATCACTCTGGATGAACTTCCACAAGATATTATCCATCCGACTCCAATAGAAGGAAAAACCGTCGAGGCTGTGACGAGAAATCATATAATTAACGTGCTTGAGGAGACAAAAGGCAACATCTCGAAGGCCGCGGAGATACTCGGTATTCGGCGGATGACTCTTTATAATAAGCTAAAAAAATATAATTATACTGTCAATAAATTAGACGAGTAATGTCCAAATAATTGACAGCTCCTTCCTTGTTGACCATTTTCCCGCAATGCTGTTCTTTTTTTTAAATCATTTATTTTTATATGGTTAGCACAGTTCTAAAAATAATTTCATGATTATGCCTGTTTGGCACACTACTTGCTCTATAAACATAATGAAATGACCGATTCCAAGAGGATAGTTACTCTCGTAAAAATAATCCTCGTGGAAAGAGGTTAAAGAAAGATTGGAGGTTAGCAATGAAAAAAGAAAATATGTTGGTTGTAGAAGACGAGGATATTATGCGAGAGGCATTGTCCGATTACTTTTCAGATGTGGGTCACAAGGTCGACACTGCCAATAATGGAGATAAGGCACTCGAAAGCCTTAACTTGGAAGATTACAACATCATGATAGTCGATCTCAAGCTACCAGGTCGTGACGGGCTTGCAGTACTGAAAGATATTAGAGCGAAGAATCCAAAAGCCAAAGTTATTATCATCACGGCTTATCCCTCGATTGAAACCGCAAAGGAAGCTATTCGTGGGGGTGCTACTGATTATCTGCCGAAACCTTTTGAGCTGGACTATCTTGAAACCATAATCAGGCAATCTTACGAAATTGAAGAGGCCCCTGTTCTCCCCGTCGAAGAACCAGTAGTTGAAGAGCCTATCGTTGAAGAGGAAATCGTCACCCCGTGTATTTGGATGCAAGCAGGGATTGCCAAGAAACGTATGTGCGCGCTCGGTTATCAATGTAACACTGCATGTGATTTCCATGTGTCGATGATGAAAAAAGAGAAATTTAGGAATGATCCGAGGATTCAGCCTTTCCTCGACAAACTCTACTCTCAATTAGGAAGAAAACAGTGCAGATACGTTATGAGTGGACAGGTTTCTCTTCGATCCTGCGACAGACTTTACCGCTGCGAGAGCTGCGATTTTCACCAGACAATCGAGGATGAAGTAGACCGCCAGCTTGCCATTAGGGACGCGCGCCAAAAAAGGGCACGAGCCAAGCAATACGACAAAGTAGCATCGACGCAAACTTCTGTCCGAAAAGACCACTAAACCAGAATTACAAACAAAAAGGGGACACAAAAAGAAAAAGGGGACAGGCTACTTATTTACGCAGGTGCAGAAAGGGGACAGGCTACTTTTATAAAGATTTTGTAGGGGTTTGATTTATCAAACCCACTTTTGCAAAAAAGTAGCCTGTCCCCTTTTATTTACCTTTTATTTACTTTTATTTATATCGCGTCTTTTTTTAAATCTTCCCTGATCATTCTTATCCCAGAAGGAGAATTTATCGGTACATCCTTTAATTGAGCTTTTATTTTTCTCGTATCCAGGCTGTACTTGTGACCATTCTTTTTATGCACATAGATCAAATCTATTTCAGGATTTCCCATGACAAGAGTGATAATTGTTTGGCCAATATCGCCTAAAGGCTTCCGGTCGATATGGCTGGACTGGAAATCGGCTTTTATTTTAGTACCTTTCCCCTTTTCAGATTGTACGGAAAACTGGCCGTTCGCTGCCTTGGTAGCTTCTGATAATAGAGATAGGCCAAAACCAAATCGGCGAACTGTTTTGCTAGTATAGAAGGGATCAAGCGCCTTTTGCCGGGTTTCTTTGTCCATTCCTATCCCATTGTCGATGATTCTGACAGACAGCAAATCCTTCTTTGTATCTTCGGATATTCTTATTTCGATCTTGTCGGCGCTGGCGGCTACAGAATTTTCGACGATATCTAAAATGTGTAAGGAAAGATCCTTCATTCAGACCTCATTGAATCAATTTTCGTCCGCCTTCATTTTTCAAGGCCTTTCTTACTTCGTCCACAGTGCCATCTTCTAGCAGGAAAGATGTAAAAGCTTTGCCTATGTCATCGGGATAGTGGGCATCCGAAGAGCAGGTGAGTGGATAATTATCTGAATATTTTTTCTTTGCCTCTTCTCGAGTGATTGAAGGAGAAATTTCTAAAGCATCCAATTCCAGATTATCTGGGATGAATCCCAGTTGGGCGATGATGCTGAAGGATTCTCTATCTATATGGGAGGCAATGGCTATCCCGTTTAAAGAGTGAATGGTTCTAATGATTTTTTCAAGAGGAATAGTCGTAGCCCCAATAAGGAGTTTATTATTAGTACCCAGCACCTCCTCTTTTTCATTCACGATAACTTGCATGCCAAAGGCTTCTTCGTCATTTTCTCCAGGCAAGTTTTCGTAGACATGCTCCTGGAGCTTTAGAGCGTTGTTTATTTCATCAAAAAGGGCTAAGACATGGACCTCTTCCGAGGAAGTTACTTCCATACCAGGGAAAACGTTAATATTCATCTTCCTGGCAGCATTCATCACGGCTAGAGAATTTTCTGATGAATTATGATCACAGATGCCTATGATATTTATCTCTTTTTTCTTGGCTGCGGTGAGTATGCCGTTTGGAGACATGTCTAGTTCGGTGCATGGAGAAAGGCAGGTGTGTATATGTAAATCCGCTTTGAAAGGTCTGAGCATGAATTAATCTTATGAACTTATCAATTCATACAATTTGCCTGAAACTTCATAGGCCATTTCTTCACTGATGAGGATGGGCACATTTTCCTCCTTTGCTTTTTGAAGCGTGTCTTCATCAGGCTGGCGATTATTGACTATGATTATTCCAGACAGGTCTTTCAATTTGGCCACAGCTATAATATTCTGATGAGTCTGTAGCGTGATCCAGAGGTTACCTTCTTTACTATTGGCGATCACATCGCTGAGCAGGTCGCTTGTGTACCCGCCTGTAACCTCCGCTCCCAAATTCTCTTCGCCTGTTACGACTTTTAGGTTTAATTTTTCCACGGTTTCCGCTAATTTCATTTTATTGTCTTTCCTTTTTTGCCTATTTTTTTCGGTTTGACTTTGTTTGACTAAGGCAAACAGGTCTCCTAAGCAATTCTGACAATTCCTCTGATAGTTCTGTAAACTTTTGGGGAAGATTGAAAACGCAGTCAGTCAGTTCTGCTTCTCCTTTGACTACATCTTCTGCAAAGGTCAAACACGTGGGAGCCCCGCATGCCCCGCAGTCAATTTTGGGCAGTGATTCGTAAATATCCTCTTTTTCTTTTCTTTTCTTTATGGCTTTGGCTAAGTCTTTATCGAGAGGTTTGAGGGGGCGGGGCTCAAATTTTCCTTTAATAAAAAAGTATTGCTGCCCATAGAGCTTCCGGACCTCCCTTATGTCTGGACAGGCTTTTATTTGTTCGAACTCGAGGGTTTCGATCAATTTCAGGATTTTATTGTAGGAAATATAAATATTCTCCACTGTCAAAGAGCCTCCTACACACCCCTGAGTACAGGAATAGGCTTCGACGAAGTCAATGTTTCTCAGTTTTCCTCTTTCAATATCATCAAAGACTTTTAAGACTTCACCTAAACCTGAGACAGCCAGGGAGTTTTTCAGCCTCAGGGTTCTGCAGATACCGCCAACCATTGCCCACCCCACCCCAAGAATACAGATATTCTCCAGCGCTTTCCTGTAACTGCCTTTTTCTATGCCTTCCATAGCCGAAAGAAGAGGTCCGTAAATGTCTGAGATGGAAATAGCTCCATCTAAAAAAGATTTCCCTTTCTCTGCAGGTTGTTTTATAGAGATCATTTTCACTGGGCATGGTGTAAGATAAAAAGTGCCGATTTCTTTCTCTTTAAGTTTTAGTTGCTTTGATTTTTTCTTCTTGATTTCTCGGGCAGCCAGTTCTCTTGGAAGTTCAATTGGAATTATTTGGTCGATGAGAGCCGGATATTTGACTTGGATTAAGCGCACAATAGTCGGACATGCATTAGAAATGAGTGGCTTCGGCCCACTGTATTCTCGGAGATACTCCTGAATGGCGAAACTGACCTCTCCGCAGGTAAATGCCAGGTCAAAAGCATCATCAAATCCCAGTTTTTTTATCCCAGAGAGGATTTTCTCTGGCAAAATTTCTCGGCCAAATTGAGCATAGAGAGCAGGAGAGGGTACGGCAACTGTATGGCGGAACTTGGTTAGCTCTCCGAAGGGATCTGTTAAAGGGATGATGGCATTATGGGGACAAATTGTGATACATTCTCCACAATCGATACATTTCTCTGCGATGATCATAGCCTTTCCGTTTCTGACCCTGATGGCTTGAGTGGGGCACACCCGTAAACATTTCATCCGGCCATCACACTTTTCCGGATCAATCTGGATGGAATGAAAGTATTCTTTCATTTTCTTTCTGTTCTATCCAAACAAATTGTTATCTTTAATGATGTTCCTTTGCCAGGGATTGAAGAGATATCAAATTTATCAGCATTTTTTTTGATATTAGGAAGTCCCATGCCTGCGCCAAATCCCATCTCTCGCATTTCATCAGTGGCGGTAGAAAAACCTTCTTTCATGGCCAGATCTATATTTTCTATCCCAGGACCTTCGTCCTCGAGATTAAGAAGAAGTTTCTCAGGAGTGATATTTAGAGTGAAAACGCCTCTTTGGGCATACATAACAACATTCATCTCTGCTTCATAGGAGGCGATGGCTGCACGGACGATGATCGAGGAATCGATGCCGATTTCCTGGAGAATTTCTTTGATACTTGTGGATATCCTTCCAGCGTTGCTGAAATCGCCCCCATTAATTTCAAAGTGATGAGATAATTCATTCTTGTCGCTCATCATCATTTTCTGGGCAAGAGGCCACTTACTCCGGGAAGGCCATTACTGAAGAGGAGACCACAGGCTGTGTACATCATGTACTTTGTAGATAGAAGAGGAATTCCTTTTTCCCTGGCTAGCTTGATTCCTGTATTATCTGGTTTTTTGCCTCGGACATACACAATGGCTTTAGCATCGATTATATTTGCTGTCCTTACTGATTGAGCATTGGATAAACCAGTCAGAAGGAGGATTCCAGGTTTGCCAAAGGCTAAGACATCGCTCATGAGGTCAGATCCTCCAGCAAACGTTATTTCTAAGTCAAGACAATCTTCTCCGCTGACGATTTCAGCCAGAAGGAGCTCCTTGATTTCTTTTAATGTCATTTTAGTGTTCCTAGTTTTTCTTTTAAGCGCGCACATGATATCGGCTATTTTAACATAAAAGTGGATAAAAGGATAAAAGTGGGGTCAGGTCTTGTTTTTTGCCAGCAAGACCTAATCCCGCCTGGGAATACGGTTTAGAAGTATTCTTCTGCAATCTTTTTTGCCATGAGACGGACCGCTTTTTTTACCGGTTTAGATAACCCGGATTGCATTGCTTCTGGTATAGATTTAATCTGGCAGGCCATTATTCGTACTTTAACCGAACATAAATCCTGTAATTCCTTTAGGAGGTTTGAAGAGGGAACCTGATGGATAGAGAAATCGTCTGTCTTCTCTTTTGGGATTTCATCAAGAGAAATATCAAAAATCTCCCCCGGCTTTCTCCCTTTATCCACAGCATCAATGACCACTATAATCTCCGGTCGAGCCTCACTTAAAGAAATAGTAAATAGTATATTTCTTATGCCTGTGCCCACGTCTAATAAACATATGTTATCTGGAATGCTGTAGTTTTTAGTCAAGTATTCAACGACTTCAGGTCCGAATCCGTCGTCACCGAAGAGCTTATTTCCACACCCGGCTATTAAGATCTTTTTTTGACAGTAAACAGGGAGTTGTTCCATTTTTAAATAACGAAAGATAAGAAAAACGGGGTCAAGTCATGCTTTTTTCTTGTCTCAAAATGAATAGAGGCAAAAAACAAGACCTGACCCCAATCAGGTAGTAGAGAATGTTAGGTCTATTCTCGCTTATCAGTTGGAAAACGTAGCTAAAGTATTGCCTTCAGGATCAACTACATCAATCTTCACGCCGATTTTTCCGTCTAACCTGTGTGTTGCACAGGACAAACAGGGATCATGAGCTCTGATCATCATCTCGACAGTGTTCAGAATTCCCTGGTCATACTTGCCGTCTTTAATCAAGTCTTTTGCTGCACTTTTAACAGACATATTGATAGGAGCATTATTGTGCGTGGTGCCCACAATCAGGTTAACATTTGTTATGAGTCCATTCTCATCTGTTTCATAGTCATGAATAAGAGTTCCTCGGGGAGCTTCTACACAGCCAACCCCTCTGGCTGCCCTAGGTTCAACTTTTTTCCTTATATCAGTGCTGGTGATGTCTGAGTCGTCAAGAAGACGGATCGTATTTTCAGCATTATAGAGCAATTCAATCAGTCTTGCCCAGTGATAGAGTAGAGTCTGTTGGGCAGGACGTCCGAATTTCTCCCTGAATTCTTCAAATTCGGCTTGAGCTAGCGGAGTATCAATTTTGTCACAGACATTCATTCTAGCCAGTGTGTTGGTTCGATAAATCCCCTTTGGATTATCCAGATCCATTGAGAACTCGCCGGCTTTCTTCATGTACGGGAACTTTAAATAGCTCCAGGGTTCGATATGCTCGCCGATATAATCAGTGTAATCCTCGTATTTGAAGTCTTCATAAGAACCATCGGCAGACATCATTCTCAGCTTTCCATCATAAAGATCGAGTGACCCATCTTCCTTCACAGTCCCTAGAAATCCTGTATTTATAACACCAAGGGATTTAACGACGTCTAAATATTTAGGAAAAATGTTATTTTTGGCAAAGGACATTGAGAATTTCGCCAGCTCGAGCAACTCATCCGCCATCTGCCTCAGCTCTTTTCTTTCTTCCTCTAATAAAGGACGGCTAAATCCGCCTGGTACAGCAGCAGCGGGATGGATAGCTTTTCCAGCAATCTTT
>WVZK01000018.1:308-24504 GCA_011772475.1 Candidatus Aminicenantota bacterium | reverse complement strand
GGCAAAAGCGCCAATGTCGTTGTCAACATTGTCATGACAATAGGACGGAGACGAGAGCAGCTACCTTCGACAATGGCTTTCATTTTTTCCATCCCTTTTGACCTCAGTTGATTGACAAGGTCAATCAGGACGATGGCATTGTTGACAACAATTCCTGCAAGAAGAATCGAGCCGATGAAGACGACGACACTTATTTTTGAACCTGTGATCCACAGGGCAAACACTGCACCGATGATGGCTAAAGGTATGGTGAATATGATAACAAACGGATGCAGGAAGGACTCAAACTGTGATGCCATAACCAGATAGACCAGAAAAACTGCCAAAAGCAGAGCAAACTGCAGCGAGCGGAAGGAGACCTGCATTTCTTCATTCTGTCCTGAGACACTGGCAACGATGTCTTCGGGAAGATCCATGTTATTAATTATTCCAGTTAGCTCTCTTGCAGCCGTACCAAGGTCCCCGTAGGTCAAGTTTGCTGAAATAAGGGCAACCCTTTCTTGGTCCACTCGGCGAATCTCGTCCGGGCCTGTGCCTACGAGAATATTTGCGACTGCATCCAGAGGAACAGGCCGTTCGCTTTCTGGGTTGATGATTAAATCATGTATATCACTGATCGAAGCTCTGTCTTCCTCGCTTACGCGTACCAAGACATCAATCTTCCGGTCATGCCAGGCATATCGGGTTGCGACCTCTCCCCTCACTTTCTTGACAACTCGATCAGCAATCTCATAGACGTTCAGGCCAAGAGCAGAAGCTCTTTCGCGATCAAAATGTATCTGGATCTCAGGATGTCCTTTTTCCATCGATGATTTCACATCGGCAAAACGTTCGATGGATCTCATCTGCCCCACCATCTCGTCACTGACTCTTTTTAGCTTTTTGAGGTCATATCCTGCAATCTCGATCTCGATAGGTGTTTTAAAGGTGAATAATGTGGGCCTATAAAACTTATACTGGAGGCCTGGCAAACTTTCTAAGTTCCCTCTAATCTCAGTCATAGCCTGTTCTTCATGCATTCGAGAAGAGCCTGGAGCCATGGCCACATTCAGCTCTCCCCAATTTTCGCCACCATGCTCAGGATTTGTATCAAAACGGTTTCCGCTTCCAGCAACCGAAAAACTCATTTTAACGTTTTCAATCTCATTAACAGATCTTTGAATTGCAGCGATGGTTTGATCGGTTTTCTCCAGAGGCGTTCCTGGTGGCAGTCGAAATTCTATCCTAAATTCTCCCTGGGAAAGCTGGGGAATTAACTCTACACCCAGCTTGGGAATCAAAAGCAAGGTAATAAGGAAAAATCCTCCTGCAACGACAAGGACAGTTCCTCTGTGTCCTAACGCCCACCGTAGAAAAGGAAGGTAGCGGTTTTCTACGATTGCATAACCTTTGGAAAAAATGTTTAAAAACGGTTTCAAAAGGAAAAGGAAAACTCGTGAGATAATTCGAGATAATCCAAAAACGAGCTTAAAGAGGAAAACAGGAATAGTGGTAAAAATAAACTGTCGGATGTTTCTTAATAATTTTCTGATTTTTTTTCGAGGTTTTTCTATCTCTTGAGGTTTTACTATTTCTCTTTTTCTACCCTCAAGAGAGGCCATCATCGGAATCAAAGTAAGAGCAACTAAAAGGGAAACCATCAGGGCAAATGTTATGGTTAACGCTTGGTCGCGAAAAAGCTGTCCCGCGACACCTTTCACAAAAACCAGGGGAAAAAACACAGCTATTGTGGTCAGGGTGGAAGCAGTCACCGCAGTTCCCACCTCACCAGCGCCATCGCTGACAGCAGAGAGAACATTTTTCCCTTTCTCTCTGTGGCGGGAGATATTCTCCAAGACAACAATCGAATTATCAAGAAGCATACCGATGCCCAGGGCTATTCCCCCCAGAGACATAATATTTAGTGAGAGGTCAGCACCATACATCAGGTTAAAGGTGGCGATGACCGAGATCGGAATGGAGAGTGATATGATAAGCGTTGCCAAGAATTTGCGAAGAAAAAAATAGAGAATAAAAATAGCAAGAAGACCTCCAATAATAGCTGCATTAATAACCTCATTGACAGCTTGCTGGATGAATGTCGACTGGTCATAGACTTTAACCATTTTCAAACCCGACGGCATTATTCCTCTAACCCGGCTAAGTCTTTTATCAACTTCGCGTGCCACAGCAACTGTGTTCGCGTCACCTTCCTTGTAAATTGCTATTTCCACTGCTTCAGTGCCCCTCATGCGTGTAACAGCCTGACGTTCTTTGAATCCGTGACGAACAGTAGCGATGTCCCGCAAATATATAGGAGCACCATTTCTTTGGGCTATTATCACGTCCCCTATTTCTTCGACGGATTGAAACTGGTTCAGGGTACGGACCAGAAATTGGTGAGTACCTTCTTCCAAGCGACCGCCGGAGAGATTCACGTTTTCAGCACGAAGAATACTGGATATTGTCCCTATCGAAAGTTTAAGCTGAGCCACCTTCATCTGGTCGATAAAAATCTGTATCTCGTCCTCCAGCCCTCCGCTTATTCTAACGGCAGCCACACCCAGCGCTGCTTCTAGCTCTTTTTTTACCTGCTCGTCCGCAAAGCGCCTCAGGTATTTGAGCTCTTCTTCATTAAATACTTCTGAAGGCACTGGGTTCACCGTGTTCGATTCAGTTTCATTTGCTTCGACAATTACCTGTTCTTGGCTTTCATCTGGTTCTTCACGGAAAAGACCAAAGCGCATGATTGGATCGAGAGAAGGGTCGAACCGCAGGATAGAGGGGCGGCGGACACCCAACGGAAGTTCCAGAGAATCCATCTTTTCTCTAACTTCCAGAATGGCATAATCCATGTCAGTACCCCAGCCAAACTCAAGAATTACATCTGATTGGCCAGACCTGGATATAGAGCTGATCTTTTGAACATTCTTAATTACACCGATCACTTCTTCTATGGGTTTTGTTATCAAGTTTTCTATCTCTGCCGGTGCTGCTCCTGCATACTCGGTCCTAATTGTCAAGGTAGGAAAGGTAAGTTCGGGAAGGAGGTTGATCTTTAAACGCGAAAATGAAACAAGTCCAAAAAGGAGAATAGCAATCGTGAACATAGACACTGTAACTCGGCGTCGGATTGAAGTATTGATTAAATTTTTCATTTCTCGACGACCTTAACTTTCGCCCCATCTTTTAAGGTGCTTAAGCCGGTGGTGACCACAACATCGCCAAGCTTCACACCTGAAAGAATTTCAACATGAGTGGAATTGATATATCCGATTGTAACCTCTTGCTTGGAGGCCACCAAATATTTAACAGGTTCTTTCGGTTCAGAATCATTTTCTGAGTTAGATTCAGCCTCCGGTTTCTCTTCTTCTTCTGCTACAACTTTCTTTGCCTCCTCTGTCTTTCCTGTCTTCTCTGAGTTCCCTGCCTCTTCCGGTTCTTCTTCGACCTTTTCTGTCACTATAAATACAGTTGATTCCGAGTCTTCGGTGAGGATAGCATCTTTGGGAAGGAGTAATGTGTTTTCGTGCATGTCATAGACAATATTTATCCTGGTGAACATGCCAGGTTTAAGCTTCCGGGTTTCATCCGTAACAGCAACAGTAACCTTGAAAGTGCCTGTCTCTGCTGACACTACCGGGCTAATCCGCAGAATTCCTGCAGAGAATATTTCTCCTGGGATAGCATCAGCCTTTAGTTCTGCCGGAAATCCTGCTTGAAGTTTACTCAATTCCTTTTCTGGCACATGCAGCACTGCCAGCAAAGGATCAAAATCTGTAACACGAAAAGTCTCCTGGTTAACGGTCACCATGTTTCCCACTTTTATAAAACGCTCGGATACAATCCCGCTGATGGGTGCTTTTATTTCAGTGTAATTAAGGTTGAGTTTTGTCAAATCATAGGTCGCTTTTTGTGTCTGGTATTCATATTTTGTGCGGTCATAGGCTTCAGCGCTGATGAGTTTGTTTTTAAACAGCTCCTTGTTGCGCTGGAACTCATTGGCCAATTCTTCTAATCTTGCTTCCACTTGCGCAAGCCTATGGATAAATTCCTCATCCTCTAATTTAGCAAGAACCTGCCCAACCTTAACACTATCCCCTTCTTCCATAAAAATCTTCTCAATAACTCCGCTTACTTTGGCTACTACTAATGCCTCGCCCTCAGCTTCCAATGTTGCAGTGCCCGAATAATTTGCTGAAACCGAGCCTTTAACGACTTCTGTGACTTCAACCGGAATAGGTGGATCTTCCTCCTTTTCGCTTTTGTTGTTAGCGGGCGCTTGTCCCCTGCAGCCATAGATAATAAGAAAAGCCAGAATTATAAGGACAATTAATACTGTTTTATTAGTTTTTTCTGCCATCTTTCTCCTCCCGGGAGTTTGGTGATTTCATGTTTTACTTATATATAGAGTTTTCTCTGTTACTCCTCATTCATTTGTATATACGAAATATCAGAGATGAAAGTTTCAGGAATTTAGCTTTTTTGAATAAAGTAATACGGAAACGCTGGGTAGAAGACATGCCGAATTATTACGTCGCTCGAGCGAGCGTTTTAAAATTTGATTTTTCTTTTATAGGCCCCCTGTTTGTTCCTTTTCTGAGCCGCGAGTGCAGAAAAACGTCTTTGTTAGCGACATCTGTGTAAAAGCCGGACATCCGGGACAAATGCATTGATCTTCTTCAGTTATCTTTACATTCTTACCGATCGTCGGAAAACAATATCCTACAGGATCAGCTCCTTGAACATAGGTCGGACAGCTTCGGCAAATGCACATATCAATTACTTTCTGCTCCATCTCTTTCGTTTCTTCTTCCATGATCCCTCCTTTTGATACTCGGTTTTAAGCTCTCATGGCGAGAGACTTCTCAGTGATGAAGTTATTATCTTTATTATCCGCACATTAAGTATTATGTTCAAGCAAGAATATTACTAAGCAGTCTATTTATTCTTTTTTCTTTTTACTTTTTTTCTCTTTTTTCCAATAATCCAGACAGTCAACGTTGCAAAAATGGAGGACATATTCCTGACCTTCTGAGTGGAGGGCAGCTGCCTTGGGGATTGTTTTTTTACAAACATGACATGATATTTTCTCAGTATCTTCTTTCATTTTTCATCCTTTCCGTTAATTTTTTAGGTCTGATCTTTAAGCCTGAAAAAAAGCCAATTTTTATCTTTCGGTTCTTTGGGCTTAAGCTTTATCAAACAATATCTTCCGAGCATTTTTTTGCCGTTTATCTGCATAATTCTCTTCGACACGGTGGTCTCAAGAGGAAGATAAGCACCTCTGTCCCAAATCTTAACTTTTCCTGCTCCGTACTCACCCTTGGGAATTGTGCCTTCAAAATCTTCATAGCCTAAAGGATGGTCTTCTGTCTCGACAGCCAGCCTTCTTATCCCCTCTTTTTGAGGAGGAGATTTGGGAATTGCCCAGCTCTTGAGCACACCTTCCTCCTCCAAGCGTAAATCAAAATGGAGATGAGAGGCATCGTGCTCTTGGATAACGTAAATTAATCCTTCTGATTTCTTCTTTATTTTTGTTTCTTCAGGCTCTGAGGTCTTCTTAAAATCTCTTTTCTTTTTGTATTCTTCTAGACTCATTTCTTTCTACTAGTAATTATCAGTTCTCTGATACTAATTGTCAATTAATGAGGGAAACACCACAGAGGTGGGCTTGATAAATCAAGCCCCTACAAGATAAATCAGCCCCTGCATATTATTGACAAAATGAGTGATTGGTGAATCAAGCCCCCGCATTAAATAAAGCGCCTGCTCTGAATCATGTTCATATAAAAGAATGATGCCTAGCTAATAAAGCCTGGCACCATCTTCTTTGATGAAATTCTTATGAAAGGCAAAAAACAAGACCTGACCCGAATTAAGAGAGAGGTTCGAATGTGTATTTATCGTTTACTTTTCTGACCTTGCCAAAAAAGTGATCTGGATCATGATTAAAAGCAAGTATCCAATCTTCCTCGATAGCTTGTTCAAAATATCTCTTTTTGCTCTCCAACGTCTCTTGGGGAGAAAGGTCATAACTCATGATGTAGGAAAGTCCCACATGAGCTGAAGTCGGAACCAAATCGCCCAGGAAAAAGAGCACCTTTTCCCCAGAGCTGACCTTCACACACTGATGGCGGGAAGTGTGCCCGGGCACAACAATTACTTCAACTCCCTCTGAGATTTCCTTATCTCCGTCCTCAAGCTGGAGAAGCCCATGTCTCTCTAAGGGCAGGAAATTCTGTTCTAAATAGCTAGGCTTGTCTCTTTCGCTGGGATTAAGAGCATACTCCCATTCTCCCTTCTGAATTATGTATCTAGCTTTGGGAAATGTGGGGACATCTTCTCCTTTTTCGCCTTTATAAGTGTTCCCTCCACAATGGTCAAAGTGAAGATGGGTGTTTATGACGAAATTTATATCCTCAGCCTTATATCCCAGTTTCTCCAGAGAAAGCACAAGTCCAGGTTTTCTCTCCACAGAATAATAGTCATAAAATTTTGGGTTTAAATCACCACCTATTCCTGTCTCAACCAGGATTAAGTCCTTTTCTGTTTTTATCAGGACAGAATTCAAGCCCAGCTTTATCCTGTTTTTTTCATCGGCGGGGAGTTTTTTTTCCCAGAGCATCTTGGGTACAACTCCGAACATAGCCCCCCCGTCTAGAAAAAAAAAGCCGTCTCTCAACCCGAATATATCAAGCTGACCTAAGGAAATCTTATCGATTGTCATCCGATGAGTTTGTCCAGGTCATAGATCAAATCCTGTTGGCTGTATTCGGCAAAATCGACATTCCCGGTATCCATACGGATGGCATCCTCCGGACAAGCTTCGACACAAAATCCACAGAAACAACATCGGCCTAAATCGATGATAAACTTGGCAGGATATTTCTGGATTTCAAGATCAGGATCCTCAGCCGCCTCAACGTATATGCATTCAGAAGGACAAACCGTAACACACAGCATGCAAGCTACACAGCGGGGCTTGCCGTCCTTTCTGGTCATAAGACGGTGCAAACTCCGGTGTCTTGATGCAACTTCCTTTTTTTGTTCAGGGTACTGAATAGTTACAGCTCCCTTTCTTTTGGTCTTTATTCCCAGAACCTTCAGGATATGGAAGAACAGGTTCACGACAAAATGACGGGTTGTGATTAAAATGCCCCTTATGATCTCGATAAAATATCCCAGTGCTTTTATCATTTTAGATAGTCATGATAATGCCTGTTCCGATAATGTTAACCAAGCTTAAGGGAACAAGCAGTTTCCATCCTAAATCCATCACCTGGTCATAACGAAACCGAGGATAAGTCCAGCGGATCAAAATTTGAAGCCAGCAGAAAAAGAAGACCTTTATGTTAAAAGCGGCGACCTGAAGGAGAACAACGACCAAATGGGGCAGCATTAGTTCTCCTCCCCATGGAAAGTGAAACCCGTCAGAAGCCAGCCAGGGAACCTGCCACCCTCCAAAGAAAAGAGTGGTGAGCAGAGTGGAGACGATGATGATCTCCATGAAATCCGTCATCATGAAAAGACCCCATTTAAGCCCACTGTATTCTGTGAAAAATCCTATGATTTCAGATTCCCCTTCAGGAAGATCAAACGGGACTCTTTTTGTCTCAGCAAGAGCGGCAAACATAAAGACTAAGAATCCTAGGGGTTGGAGAAAAATTCCCCATTTTGGAAGGAAGCCAAAAAGGAGCTCTCCCTGATAGAGGACAATGCTTGAAAGCCTCAAAGACGGATAGACCATGATCAGGCCTATCAGAGACAATCCCAGGGCCACCTCATATGATATAACCTGAGCCACTCCTCTTAGCCCTCCAGTGAGAGTGTACCTGTTATTAGAAGCCCAACCGCTTAAAATAATACCGTATATTCCCAAAGACAACATCGCCAGGACAAACAAAAGCCCTACGTTGAAATCAAGTATCTGGAGGTTTATAGTTCGGTTTCCAATGCGCAGAATATCCCCAAAAGGAATGGCCGCAATCGTGATAGCTACAAAAAAGAAAGAGATGAATGGAGCTATGGTGTGGAGAAACTTTCTGGAGAAGGAAGGAACAAAATCTTCCTTGAAGATCATTTTTATAGCATCGGCAAAGGGCTGGAAAAGACCGATAATGCGTATTCCGAAGATTGAGGCTCTGTTCGCGCCAAGCCTGTCCTGGATGAGAGCACTCTCCTTTCTTTCCAGCCAGGTCAGGTACAAAGTAAGCAGTAGGAACCAGACCAGAGCACAGACGATCTTGATGAATATTATTAGCATTTCAGTCAATGTTTCAGTCATTTTTTCTTGAAAAAAGGAATTTCCTTTCCCATCTCGCCTAAGATTGCGCCTGGAGAGTTTAAGTCTTCAAACAATTTGGAATCAGTTCCCAATTCCTTGCCCAGGTCAGCCAGCACCTTCCATTCTGGGAGGCTTTCTCCTGGCGGCTCTAAGGCAGGTTTAAAACTCTGAATTACCCCGTCCACATTCGTCAAGGAACCTTCCTTCTCAGCTATCAAAGCCGCAGGAATGACTATATCGAAGAGAGAATTCACCTCATTCAAATAAGAGGAGATAAGTACTTTTCTTTTTACTTTACTAAGAACCTCTTTCAGGGCTTTCAAGCTGAAAAGTCCGGAAAGAAATGGACCAAAGGCGAGGAGGAAATCCGTTCCCTTAGCTAAAGCATCTAAATTTACTGCCTTTATATCAAAACCTATCTCTTGAGCTCCTCTTCTGTTAGGACTGGTTTCTGAAGTAAGCAAGTATTCGTCAGCCTCTCCTTGAGGAAGGTCAGCAAAGAATATCTTTTTTACTTTTAGGCCCTTTCTAAAGATTTTATGAATAAGAAAAAGTTCTTCATTCGAAAGCCAGGTATGAAGAACTAAGGCAATTCCTGAAGTTTTTTTAGCAGAAGATACGCGTTTTATTTTTTCTCCTAGGTACTCGGAGATATTTTCCCACGTAAGCACATCCTTCCCTTCTATCTTATTCAAGATAATTTTATCAGCTCTGCCTTCTTCAAGGTATGAATAGCCGTATTTTCCGCGGTCACAGACCCAGAATCCGTTAACCTCAGGATTTTCTCTGGCTTTAATCCTGTATGCTCTTCTTGGTACCTCGAAGCGCGGAAAACCCGGGTGGTATTCGATCAGAATGTTACAGCCACGACTGCAGAGAGGACAGATGGACTCTCCTTCTTTCAAAAACCAGCTGCGCGTCTTAAACCTGAAATCCTCATCAGTGATGGCGCCTACCGGACAGATCTGAGCTAAGTTGCCTGTATAGTTATTCAGGACTGCAGCTCCTTCGTAGATATTAACCTCTGCATCGATTCCGCGGTGAAATACGCCTAGCTCCTGTGTTTTGGTCACTTCTTTTAGAAACCGGACGCAGCGAGTGCAGAGAATACATCTCTCTTGATCAAGAATAAGGGTTTTTCCTATCTTTAGTTTTTTCTCTCTTTTTTCCTTCGTCTCACTGAACTTGCTTTCAAAAAGTCCGTATTCGTCATAATAATCCTGGAGTTTGCAGTCTCCAGCTTTATCGCAGATGGGGCAATCAAGCGGGTGTTCTGCCAGTAGAAATTCCAACACTGCTTTCCTTGCTTCAACCACCCTGGCGCTTTTTATCGAGATCTTCATATCTTCTTTGACCACGGTCGAGCAAGCCAGTTCAAGTTTGGGAAAGCCCTCGATCTCGACAAGACACATACGGCAGCTTCCCTCTGGCGGAAAGGCTGGATGATAACATAGATGGGGGATGTGAATTCCTGCTCTCTCTGCGGCTTTCAATACAGTCATGCCTTCTTCTACTTCTACTTGTTGTTCATCTATGAAAATCTTTATCATCTTGTTCGCTTTCTCCTGCTTTAAGGCTATAGCTTAGATTCAAGCTCCTTTCTGAACTTCTTGGTAATGGAAACAATAGGCATGGCTGCAGCATCCCCTAAGGGGCAAAGAGTGTTCCCTTCTATATTTGAAGCCAGCCGTAAAATACTATCAAGATCCTCTTTTTTCCCTTTTCCTTCTGCTATGCGTTTAACGATTTTATTTATCCATGAATTTCCGATCCGGCAGGGCGTGCACTGGCCGCATGATTCGTGGGAATAAAATTTTGCGACAACTTTCAAGACGTCAAGGATAGAGGTCTTGTCGTCGATGACGATTATGGCGGCTGAGCCGAGCATTGAGTTTGCCTCGACCAAGGAATCGAAATCCATCTTTATGTCTACTTCATCTGCAGTCAAAATTGGCGCTGACATTCCACCGGGAATAACTGCCTTCAATTTTTTACCTTCTTTCATTCCACCAGCATGTTTGAAAATGATATCTTTCAAACTGGTTCCGAGAGGAAGTTCGTAGATTCCTGGATTCTTGACCATGCCGCTTACACCAAAAATTCTGGTTCCTCCATCCTTTGGAAGCCCTTGTTTGACAAACCATTCCGCACCATTAAGTATGATATGAGAGATATTTGAGATGGTTTCGACATTATTTATAACCGTAGGACATTGCCAAAGACCTACAGAGGCAGGAAAAGGAGGCTTCAGCCGGGGATTTCCCCTTTTTCCTTCGAGCGATTCCAGGAGTGCGGTTTCCTCACCGCAGATATAGGCTCCAGCCCCACGGTGAACATAAACATCCAGGTCAAACCCGCTTTCCAGGATGTTTTTTCCCAAGAATCCTTTCTCGTATGCTTCTGAAATGGCTTGTTCGAGCCTTAAGGCTATGGCTTCATATTCGCCCCGAATATAGATAAAGGCAGCGGAGATACCTACACAGAAAGAAGTGATGATAATCCCTTCAAGCAGCATGTGCGGATTATGGCTCATGATGTAGCGATCCTTAAAAGTCCCCGGTTCTCCCTCGTCAGCGTTGACACACAGGTATTTTGGCTTATCCGTCTCAGGAACAAAACTCCACTTTACTCCAGCCGGAAAGCCTGCGCCGCCCCTTCCTCTCAAATTTGCCTTTTTCACTTCTTCAAGAATCTCTGCCGGTTTCATTTTCTTCAGCGCTTTCTCAGTAGCTCGATACCCTCCCTGCTTTTGATACACATCTATCTTATATAGGCTTTCAAGCCCAAAATGTTCGGTTAAGACCTTTTCCTTCATTTTCCTATTTCAAGCCGTCTAAAATTTCATCAACTTTTTTTGGGTCCATCTCACCATAATAATTAAAATTTATCATCATACAGGGAGCTCGCTCACAGGCACCCAAACACTCAACCTTCGACAGAGTGAATTTTTTATCAGGCGTTGTCTCTCCAGGCTCTATCCCCAATTTCTCCACTAAATAATCAACAAAATTATCTGCTCCTAGAAGATGGCAGCTCAGATTGGTACAAACTTGAATGTGATATTTTCCTAGAGATTCCCTGGAAAGCATGGTGTAAAAAGTCACAAGTTCTCTCACCCTGATCGGTTTTATTCCTAATATTTGAGCCACCATTTTTTCTTGTACAGCAGAGATAAAACCAAATTCCTGTTGGGTAACATGCAAAACAGGAAGAAGAGCCGCCTCTTTTTGAGGGTAGCGGGCAATAATCTCCTCGATTTTTTTCTTTGTCTTCTCCGAGAACTCAAGACTCATCTATCTAGCTCTCCTCCTATCATATTCGTCGAACCAAAAGTAGGAATGACATCGGCTATATAGCGTCCCTGGATCATCTCTTCCAGAGCAGAAACGATGTGAAAACAAGGTGCCCTCAGATGAAGGCGATAAGGTCTGTCAGTGCCGTCTGAAACGATATAATAGCCAAGTTCGCCGTTTCCACCCTCAACAGAAAAATAAACTTCCCCTTTGGGAGGTCTTATACCGTGATCCCTCATGAAAAATTTGAAGTGATTAATAATCCCTTCGATAGAAGTGTATGTATCCTCTTTGGGAGGGACGACATATTTTTTATCTGTCCCGAGAATATCCAGGTATTTCCCTCGTTCAGAACCTTCTAAATTGGGAGAGAGCTTAATTTCCTTATCAACTTTTTTTGTTCTTGAAGCCTTGATCGCCTCGGCTGGCTCGAGAGCATCAACCATAAGCTTGGGGGGAGATGGCCTAGGCATTTTTTCCATGGCTTGTTCAATTATGCGCAGGCTCTGTTCCATCTCTTTCATGCGGACCATGTATCGGTCAAAGTTATCCCCTCGCTCACCCAAAGGAACCTCAAAATCCAATTGGTCATAAGCTGCATAAGGGGAAGCCTTTCGGACATCATAATAAACGCCAGTGGAACGAAGGCAGGGACCTGTCCATCCATAGGATATGGCCATCTCTTTAGAGACAACTGCAATATCTCTTGTCCTATTCAGGTAAATTTTATTCTTATCAAGGAGACCATGAATGTCCTTTAGAACTTTTCTTGTCTCCACGATCGCCTTCTTGAGAACCGTCTTATAGTCAGGATGAAGATCAGCTCTAACTCCTCCTATACGGATATAGGAAGTCGTCATACGGGCACCTGTGGTCTCTTCGATGACATCCCAGATGAATTCACGAGCTTTTACGTTGTAGAGGAAAACAGTAAAAGCTCCACACTCCATGGCCATGGCTGCCAGACATGTGAGATGGTCAGAGATGCGCGAGAGCTCACTCATTATGACTCGAATGTACTGCGCTCTCTCCGGAGCTTCGATACCCAACATTTTCTCTAATGTCATCACATAGCCAAGGTTATTGATCAGAGGAGAGACATAATTCATCCTGTCTGTATAGGGAAGGAGGTTGAAGTAAGTCCTGTTCTCGCAGATTTTCTCGAAACCCCTGTGTAAATATCCCACCTCAACCTCTGAGTTGAGAATCCTCTCCCCATCAAGCTCGAGCATTATGCGGATGGTGCCGTGCATGGCAGGGTGAGAAGGTCCCATGTTTAGAAGGAGACTCTCTTTGGAAGCTTCTTTTTGAATTCTTGTCGGCATCTTATTTTCTCAATGGAATCCTTGGCTGGCGTTTGCGCAGAGGATAATCCTTGCGCAGAGGATGGCCCTCAAACCCGTCATACATGAAAATCCGCCTTAAATCCGGATGTCCTTTGAACTTTACTCCAAACATGTCATAGACTTCTCTTTCCAGCCAGTTGGCATTTTTCCAGAGCGATGTCAAGGAATCAACCTGAAGGTCTTCCTCTGAGAGACGGACCTTGATTCTTAAACGCTGAACATTGGGAATAGAAAACAGATGATAAACCATCTCGAAGCGTGGTTCTTGACCTTTATAGTCAACACAGGTGAGGTCAAGAAGCATGCTGTAGGAATAAGGTTCATCTTTCAGGAACCGGACGATATCAAGAAGGGAGTCCCTCTCGATGAGGACGATTTCATCTCCAAACTGAACTGTAACCTCTTTTATCCTATCCGAGAATTTCTTTTTTAGTTCCTCGACTACTTTCTTTTCTTCCATCTCCACTTTTGCTCTTCCTTTTGAATTTTTTCCTGCAGTTTTATTAAGCCATCCAGCACTGTCTCGGGGCGAGGCGGACAGCCTGGAATATAAATATCCACCGGGATAATACGGTCAATTCCCTGAACAACAGCATAATTGTCGTAAATACCGCCGCTCACAGTACAGGTACCAAAGGCCATAACCCATTTAGGCTCGGTCATCTGGTCGTATACTGTTCGCAGCACTGGTGCTAATTTATGAGAGATTGTTCCGCAGACCACTAACATGTCAGACTGACGTGGTGAAAATCTCGTCCAGCCAGTCCCAAAGCGGTCCCAATCAAAATGGGAGGCGGCAGTAGACATATATTCCATTCCGCAGCAAGCTGTAATATAAGGATAATGAAAAAGAGAATACTTCCTGGCCCACCCGAGTATGTAATTGAATCTAGTTGTAATAAAGTTTCCGTTCATGCGTTACCGTCTTATTGATCGCTCATTGCTGGTTACGCATTATCTGTTGCTAGCGATCAGTTAATAACTATATTTTGATCTTATCTGTATCTTCTAATCCCAGATAAAGGCGCCTTTTTTCCAGGCATAAATAAATCCCATGATAATAACAAACATATAAGCAAACATGACAATCAATGCGGTTAATCCCATTTCTTTGAAGACCAGAGCCCAAGGGAAGAAAAATACTACTTCTATATCAAAAAGAAGAAATATAAAGGCGACAAGAGAAAATTTGATCGGAATGGGATTGATCTCTTCCTGGAGGTAAGGACTTCCACATTCAAACGGAGTTTCCTTGGTGGGATTGGTGCTCCTGGGTCCTAAGAGCTTGTTCATAAAGAGCAGTACAATACCCAAGAGGCCAAAAACGAGGAAAACAAGGAAAAGTTCGGTCATGCTCCTATGTAAATAAAGGCATAAATTTTATAAAAATAAATTTAGATTTGCAAACACTTTGATATTTTTTTAAATATTTAATACATGAACGGCTTGATTCTTAGCCTTCATGGCTGCTTCCATCACAGCTTCTGATAATGTTGGATGGATGTGGATTGATGACGATACGTCTTGAATCTTCAAGCCGCATTTCATAGCTAAACTTATCTCGGAGATAAATTCACTAGCGTTTGGGGCCAGAATATGGGCGCCGATGATCTCATCTTTCTCATCCGCCATCACCTTGACCATCCCTTCCTGTTTTCCTAGCGTAAGAGCTCGGCCGTTTGCCTGAAGAGAGAACGACCCGACTTGAATTTTTATTCTTTTCTCCTTTGCTTCTTCTTCGGTAAGACCAACAGATGAAAATTCGGGCTCTGTATGGACAGCTAAGGGAAGAGCTTTATAGTTCATCTCTGCTTTAATCCCCGAGGCATTCTCCGCGGCAACAATACCTTCATGCGATGCTTTATGGGCAAGAAGGTATCCACCTATCATATCACCTAGGGCGTAGATATCAGGGACGCTCGTTTCCAGCTGAGAGTTTACCTTGACAAATCCTTGCTTATCCAGCAGAAGTTCAAGATTTTCTTCGGTCAGACATTCAGTGTTGGGCTTCCTTCCCGTTGCCAACAGAACTTTCTCTGACTCAAACTCAAACGGTGATTGAGTTTTAAGGTCGGTGCCTTTAAGGTTTACCAGGCGTTCTTTTATTGCGCACTGCTCTATTCTCATCTGAGTATGGATTTTAAATCCCTGCTGGTTGAGAATCCTTTCTAACCGGGAAGCCATTTCCCCATCGCTACCAGGGAGAATAGCGGGCATAATTTCAAGCACTGAAACTTCAGAACCCAGCCTCTGGTAAATCGAGCCCATTTCAAGTCCGACTGCGCCAGCACCTATAATCAACATTCTTTTGGGTATATCCTCAAACTCAAGCGCTTCGCGAGATGTTACAACTTCCTTCCCGTTTGGCTCAAGGAAAGGAAGCGACGCCGGCCTGCTACCCGTGGCAAGAATAATCTTATCTGACTCAAGAATTTTCTCTCCTTCTTCTGTCTTGACGGCAATTTGTTTCTCGCTTTTTACAACGCCTTCTCCTTTTATAATCTCTATTCCGTTTTTCATTAGCAGGAACTCTATACCCTTCCCCAACCTCTCAACAACCTTATTCTTTTCTTCCTGAATTTTCTTCCAGTTGCATCTCATCTTTACTAAAGGACCCTCAAGATTCTTGCTTTCTCTTAGCTCTTTATAGATTTTTGTCTGATGCAAAAGATATTTTGCGGGAATACATCCATAATTCGTGCATGTTCCCCCCAACTTATGCTTCTCGACAAGAGCAACTCTTTTTTTAAGCTGAGCGGCCCTGATAGCTGCAACGTATCCACCGGGGCCTCCTCCTAAAATTGTCACGTCCCATTTCTCGTTCATGTTTCCCCTCTCAAACGAAAATAATATTCCTTCTTCAATCCGTTATTTAAACAAAATCCTGTATGCAAGAAATCAAAGGAATGTATTATACCTTTTCTCTCCTCTGACTAAAAGAGGACAGTCTACTTTTTCGATGTTGTGGTCAGCCATTATCCTGCTGAATGCGATACGGACAGGGGTGCGGCAAAAGTTCTTTTCCTGATAAACAAAGACTGATCATATATTATAGAGACTACCCTCTTTCTTGAAGAAAAAGCAGCCTATTCTTTTTTTCTCTAAAATAGTCTTGACATTAAGACGTAAAAAGCAAAAATTTTACAAACTGATCTGGAGTCTTGCTATTCCTTTTTTAGAATTGTATGATTAGAGCCCATAAAGCTAAAATAAAGAGGATATTTCTCCATAAAGAAGACACAGCATCTATGATCAATCACTGGATAACTTAGGTAAGGCGCTTGAGAGGGATGTATCTAAAAAAATGCCTGTTGATTTTTTTCGCTTTTTCGATCTTCACCTTTAGCCATGCTTTTTCTCAAATTTCTGAATATACTGATCAAGATTGTCTTTCCTGTCACGGCAAGCCCGATATCTCCCAGATCACAAGCGAAGGGGAGGTCCGCTCCATCTTCGTTGATCCAGAGAAATGGTCGAAGGATATCCACCACAAAGGCAACTTGGTCTGCGTCGACTGCCATACAAACGCCAATCCGTATATCCATTTCAGGGAAGGTTTCATTGATGTTGATTGTGCCCGCTGTCATCCTGAAGAAGCAGAAGAATACCAGAAAAATATTCACTTAACATTTGCCGCTCCTTCCCCTAATAAAGAGCTTCCTCTCTGCTATCACTGTCATACCAAACACCACATCCTTCCCTATGATGATCCCTCATCATCCGTGCATGAGGACAATGTGGGAAAAACCTGTAACAAATGCCACGCTGAGGTTATGGTTAAAGGAATCTTCAAGGGCGCCTCTTTAGGAAAGATATCCGGGCATCGCAAGGGTGACCTCTCGGAGAGGTTTGATATGAAGATGTGCCTCAATTGTCATTATGACGATTCCGCTCATGGGGCCAAGCGCTCCTTTAAGAATTTTTGCTCCCGCTGCCATGATGTTCGCTCGAAAGCTAACTCCCTCATGGGGCCGACACACCTTGAATCGATAAAATGGGTCAGGCTCAATTATACGGGCGGCGGATTCGCTATCTTTCTTCTTGTAGGAATGGGCGTCTTTTTAGGGTATAAGTCTCGGAAGAAACTAGCTAATGGTATAAAGACATGGCATGAACGCATGAAAATACAGGAAGCAGTGCCGGAGAAGGAAAAAACAGAAGAAGAACATGTCGAGGACGAAAAAGAATAACGCAAAAAAACAATGAACAATAAGAAAAAACGGTACGCCATGCTGGTCGATTTGAGGAAGTGCATCGGCTGCAACGCCTGTGCTATGGCCTGCAAGAGTGAAAACGATGTGCCGCTCAGTGTCTGGAGAAGCTGGGTAAAAAAGGTAGAAAAAGGGCAATATCCAGATTCAAAGGAATTTTTTCTGCCTATAGTCTGCAACAACTGCGATAAGCCAATCTGTGTCACTGTTTGTCCGGTCAATGCGGGCATCAAGCGCCCGGACGGAATCGTTTACATCGACCCCCACAGGTGCATCGGCTGCAGGTACTGCATTGCCTCATGCCCTTATGGAGTGAGATACATCAATCCCAGAAAAAAAATCGCCGAGAAGTGTTACTGGTGTCATCACCGAGTGGATGCAGGTCTAAAACCAGCCTGTGTGCTGGCCTGCCCCACTGGAGTAATGACCTTCGGTGACCTTAACGATCCTCGAAGCGAAATTGCTAAGGCCATCGCCAAGAAAGCAGTTCAAACTATAAAACCTGATATGGGAACCGATCCCCAAACGTTTTACATCGGTCTTGAGCAAAGCGCTGTCGAGGCAAAAAAGATAAAAGAGGAATAGCCGCGTGGACACCCAGGTTCTTTACAACATTTTTCACCAGGATGCATTCGGCTTCAACATCGCTATGTATATCTATCTAACGGGTGTAAGCGCAGGGTCGTTTATCCTGTCCACATTGGCCTATGGTTTTGGCCTAAGCCAGTATAAACCACTGGGCAAGATTGGAGTTGTTGTGGCCACGATTGTCCTCGTCATAGCTCCTTTATTTCTTCTCTTCCACGTGGGGATGCCCTACCGCGCTTGGCACCTTTTCATTTACATCAACCTGGCCTCCCCCATAACCTGGGGTTCGTTCCTGCTGATTCTCTACCCTATAAATTGTATCATTTACGGCTATTTCATGTTCAAGGAGAAGATGAAACTGACCAGGATCTTTGGGCTTATCGGTATTCCCCTTGCTATATCGGTTCACGGGTATACGGGATTCATCCTTGCTTTCGGCAAGGCAAGAGCTCTCTGGAATACTGCCCTGATGCCCATACTCTTCCTTGTCTCAGCTGTTATCTCGGGTATCGCCCTTATGATTCTTGTCTTCGTCATCAAGGAAAGTTACTTTTCGAAAGATAAGAAAATCGACCGCGAGTTGATCTTTAACCTTGGCAAACTTCTGGCCTGGATGATCGTCCTCGACCTCTTTCTTGTTGCCTGTGACCTTATAGTTCTTTCTATCTCCCAAGCAGACGCCCAAGCAGCGGCCCGCTTGCTCCTTCGGGGAAAATTCAGCTTCCTCTTCCTTGTTGTCGAGAATCTGCTGGGCAAGATTGTGCCCTTCATCCTCCTGACAGTGCCAAGGCTGAGGACAATGGCCACGACAATAGTGGCCTCGATCCTGGTGGTCGTAGGAATATTTTTCATGAGATACGTCGTGGTTTTGGCGGGAGAATTCTTGCCATTACTATAAAAGCACATAAACGATGTCAAAAAAAAGAATCTCCAGACGAAGGTTCATGAAAACCAGTATCGCTTGGTTTGCAGGAACGGCTGCCGGCCTTGCCTCGAGGCAAAGATTAGCATCTGCAAGGAAGGCCGGCGTATCCCGAACTTCACTCAAGCCTCTCCGAGTCATCCCCACAACCTGCGAACAATGTCCAGCAGGTTGCGGCATCAATGCTTACCTGAATGGGGAGCGGCTCGTCCAACTCCTCGGGAATCCAGACCATCCCAACAACAAAGGAGGTATCTGTGCCAAGGGCATTGCTGGCCTAAACCTGGTCAATGATCCCGAAAGGCTGCTTTATCCGTTGAAAAGAAGAGGTCCGAGAGGCGACGGCCAATGGACTAAAATTACTTGGGACGAGGTATATTCTACCCTGGCTACGCGAGTAAAGGAACTGATAAGAAGGGATAAGATAAGCGAATTTGTGATTGATAAGGGTCATGATGATCCTTTGCTTGATCGATTTATTACTGCTATCGGAGTGACTCATGTTATCGATCGGCCGGCCATGAAGAACTTCAACCGCAGCACGGCTTTCACATCAATGACAGGATTCCCATCTCTTGTTGAGGATGTTGGAAGAAGTCGATTCGTTTTGAACTTCGGCGCCAATCCATACGCTAACCACGACCAGTTCGTAGGAATTGCTAGCCGGCTTATCCATGCCCAGGTCGAGAGCGGAGCAAGACTTATCACCTTTGACGTCAGGATGTCCGAGACTGCAGCAAAGAGTGATGCCTGGTATCCAATCAAGGCAGGAACTGACGGCATCGTTGCTCTGGCTATGGCTAAGGTGATCGTGGCCAAAGGGCTGGCTAACAGTGATTTTATAGACCGCAAGACCAACTATTCGCTGGCAATGATCAAAAATCACTTATCCCATTACACTCCCGAAAAAGCGGCCAAAGTGAGTGGAGTAAGAGCAACGGACATACAGAACCTTGCAGTCGACTTTGCCAGGCAAAGGCCTTCTTTGGCTTTAATCGGGGGCGGAGTAAGTGATCACAAGAATGGAACGCAGAGCGTAAGGTCTGTAGCCCTCCTTAACTGGCTTGTCGGAAACCTTGAGGAAGAAGGAGGTCTTTTCTATCCTCGATTTCCTTCAAGCCTCCAGCCAAAAAAAGTTGATTTAAATTCCTGGTTAAATTCCGCTAGTAATATTAAAGGAATAACAGAATTAAAAGAGGCCAAGAGACGAATTAACACCTATTTTGCCTATCTATCCAATCCTGCCTACGCGGATCCTGACTGTGATTCAACAGCGGGTTTGCTTAAAGATGAAAAAACTGTGCCCTTCCTGGTGGTCATGGACACGCATCTAACCGAGACAGCCAGGATGGCTGACATGGTCCTTCCCGCGGCGACATATCTTGAAGGATGGGGAGTAAGCAGTGCTGCATCACTTGATGAGGTTCCAGTTCTAAACCTAAGACAGCCTGTGGTATCCATGATAAGCGCTGCTAAAGCTTTAAGGTCTCCGACTTTTGATGTTGGCAAGCTCTTAGAACCAAAGTTCCAGCCCAAAGGCCAGGCCGAAGAAGTGGGGAACGTGTGTCTGGAGTTGGCTCGTAGAATGAGAGGAAACACCGCAAAAAATCTTCCTTATAAAAATACGTACGATTACATAACGAGTGTGATCTCTTCAATCCCGGGTTTAAAGATGGAAGGTGGTCTTAATAACTTGAAGAGCAAGGGCCTTTGGATAGATAAAGCTTCTAAATCAGCCCGTTACAGATACAGCAGCAAGAAGGAACTGCCTGCCTTGCACCAGAAAGTAGAGATCTATTCCAACGCCTTGAAACAGAATGGCCATTCCCCGTTGCCAGAATATGAACCTTTAACCACGCCTGAAAAGAGAAAAGATGAGTTTATTCTTACCACCTTCAAGTCCAATCTCTGGGCAAAAGGAACCGCCAACAGTAAGTGGGCAAGGGAGATTCTTCATGAAAACCGCTTGTGGATTAACAAAGATGTAGCCCAAAAGCTAGGTATCAAGAATGGGGATAGGATTCGAGTCACTTCTTCTGTAGGGTCATTAATCTCCCGTGTACTGACAACTCAGCGGATTCACCCCGAGTCCGTGGCTCTGGCTGAAGGTTTTGGCCATTCGGAAGTCGGAAATGTGGCCAAGGCCAAGCGATTCAGGAGTGATGACCCAGACACAAATCTCATCTGGTGGGACAAAAAAGGAAACGGGGTAAACCCGAACAAGATAATAGTGCGAAAAGAAGATCCCATCGGCGGAGGTTTGGGATTAAAAGACACAAGGATCCGAATTGAAAAAATATGATAGCTGATAAAATGTGCATCTTGCGGGCTCAAGTCTTGTCATCAGGAAAAGATACTTCCCGAACGTTCACTCTTGTGGCATTCTCTGAGAAAGGCTCGACCCAACCGAAAAACGGAGGCATGAAAGAAATGAATAAGAAATACATTCAAATCGCCGCTATAATTTCTTTCTTTTTGATAGCCATTTTGCAACTGAGTGCCAAAGGCGCTTCCAATCCAGGTGAAATAAAAAGGTTAACCTATTCAGGCAATAATGTTGTCCACTATCCATGCTTAAGCGATGATGGCCGATGGATGATCTATACGGTTGAGATCAAGGACGAAGAAGAGACAATAATGGCAATAAGGGTGATGAATGTCGGAGACGGAAAAGAAAAAGAACTCTTCCGCGATGGAGAAAAAAAAGCCCCAACTCCGTTTGAAGATGCATCGCTTCTTGTCGGGTCGAAGCCTCCCGTCTTGAGTGGAAATGGACGTGTGGCTGTATTTTCGCTGAGCTTAGGAGAACCGGAGAATATCCTTGACCATTACTTGGCTGTGGTCAACATCGACGGCACAAATTTCCGGGTAATCCCGTTCCCTATCAAGAGGCTTGAAGGAAAAAACTTAAAATCACTCGAATTCACCAGTGGTGATTGGGAACGATTATCCAATTACGCAGTAAGCAGTGATGGGGAGCGCATCGCTTGTGTGCTCAAGGGACATCTGGGACCAAAAAGATATGGCAACCCGGGTGGCATAATCCTTCTCGATGCATCGACCCAAGAACAAAGAACTCTCCTTGCCCCCGATTTCGATGATAAAGGATGGGAGTGGCCATCTTTTCCTTGCCGCCCGCTAATCGGTGGAGGATGGGCGTTTGCCCTTAGCGGAGATGGCCAAAAAATAGTGTTCGGAGCGCAGTCATCTGCAGATAAAATTGATTATGACCTTTATATTGTGAATTGGAATGGAAAAGAGATAAAGAGGATAACCGACTTCCACGATCGCTGGTTTAGTCTGGCCGATATAAGTCACGATGGAGAAAAAATAGCTTTCTTCTATAACGGAAGAAAAAAACAAGGCATAGGGACATACACCGTGAATAGCGAGGGCAAAGACCTGAAGCTCATAAAGTCCAGGCTGGCACCTAGAGTAGAGCTTTTCGATATGTCAGGAGACGGGAAATTCATTCTCTTTAAGCATATTTATAAAGGAATGATCCTTAATCTAAATACCGGCGTGGAGATGGTAGCTTTTGATGAGAGCACTCCAGGTTATGCCAAAGGATTAACGCCCATGGACTTTCCCCGCATTCCGGCTTTCTGGAGTCCAAAGATTATTAGCCACAGGGGAGACCGAATCCTATTAGCCGGCCCGCCTCAAGGCAAGGAGACTCCTGAAATTTACATTTTAAACATTGATGTGGAATAAAATGCTTTCTCCGAGATATAAGAAGAAATTCAGGATAATAGCCAGCCTTATAATCCTTGTCATCGTAATCGGTGGAGGTGGGCTTGTTTCCTACCTTGTCCGCTACTCAGCAACAAGCGAGCTTGTCTGCAGGCAGTGCCATCCCGAGATATCAGAGCTATGGAGAGAATCCAAGGGCCACCCAGCTCATCAAACGGGATGTTATGAATGTCATTCTCAGGGGTTTGAATTCACTCCAAAGGACTGGAATGCTATCAAACATGTGCGGGATCAATTCGTTCCACCCGAATATCTTGCTGACGACGAACTTACTTCACAGAGGTGTTTAGATTGCCATGAAGACGTACTCAAACTTGGATATAAGGTTAAAAAGAAGGTCATAAAATTTAATCACCGAATTCACTTTGGAGAGGGGCTGAATTGCGTAGATTGCCACCGAGCAGCCGGGCACGAATACATGGAGGGCGGTACAAATCGTCCCTCGGTCACTGAATGCCTGGAGTGTCACCTCAGGGAATTTGAAGGACCACCCAAGAACCAAAAATGCCTTAATTGCCACGATGTAATGCTGGCACCTGGTAAGTCCTGGTAAGATGATTAAAGCATTCGATATATTCTTTATCTTCTTGGCACTAGTGATCTTTTCGTGGGGCGTGAGCAAGCGCTTCCGGCTGTGGCGGATCGGCAGAGACGAAAATAGATCCGATAGAATGTGGCTGAGGCTAAAATCCCTCTTAAAAGAAGGAATCGCCCATCGCAGAATATTACAGGACCGATATCCAGGCTTCATCCATCTTCTTGTATTTATCGGCTTTGTGGTTCCTTTTATAATTATTTTAATAACCCAGTTTGCGTTCACTTTGCCAGCATCGATATCCCGGATCATATCCCTTGCCCTTGATATAATCGCCTTGGCCGCGATCGTTTCAATCCTCTTGGCGATTTATCGCCGTTATATAACTCGACCCTCACGGCTTGATAACAGGACTGAGGATTATGTTGGCCTTTTTCTGATCCTATCCATCCTTTTAACCGGGTTAATCCTCGAAGGCTTGAGGTTATCCGTAATCGGAAGGGATGCTCAGGCATTGGCACCTGTGGGGAAAGCAGTAGCTCTCTTTTTTAACATGACCGGCCTTGATACCGCGAACAAGGGATTTCTGGCCATGATTTTCTTCCGCATCCACTTTTTTCTCGTCCTGGGAACCTTCGCCTATATCCCTTTCTCCAAGCTATTCCATTTAATTAGCTCTCCACTGAATATGATTTATCGGTCTCTTGAGCCAAAGGGTATTCTTTCTCATCTAGACTTGGAGGACGAAAAAGCAGAGAGCTTTGGGATAGCCAAGATTGAGCAGTTTAGCTGGAAACAGCTTATGGACCTGGACGCCTGCACTAGGTGCGGCCGATGCCAGGATCACTGTCCAGCCTACTTAACCGAAAAGCCCCTTTCCCCGAAGAAAATCATAAACGATTTGAAAGATCATTTGCACCAAAGAGCTCCTAAGGTCATCAAGGCCAAGGCCAAAGGAAATGAACTCGAAGAGGNNGAGCTGTGGACCTGTACAACGTGCCGTTCTTGTATGGAGCACTGCCCTGTCTTTATCGAACATGTGGACAAAATGGTGGAGATGAGACGCTATCAGGTGTTGATGGAAAGTAAATTCCCCCAGGAACTAACCCAAGTCTTCAAGGGGCTGGAGACAAACTCAAATCCCTGGGGGATGGGACGCGATGCCCGAGGAGATTGGATTAAAGAGCTTGAGGTTCCTCTGATCTCAGAGATGACCGGCAAAGATATCGACTACCTGTTCTTTGTCGGCTGCATCCGTTCTTTCGATGACCGTAACAAGAAA